>WBUQ01000026.1 GCA_008933635.1 Desulfobulbaceae bacterium | reverse complement strand
GACCTGCTCAGGCATATCCAGAGCACCGGCATCGAGTGTCCGGTGGTGATGATCACCGGCTTCCCCAATCTCAAGTCGGCGGCCGAGGCAGTCCGTTATGGGGCCTTCGAGTATATTTCGAAACCGGTCAACAAGGAAGGGCTGCTGCGGATAGTCCGTCAGGCGCTCAAGCACTGGCAGCTCGAGAAAGAGAAGCAGGCGCTGCAGCGCGAGAACGAGAAGTACCGCCGCTATCTCGAGGTCATCTTCAGCTCGGTCAGCGATGCGATCATCACCGTCGATGCCGACATGCGGATCGTCCAGCTGAACGATACCGCCCGGGCCTGGATGGCCGAGATCCATGGCAGGGAGGTGACCGATCTCCAGTCGCTGCCGGGGGAGATGGGAATCGCCTGCCTCCAGGATGCCAGCAAAGTCATCCTGGACGGGCAGGTGGTGCGGGAACACCAGGTCGAGTGTCGGAAGGCGGACGGCACCATCCGGATGATAAGCCTGACCGCCGCCCCCCTGAAAGATGCGGTCGAGGAGTTCAACGGGGCGGTGATCGTCGCCCGCGACATCAGCCTCGGTGTGCCGGAGATCGACAGCGGCCAGCGCCGGCAGTTCCATGGTTTTGTCGGCGTCAGCGAGGAGATGCAGGAGGTCTACCGACTGATCGAGAACGTCGGCAAGGTCGACACCTCAGTGCTGATTACCGGCGAATCGGGGACCGGCAAGGAACTGGCGGCGGAGGCCCTCCATGCGGAAAGTCGCCGTCGTGACAAGCCGCTGGTCAAGGTCGATTGCGCCGCCGTGCCCGAGGATCTGCTGGAGAGCGAACTGTTCGGCCATCGCAAGGGAGCCTTCACCGGTGCCGACCGCAACCGGCCGGGACGTCTGCTGCAGGCGGACAACGGCACGCTCTTTCTCGACGAGATCGGCGACATCTCAAGCCGCATGCAGCTGCGGCTCCTGCGCTTTCTCCAGGAGAAGACCTTCACCCCCGTCGGCCAGGACACGCCGCTCCACGTCGATGTGCGGGTCATCGCCGCCACCAATGTCGACCTGCGCGAGAAGGTGCGCCAGGGAATATTCCGCGAGGATCTCTACTACCGGCTCAAGGTGGTCGAGATCACATTGCCTCCGCTCAGGGAGCGCCGGCAGTGCATCCCGCTCCTCGTCTACCATTTCCTCGACCTGTTCAGAGAAAAAATCGGAAGAAAGATCAATACGATATCCGATCAGGCGATGGATGCCCTGACGCGCTATTCCTGGCCCGGCAATGTCCGGGAACTGCGCCACGTGATGGAACGCGCCTGTATCCTCTGCAACGGGGCGACGCTGCTGCAGGAAAACCTGCCGGTCGACCTGTTCCGGGTACGCCATGACGTTCCCGCCTTGACAGCCCCGGCACAGGCGGCGCCCACCGAGGGTACCCGGCCGCCGGGCATCCAGCTCGGACCCAGCGAGGCGGAAATGGTTCGCCAGGCCCTGCTGCAGAGCGGCGGCAACAAGAGCCGGGCCGCCAAACTGCTCCAGGTGGACCGCAGCACCCTGTATCGGAAGATGCGCCGTTACAACCTCGCCTGATCCCTCCCCGACCTTTCCTCCCTCCTCCCCGCCGGAATGGTGTTGCACCATTGTTGCAGAGGTGTTGCATTTGTGTTGCACTGTGGCAGGATTGATGCCGTTGCAACACATGTTGCAACGGCGGCTGCCGAAGACAAAGGCGCGTCCTTCCCTGGCCTGCAGTGTTGTCTCCCGCGGCAATTGAAGTCTATCTCATTGTTATTCTATGCGAATATCGTTGAGCAAAGATATTTCATGACTCTGGCATGCCAGATGCATATTGAGAGGTGTGCGATAGAGTTGTGGCAGCCGGCAACATCCTCTCTCAGGACCTGGAATCAGGCGGCGAAAGGGGAGAGTATCCGGCAAACAAGAATAGTTATGGAGGTAGTGAGATGAAGAATACGATTCAGGTTGATCAGCGGACCAAAACGAGCGTAGGGACCACCAGCGATGTCGGGACCGAGGTATCGAAAGTCAGTATTTCCGTCGTTGCCGTGTTTGGCGTCATTGTCGGGTTGTGGAGCCTTGCATCCCTGGTGGGCGGCCTGGTTTCCAGCGGCGGCCCGCTGGCCCTGGTCGGCGACTGGTTCAAGGCGGTTTTCGGAATATAGGTGTCTTTGCCGGCGCAGCAACTGGTCGGCAGTGTGGCATAGGGAAGTGAGCGGGGACGCGGCGTTTCGGCCTCATGGCCGGAACGCCGGACGAATCGGGCTGATTTCTTTTTTTCTTCCCGAAAGTGCAGTATACAGAAAGAAATACCTGTATTTCTGCCCTCTCATAAGGAAGAGCCATGGCCATCGTCGTCAGAAACGTCCTCATATTTTTTATCGTCATTTTTTGTGGTTTTCTGGCGTATTTTTTCTGGTCCATTGAAAACAGGCTGCCAGTCCGCAACTACACAGAACTGGTGCAACACATTGCCGAAAATAAAGTGGCGGCCCTCGATTTCACCGGCAGCAAGGTGGAGGTGAGCACCGATGATGGTGTCCGCTATGTCGCGCGGGTCATGGACCCGTCAGGCCTTGCCGGCTCCATCACCGGGGGGAGGGTGCGCATCACGGTGAATGAGGACTACACCCTGTATTACTTTCAGGGGGGGCTGTTCTTTTTCGCCCTGCTGCTCGGATCGGTGATCTGGTTCTCCCTTCAGTCCAAACGGCGAACCGAAGACGAATCAAGGTTCGCCCGCGACAAGCGGATTATCCCCACCAGCAACGGCCACAAGGTGACCTTCGACGATGTGGCCGGTGTCCCCGAAGCGAAAGAGGAGCTGGAAGAGATAGTCAATTATCTCAAGAATCCTCAGCAGTTCAGCAATGTTGGCGCCTATATGCCACATGGTGTGCTGTTGCAGGGGCCACCAGGAACCGGCAAGACCCTGCTGGCCCGCGCCGTCGCCGGCGAGGCCGGCGTGCCGTTCTACAGCTTCAGCGGTTCCGATTTCGTCGAGATGTTCGTCGGCGTCGGCGCCTCGAGGGTCCGCGATATCTTCCGCGATGCGAAGAAGAACGCTCCCTGCATCATCTTCATCGACGAGATCGACGCCGTCGGCATCCGTCGGACCTCAGGCGCCACCGACAGCCAGGACGAACGCGGGCAGACCCTGAACGCCCTGCTCGTCGAAATGGACGGTTTCAGTTCGACCGACAACATCATCGTCCTGGCGGCCACCAACCGCCCCGATATCCTCGATCCGGCCCTGCGCAGACCGGGCCGCTTCGATCGCCAGATCACCATCTTGCCCCCGGACCTGAAGGGCCGGACCAGGATCCTCGAGGTGCACTGCCAGAAAGTCCAGCTCGCTTCCGACATAGATCTGGAACAGATTGCCCAGATGACCTCCGGCTTCACCGGCGCCGAGCTCGCCAACCTGATCAATGAGGCAGCACTGCTGGCTGCCAGAAGCGGCCGCGAGATGGTCGGTCATGAGCATTTCGACATGGCCCGGGATCGGATCCTGATGGGGGTCGAGCGCAAAGGCATGGTCCTGACGGAAAAGGACAGGCTGGTGCTGGCGTATCACGAGGCCGGCCACGCCATTGTCGCCCAGATGCTGCCCGACTCCGATCCGATCCATAAAATTTCCATCATTCCCAGGGGACGCGCCCTCGGCCAGACCCAGCAGTTGCCGATGGGCGACCGCTATGCCTACAGTTCCGACTACCTGAAGAACAGAATCACCATCCTCCTGGGCGGTCGCGCCGCCGAGAAAATCGTGTTCAAGACACAGACCACGCGGGCTGAAAATGACCTGGTGCTTGCCACCGATATCGCTACCAACATGATCTGCCGCTGGGGGATGAGCGAGACCCTCGGTCCGCGCGCATTCGCCCTCGGGGACAGCGGCTTTCTCAGTGCCGGGCCCACCGGACTCGGGGTGAGCAGCGACACCGCCGCAATCATCGACCGGGAGATCAAGGCGCTGCTGAATTCCTGCTATGACCAGGCCCTGCAGATCCTCGACCGGGACCGGGTCTTCCTCAAGTCGCTGGCCGAGATCCTGCTGCAGGTCGAGACCCTCGACAGCGAGGAATTCGAGATCATCTACCAGTGTGCATTGCGGAAGAAGCAGCTGATGGAAGACAACGAGGAGGACGAAGGCGAGTGCGCCAACTGTCCGGCCAGGGGGCACTGCCTGCACTGCAAGGGGGGGGGTGGCGAAACATGTACTCTCTGAAACGCCACCTCTGGCTCGCCTTCATCCTGATGGCCGTCCTTCTGGCCCTGATAGTCACCCTGCTGTTGCGGCAGCAGCAGCTGAACCGTGATTTCGCCGCCATTGCCGGTCACAGCGGCCAGATGATCTTCCGCTTTGCGACAGTCAGGGAGCTGATCACCAGCGGCCTGATCGCCGGCAGCCGGGAGAAGCTGGAGCAGGCCATCCCTGAACTGGAAAAACTCCACACCGATATCAGCAGGTTCGAAGAGGACCCTTCAGTCCCTCCGCAATTGAGCGTGGCCCTGATCGGCAGGATCGACATGGCGGCGGTGGTCATCTCCCTGCGGAAGATGCTGAACGGAGGCGAACGTTCCGACGGTGGGGTGCAGCTGCAGGAACAGCTGCGGGCGGTCGCCGACCAGCTGCTCCGGTATGACCGGATCGTCGTCGGCCAGGCCCGGGCCGCCATCGTCACGCTGCAGAAGACGATCATCGGCATCATGGGTCTGGGCATCAGCCTGGCCAGTTTCGGGCTTGTCTATCTCTATCGCCGCACCCTCGTGCCGCTTGTGCGGATGACGGAACAGCTGCGGGATCCCGAGGACCAGGAGGCCGATGTGATCCCCCCGGCCTCGGCCTGTCGCGAGCTGGCCGAGCTGGCCGAGGCGATCGGCCAGCGTCGGCAGCGCGGCCGGCAACAGGACAGCGATGCGGGTGATGCAGCCATGGCGCTGCTGGCGGAGACGGTCAATGAAACGACCAATCAGCTGAACGGGATCATGAACTATGCCCAGCTCCTCAGCGATACGGCCGAGGAGCTGGACCTGCCACGTGAACACAGGGAGATGCTGCACAAGATCATAGAAGGCGGGACGAGGATTGCCGGCACCTGGGGGAAGATCACCTCGTGATGCAGGGGGAGGACATGGAGTCTGGCGACTGCCATCGCGCGGGCTTCGCCACAGTCCCGGTGCCCGTTGTCCCGCTGAAGAACACCCAAAGGCCCGTGAGGAGAAAGGGAAATGGCAGAGAACGTACCACAGGAGAACAATACTGCTGAAGAAGGCGAGGCGGAACTCCGCCTTACCTGGCAGGAACAGCTCGGGATATCATGGAAGACACCGATCGGCCTGTTCGGGGTCGGCCTGACGACGGTATGCTTTACGTTGCTGATACTCGGTCTGTTCGGCCACATGACCGGCCTGATCGAAAACCACTATGCCGCCATCGTCACCTTCCTGATCTTCCCTGCCGGCATGCTGTTCGGATTGATTCTGATCCCCGTTTCGTTTTACGTCCGGCGCAAGCGCTGGTTCAGGAACAGTCTCAGCAAGGTGTTCCTGGTCATCGATTTCAGCAAGAAAATTCACCGCCGGGCTGTCATCCTGTTTCTGGTCCTGTCGGTGATCAACCTGACGATCTTCGCCCTGGTTGTCTATGAGGCGTACCATTTCACCGAATCCGATTTCTTCTGCGGGGCTGTCTGCCACACGGTCATGGACCCGGAATATACTGCCTACCAGCGCTCCCCCCATGCCAAGGTCGGCTGTGTGCAGTGCCACATCGGCTCCGGCGCGGAGTGGTACGTCAAGGCCAAACTGTCGGGGCTCAGGCAGGTCAAGGCGGTTATCGACGGCAGCTACAGCACCCCTATACCGGCCCCGGTCGAACATCTCCGCCCGGCCAGGGATACCTGCGAGGCCTGCCACTGGCCGGAGAAATTCCATGGCAAGCGGACCAAGCAGTTCATCGCCTTTTCCAACGACAACCAGGCGGAACCCAGCATCCAGGAAGTCTCGCTGCATATCGGCGGGCGCAACCCCTTTACCGATACCTTCGAAGGCATCCACTGGCATGTCAGCAAGGATGTCAAGGTCGAGTACCAGTCCCTGAACAGTACCCGGACGGCCATTGGCAAGATCAAGGTGACGAAACCCAACGGCATCACCGAAGAGTATGAAGTCCCCGGCGGCGAAGGAGAAGCACCGGCCGGAGACGGCGTCTGGCGGACCATGGACTGCATCGACTGCCATAACCGGCCCACCCACGTGTATGAGAATCTGGCGGAAAAGATCGACCTGGGTCTCTTTTCCAAGAAAATCAATCCGGAACTGCCCGGTATCCGCGAGGATTCGTTCACCGTCCTGCAGACCGAGTATGCCACGCGCGAGGAAGCCAGGGAGCAGATCGTCGAGGATCTGGTCACCCTGCAGGCCAAGAGGCATGGCGATGATTTTGCCAGGGAGCATGAGGCCGAACTGATCGCCTCCGGCAACTATCTCCTCGAGGCCTACCTCGGCAACGTCTGGCCGGCGATGAAGGTGACCTGGGGTACGTACAAGGGACACAACGGCCATCAGGACGAAGCCGACGGCTACGGCTGCTTCCGCTGCCATGACGATACCCACGAGACCAAGTTCGGCAAGACCATCTCCCAGAGCTGCGATCTCTGCCACGATGAACCGCAATGAGCGGACTCCTGCTGACCGACTGCTGAAATGAAAAGGCCCGGTGGAATTTTCCACCGGGCCTTTTTGCATTGGTGCACTTCAGGGGGCTGGCATCAGCCGAAACGTCCGGTGATGTAATCCTCGGTCAGCCGATGGCGGGGATTGGTGAAAATCCGTTCGGTGGGGCCGACCTCGATCAGGTCGCCGAGATGGAAGTAGGCGGTACGCTGGGAAACCCGGGACGCCTGCTGCATGGCGTGGGTGACGATGACGATCGAGTACTGGGTCCGCAGCTCGGCGATCAGTTCCTCGATCTTGGCGGTGGCGATCGGGTCAAGCGCCGAACACGGTTCGTCCATCAGGATCACCTCCGGGCTGACGGCGATGGCCCGCGCGATGCACAGGCGCTGCTGCTGGCCGCCGGAGAGGCCGGTGCCGGGCTCATGCAGGCGGTCCTTCACCTCTTCCCACAACCCGGCCTTGCTCAGGGAAGTTTCTACGACCTCCTCGAGATCGGCCTTGTCGCGGATCAGACCATGGATCTTCGGCCCGTAGGCGACGTTGTCGAATATCGATTTGGGAAAGGGATTGGGTTTCTGGAAGACCATCCCGACTCGGGCCCTGAGCGGCACGACGTCGACCGAAGGAGCGTAGATGTCCTCCTCGTCGAGCCTGATCTCACCGGTTACCCGGCAGCCGGGGACCGTGTCGTTCATCCGGTTGAGACAGCGCAGAAAGGTCGACTTGCCGCAGCCGGATGGTCCGATCATCGCCAGCACTTCGTTGCATCCGACATCGATACTGATGCCGCGGATGGCGCATTTCTCGCCGTAGTAGACGGCGACATCCCTGGCGGTCATACGGGGATTGGCGACAAACGGGTCGCCGACCGTCTGGCGGGGCGCGGACTGGCCGCCGGCCTGCTGCGACGCGGCGAATCCCGATCCTTCCATGGTCGACTGGGTGCTCGTCCCGACTTGTGGGGATGTCAGTTCCATAATCATATCTCTACTTCTACTGTGAATGTCCGGTATGCTTTATGGGGAGAACCGGGCGGGCCGGGGGCAATGCTCCCGCGGCCCGCCCGGTACCATTCATTGTATTACATGGTCTTCAGGTTGGCGACATCGTCGGCGTATTTCTTCCGTTCCTCGGCCGGCATCGGGATCATTCCCTTGTCGGCGAGGTAGCCCTCGTCACCCCAGGCCTTTTCGCTGGAGAACTCGGTGATGAACTCCTTGATGCCGGGGATCACGCCGATGTGGGCCTTCTTGATGTAGATGAAGAGCGGGCGGGATACGGCATACTTGCCGGCGGAGATGTTCTCGAAGGTCGGGGCCTCGCCCTCGATCAGCGAACCCTGGACCGCATCGGCGTTCTGGTCGAGGAAGGAGAAACCGAAGATGCCGAGGGCCTTCGGGTTGGCCTGCAGCTTCTGGACGATCAGGTTGTCGTTCTCGCCGGCCTCGATATAGGCGCCGTCTTCACGAACGGTCTCGCTGAGCTTCTTGAACCCATCCTTGTCTTCCTTGGCCATCTTCTTGATGAAGTCGAATTCCTCGGCGCCGGCGACCAGGACCATCTCGGTGAAGGCGTCGCGGGTGCCGGAGGTCGGCGGCGGACCGAGGACCTCGATGGCGGTGTCGGGCAGTTCAGGGTTGATCTCCTTCCAGGTCTTGTACGGGTTGGGGATCAGCTTGCCGTCGTTGGCCGGATCCGGTACGTCCTTGGCCAGCGCCAGGAAGATCTCCTTGCGGGTCAGCTTCATCTGCGGAGCGGTCTTGGTATTGGCGACGGCGATGCCGTCGTAGCCGATCTTCAATTCGATGATGTCGGTGACGCCGTTCTTGGCGCAGGTCTCTTTCTCGGAATCCTTGATCGCCCGCGAGGCGTTGGAGATATCCGGGAAGTTGACGCCGACGCCGCCGCAGAACAGCTTGAAGCCGCCGCCAGTGCCGGTGGACTCGATTTTCGGGGTCTTGAAGTTGGAGGCCTTGCCGAACTGCTCGGCGACGACGGTGGCGAACGGGTAGACGGTGGACGACCCGACGATCGAGATCGAGTCGCGGGCCGCCATGGCGGTACCGGTGCTGATCATGGTCATGGTCAGGGCGCTGGCCAGAAAGATGCTGCGTACGTTCATTGTGTTCTCCTTGTGTGTTGGATTGCGTGTTGGCACTTCTTTTCGGGTTGAGAGTTGAACCGATTCACTGCTACCACTTGATTTCAAATTTCTTCCGCAGAATGACCGCACTGGCGTTCATGAAGATCAAAAAGGCCAGCAGGACGATGATCGCCGCCGAGGTCTTCTCGGTGAAGGCCCGCTCCGGGCTGTCGGCCCAGAGGAAGATCTGTACCGGCAGGGCGGTGGCCGGGTCGGTGAAGCCGCCGGGGATGTCGACGATGAAGGCGATCATGCCGATCATCAGGAGCGGCGCCGTATCGCCAAGGGCCCTCGCCATGCCGATGATGGTGCCGGTCAGCATGCCGGGCAGGGCCAGCGGCAGGACATGATGGACCACCGTCTGCATCTGCGAGGCGCCGACTCCGAGCGCCGCCTCGCGGATTGACGGCGGGACCGATTTCAGCGAGGCGCGGCTGGCTATGATGATGACCGGCAGGGTCATCAGGGTCAGCACCAGGCCGCCGACCACCGGCGTCGAACGCGGCATGCCGAAGAAGTTGATGAAGATCGCCAGACCGAGCAGGCCGAAAATGATCGACGGCACCGCGGCGAGGTTGTTGATGTTGACCTCGATGATGTTGGTCCAGACATTGTCCGGGGCGAACTCCTCGAGGTAGATGGCTGCCATGACGCCGATGGGAAAGGAGAGCAGCAGGGTGATCAGCAGGGAGTAGAACGAACCCATCACCGCGCCCCAGATACCGGCCTGTTCCGGCTCGCGGGAATCTCCGGAGGTGAAGAAGGTGGTATTGAAACGGGTCTCGATCTTGCCCTGTTCCTTCAGCTGATCGATCCAGGCGAGCTGGTTGTCCTTCAGGCGGCGGTTGCTCTCATCTCCCTCACCGCTCAGCTGTCCCTTGATCAGCATGTCGACGTCGTCGTCGGCGAGCACCCAGACGGTCTGGGTGGTGCCGATGAGCTTGGTGTTGCGGGTCACCATCTCCAGCAGCGCGAAGGAAGCGGAAGGACTGACGATCTTGTAGAGATTCTTCAAGTCGTTGCGGCCTTTGACTGCCGGGAACATCGTGCGCAACGAGCCCTTGACCATGCCGGCGTAATCGGCGGCGGCGAGGTTCTCGCTGGTAAAGGCCTCTTTGTCGAACGTGACCGTCAGCTGGACATAGGTCTGGCGGAAGGCGCTGTACCCGCTGCTGATGATCGACCCGAACAGGAAGACGAGAAAGGAGAGGGCGATGATGATCGCCGCCAGTCCGAGGCGCTGGAACCGTTGTTCGTTTCGGTAGCGGCGTGGCAGGTCCCTGCCGATCCTCTCGCTGAGCGACAGGCCGGGGGAGGCGCAGCAGGCTGTCGTTTGGTTGTCGCTATTCATATTGTTCACGGTATTTCTGGACCACCCGGAGGGCGACGAAGTTGAGGAAGAGGGTGAAGAAGAACAGCACCAGGCCGAGGGCGAAGGCCGCCAGGGTCTTGGGGCTGTCGAATTCCTGGTCGCCGACCAGCAGGGTGACGATCTGGACGGTAACCGTCGTCACCGCCTCGAACGGGTTGGCGGTCAGTCTGGCAGACAGGCCCGCCGCCATGACCACGATCATCGTTTCGCCGATGGCCCGCGAGACGGCAAGCAGGATGCCGCCGACAATACCGGGCAGGGCGGCCGGGACGACGACGTTCTTCACCGTTTCGAACTGGGTCGCGCCCAGGGCCAGCGAGCCGTCGCGGAGGGACTGGGGCACGGCATGGAGGACGTCCTCGGACAGCGACGAGACGAACGGGATGATCATGATGCCCATGACCAGGCCGGCTGCCAGGGCGCTCTCCGACGATACCGACAGGTTGAGCGCCAGCCCCAGGTCGCGGATCAGCGGTGCGACGGTCAGGGCGGCAAAGAACCCGTAGACGACCGTCGGGATGCCGGCGAGGATCTCGAGCAGCGGCTTGGCGGTGGTCCGCAGGCGTTCGCTGGCGTACTCGGAAAGATAGATGGCCGACATCAGGCCGATCGGGATGGCGACAACCATCGCGATCAGCGCGATCAGCATGGTGCCGGCAAAGACCGGTACGGCGCCGAAGGCCCCGGAGGATCCGGTCTGATCGGCACGGATGGCCATCTGCGGGCTCCAGTCGAGGCCGAACAGGAATTCATGGAGCGGGACGATCTTGAAGAAGCGGATGGCCTCGAACAGCACCGACAGGACGATGCCGATGGTGGTGAAGATGGCAAAGGCGGAACAGAGGACGAGCAGGGCCTTCAGCACCCGTTCGACCACATTCCTGGCCCGCAGATCGACACGGATGCGGGAATGGACGAACAGGAAGGAGGCCGCCACCACCAGCAGGACGAGTCCGGTGAGGAGCATCTCGGCCGTGTTGTGGAGATCGATATAGCGCTCTGCCGCCTCGAGGATCATCGTCTGGTCCGCGCCGGGGGTCATGTTGCCGGCGACGACGTTTTTGATGTCGTTGACGATCAGACTGAATTGGTTGGCGGGAAGCTGCCGCATCTCGGCGGGAAGGCCGTCTTTCAGGATCCCGGTCAGCACCGGCGGCAGGGCCATCTGCCACACGCAGGCGAGGAAAAGAGCCGGCAGGACGGCACCGATCGCCGTCAAGGCGCCATGATGGCTGGGCAGGGAGTGGAGGTTGCGGATGCCGTCCTTCCCGCCGGCAACCGCCACCGCCCTGCGTGACCCGAGGAAATAGGCACAGAAGCCGATGGGCAGGAGCAGCAGAATCAGGGTCAGGAAGTCCATGGTGTGGTGTCAGCGAGCGGTTGCAGTTGTGGCGGCGTAGTGGTTCGTCGGCATATCAGAGTCGTTCACGGGCAGCGGACAATCTCGCCCTCGACCAGGTAGATGACTTCCTCGGCGATATTGGTGGCCCGGTCGCCGATCCGTTCGAGGTGGCGGCCGATCAGATAGCTGTTGATCAGCTGGCCGGGATGCTCGGGATGCCTGCGGATCATATCCTTCACCCGGTGGTAGGCCTCGGTGCGCATGGCGTCGATCTCGTCGTCAAGGAGAAAGACCTGACGGGCGGCCTTGACGTCGCGATTGACGAGGGCGTCGAGGCTCATCTTCAGCATGGCGATGACCTTGTCCGCCATCTCTGTGTAGTCGTAGGGCGAGGGTACCGTCCATTTGCTGTTGGCGATTCCCTGCACCCGCATGGCGATGTTGACGGCGATATCGGCGATCCGCTCGATCTCGCTGTTGACCTTGATGACCATGATGATAAAGCGGAGATCGCTGGCCACCGGCTGGTGCAGGGCGAGGATCTTCAGGCATTCTTCCTCGACCTCCATCTCCATCTCGTCGACCTCGTAATCGGAGACGATCAGCCACTGGATCAGTTCCTGGTCGCGTGTCCTGATGACGTCTGCGGCCTTGCGGACGCGGTCTTCCGCCATTGCGCTCATTTTCAGGACCTTCTTGTTCAGCTTGATCAGTTCGTGGTGAAAGGTGTAATGGGTTGTCATGTATGCGTGCTTCCTCGCGGGAACGGAAAATTGTCTGCGGTTGCGTCCTTCATCCAGGGAACAAGGTAAAGGCCGCATATTTCCTGGCTATTAGGACTTTGTTAGGATTGAATTAAGGGGATGGATTGCCCTTGCGGGTGGGGGGGAAATGCAGCACATTTGGTGACGGCAAAACCCCGAAGCGCTGCAGCAGCATTCCGTCCAGTGCGGCAGCGGCGGGGATCTCCGCCGCGCTGTCAGGATGGCCGCGGAGTTTGGGAAGAATACGGCGGATGGATACACACCATGGCAAAACTGCATATACTTGTCGTCGAAGATGAGGCGGACATCCAGCAGCTGGTCAGCTACAACCTGATCAAGGCCGGATTCCACGTGACCTGTGCCGATTCCGGGGAGGAGGCCCTGGCCTGCCTCGAGCGGGAAGACATCGACTGCATCCTGCTCGACCTGATGCTGCCCGGCATCAGCGGCACCGAGGTCTGTGCCGCCCTGAAGAAAGGGGACTCGAAGCACCGTGCGTCGATACCGATCCTGATGCTGACCGCCAAGGGCGAGGAAGAGGATGTGGTAGCCGGTCTCGAGTACGGTGCCGATGACTACATCACCAAACCCTTCAGCCCGAAGGTGCTGATCGCCAGGGTCAAGGCCGTGCTCCGGCGCAGCCAGACCCGGGAGGAGGCCGACGAGGGTGATCAGAAGCACATCATCGCCGTTTCGGGCCTCGAGATCGACAAAGGCCGGCACGAGGTCCGCCTGGGTGGCGAACAGCTGCACCTGACGATGACGGAATTCGGCATCCTGGCTCTGCTGGCGGCCAAGCCCGGGTGGGTCTTCACCCGGCAGCAGATGATCGATGCCGTCCGCGGCTATGATTTCCTGGTAACGCCGCGGGCCATCGACGTGCAGATTTTCGGGCTGCGCAAGAAGCTCGGCGAGGCCGGCGATGCGATCGAGACCGTCCGCGGCATCGGCTACCGGTTCAGGTCGGCATGGGACGGAGGAGAATAAGATGCGGCACAAGAAGCTGATATGGCACATTTTCCCGGCAAGTCTGCTGACCATTGCCGTAAGCATCGTCGCCATCACCTGGTATGCAACAACCACCATCCACGATTTTTTTCTCGATCATGTCGAGGCCGACCTGACTGCCCGCGCCGGTCTGATCCGGTCGAGGGTCGGGGTCCTGCTCGGCGATACCCCGGAGCTGCGGTCCTTCTGTGTCCAGGTCGGCAGGGAGTCGGTGACGCGGATTACCGTGATCTCCAAAGATGGCAGCGTCCTCGCCGACTCCAACGAACGACCGGAATCGATGGAAAATCATCTGAAACGACCGGAGATCGCCAGGGCCTTCGCCGGCGAGAAGGGGCAATCGCTGCGCTTCAGCAAGACCCTGAACGAGTCGATGCTCTATGTCGCCGTCCCGGTCCAGCGGGACGGCGGCGCCGACCCGGCTGCCATCCAGGCTGTCCTGCGCATGGCGGTGCCGGTTACCTCCATCGACCGGGCTCTCTCCGGTATCCAGATGCGGATTGCGTTCGGTTCCGTCCTCGTCATTCTCGTCTCGGCGCTGGTTGTGCTGGTGATCTCTCGTAATATCAGCCAGCCGCTGGAGAAAATGAAGAAGAATGCCGAGGCCTTCGCCCGCGGCGATTTCAGCCAGAGGATGCAGGGCCATCAATCCGGTTCGGCATCGCTTGAGGTGGTTTCGCTGGCCTCGTCCATGGACCGGATGGCGGAGATGCTGAATGAGAAGATCAGGACGATCGAGACCGACCGCAAGCAGCTGGATACGGTGTTCTCGAGCATGGTCGAGGCGGTGATCGCGGTTGATGTGGAGGAGAGGATCATCAGCATCAATGCCGCCGCCGCCCGCCTGCTCGGCATCGATCACCGGCAGGCGCCCGGCAAGCTGCTGCAGGCGTTGGTCCGCCATATCGAACTGCAGGTCCAGATCGGCCGGGTGCTGACAACCGGCGAGTCGGTGGAGAAGGAGATTGTCTTCAGGGAGCAGAACGGCGAGAAGCTGCTGCAGGTCCGCATCGTCACCCTCTATGATGGCAAGGCCCGGAAGGTCGGCGCCCTGGTGGTGATCAACGACGTGACCAAGCTGCGGCGGCTCGAGACCATCCGCCGTGATTTCGTCGCCAATGTCTCCCACGAGCTGCGCACCCCGATCACCTCGATCCGCGGCTATGTCGAGACCCTGCTCGACGGGGCCATCGACAACCGCGAAGATGCGATCAAGTTCCTGCAGACGGTGCAGCGCCAGTCCGACCGGCTGAACGCCATCATCGACGATCTGCTGGCCCTGTCGCGGATCGAGCAGGAATCGAGCGTCGGCGATATCCTTCTGCAGGAAGGGCCGTTGCGGATGGCCCTGGAGTCGGCGGTCCAGACCTGTCAGATCGAGGCTGGCCGGGTCGGTGTCGGCCTGGTTGTCGACTGCCCGGAAGACATCCTGGTGACGATGAACCACACCCTGCTCGAACAGGCGATCGTCAACCTGCTGGTCAATGCGGTCAAATACAGCCGCAAGGATGACCTCGTCACCGTCTCCGCCCGTCTTACCGGTGACAAGGGCGATGGCCGCAAGGTCACGATCACGGTCAGAGACACCGGCTGCGGCATCGCCGCCGAGCATCTGCCGCGTCTTTTTGAGCGCTTCTACCGCAGCGACAAGGCGAGGAGCAGGGCGGTTGGCGGCACCGGGCTCGGCCTGGCTATCGTCAAGCACATCGTCCAGGCCCATGGCGGCAAAATCGACGTCCGCAGCCAGGAAGGGGTCGGCTCGGAGTTCACCATCACCCTGGAGGGAAGGGCGGCAGACTGAACGCGTCCGGCCGGGCCCCTGCGGCCAGGCTCGGCAAGATCGCGGCAGGGCGGGGAGGCGTATCCTCCCCGCCTTTTTTATTGGTGGCGTTTCGTCGGGTCCGGAGATCCCTGCCCGCTGAACAGGGCGACGAGTTCGGAGGGCCGGAAGGCGTCGGCAGGGCCGGCCGGCAGCAGGCGGCCGTCGGAGTCCGAGCGGTGCAGCAGGCCCGCCCCGCTCAGGTCGTCCAGAACGGTCCTGATGATTTCCCGGTCATGGCCGGAGAGCTGCCGGGCCAGTTCGGCGTCGGTCAGCGCATGCTGCCGTTCGAAGGCCCGCTGCACCTCGATCATGACGGCGAAGGCCGCATCAAGCCGCTGCGACGGCTGCGCTGCCGGCGGGGTAAGCCGCAGTGTCGCGATATTCTGGATGGTCCAGGCCAGTTGGGCCCCGGCCAGGATGACGAGCCAGACGAAATGGATCCAGAGGAGGAAGAGCGGCAGACTGGCGAATGAGCCGTAGATGGCGTTGTACCTGGACACCCCGATCTGCATCGAGACAAAGAGGCTCTGGGCGGCAAACCAGCAAACAGCCGCGGCGATGGCCCCGGCAAAGGCCGGCATGGTTCTGACCCTGGTGTTGGGAAAGAACAGGTAGATGATCCACAGGGTCAGGGTGATGATGACGATCGGGATGGCCTTCAACAACTGGCCCTGCAGCCACAGTACCGGGATGAAGGCGTCCAGTCGGGTGAGGAGATCAGGCCTTGCGATGAAGGCGCTGGCCGCGAAACCGATGTTGACGGCCAGGGGCATCAGGACCAGCAGGGTGATGTAGTCGGAAAGCTTGCGCAGGAAGGAGCGGCCGGCCGCAACCTGCCAGATGGTGTTCATCGCCCCCTCGATCTGGTGCAGGACCAGCATGACGCTGAAGATAAGGGCGAATGTGCCGATGGTGCCGAGGGTGGCGAAGTTGGTCCGTTCAACATAATCGAAGGTCGTGTCCACCGCCGCCCGCAGGTGGTCGAAAAGGGTGGTTTCCGAGGTCGCCTGCGGGGCCGTCCCGGGGACAATCGGCATGGCCTGTTGCTCGAGGATGGCAAGGGAATCATAGGCCATCTGCCGGAGGTGGTTGTCGCCGCCAAGGCCCTTGATGACGGCGGCGCTCATCGCCAGGATCGGCACCAGCGACAGCAGGATGGTCAGGGTCAGGGCGGAGGCCCGCAGCGACAGGTCGTTGCGGTGGAACCCGCGGAGGGTGAAGGCAGCGATCCTGAGGAACCGGCGCAGGGTGGAGGAGAGCGGCCCCTGGTCCGATCTCCCGCCGTCGAGCCAGGCGAAAACGGCGCCGGCAATGTTTGACAGGAAGGCCCCGCTCATGACGGGGTACCTTCAATTCCGCTCATAGAGCCATTTCTCGACGATGGAGAAGACGATCTCCCTCTTGATCGGTTTGCTGATGTAATCGTTCATGCCGGCCTCGATGCAGATTTCCCTGTCGCCCTTCATCGCATTGGCCGTCATGGCGATGACCGGGATATCGGTGAAGCCTTCCCTCCGGATCTGCCGCGTCGCCTCGAGGCCATCCATCTCCGGCATCTGGATGTCCATCAGGACGATATCGAACGGCTTCTGGCCGCGGCGGATGGCCTCAACCGCTTCCCGCCCGTTGCCGACCACCTCCACCGTGTATCCCGCTTTCTGCAGCATCATCACCGCCAGCTTCTGATTGACCGGGTTGTCTTCGGCGACCAGCAGACGGACGGAGTGCTTGATCTCCTCGCGGACTGAATACTGGGTGACCAGTTTTGTTTCGACGGCTGGCTGGTCGGACGTTGCCTGGCTGCTGAGCATCTTCGACAGGGTTCGCAGCAGGATGTAACGGCGGGCCGGTTTGGTCAGGAAGGCATTGAAACCCATGTCCCGGCAGCGGGCAGCCACCCTTTCGGCCGACGAGGTGTAGGCGAGCAGGGGGATGGAGCGCCGGGCAAGGTCCGAGGCGCGAATCGCTGCAGCCAGTTCAAAGCCGTTGACAGTCGGCATCTGCAGATCGAGGATGGCAAGATCGTAGGCCTTTCCCGTTGATTCGGCCTCCCGCAGGGTGTCGATGACATTGCGGCCGTCGAGCAGGGTGCTGACCTGCATCCCTGCCGTGGTCAGGATGTCGGTGAGGATTTCGTTGTTGACCGGGTTGTCGTCAACGACCAGCACCCTGACGCCCTGGAGATCCTGGCGCAGTTCGGGGAGCGGCAGGGGTTGGGTCGTCTTGCGCATCACCGAGGTGTAGTGGAAGGTGGCGCCCGCTCCTTCTGTGCTCTCGACCCAGATGTCGCCATCCATCAGCCGGGCGATCCTGCGGGAGATCGACAAACCCAGGCCGGTACCGCCGTATTTGCGGGTGGTTGAGCCATCCGCCTGCCTGAAGGCCTCGAAGATGGTTTCAAATTTCGATTCCGGCAGCCCGATGCCGGTGTCACGGATCCGGCAGTGCAGAGATATCGTCTCCTCATCCTCTTCCGCCACGCCGATTGACAGTTCCAGCTCACCCTTCTCGGTGAATTTCGCCGCATTGCCGAGGAGGTTGACCAGTACCTGCCTGAATCGGCCGGGATCACCCTTGATCGTCGCCGGCAGGGCGTTGTCGATGCGGCAGAGGACCTCGATCGGTTTGCCGGCGACCCTCGGCCTGATCAGGTCGCAGACGTCATGGGCGGTGATTTCGGGATCGAAGTCGATATATTCGAGGGTCATCTGTCCGGCCTCGACCTTGGAGAAATCGAGGATATCGTTGATCAGGCTGAGCAGGGCCTCGCCGCTGCGCTTGATCGTCATCGCACTGTCAAGCTGTTCCTCATCGAGCTGCGTCGCCAGCAGCATGTCGGTGAAGCCGATGATCCCGTTCATCGGCGTCCGGATCTCATGACTCATCGATGCCAGGAACTCGCTCTTGGCGATGCTGGCGGCCTCGGCAGCGAGTTTCGATTTGCGCAGTTCCCGCGTCTGCTTCCTGATCTCCGACTGCAGGGTCTTCGAATAATTTTCCTGCTGCTCCTGGATGATGCCGTAGCTCCGCTGGGTCTCTTCCAGCATTTCCTGGTACTTGGTTTCAAGGACCTGGGATTTGCGGTCGAACTGCCTTTTCTGGATAGCCAGCTTCTTCTGAGCCTTCTGCAGCTCCTGCTGGGTGAAGTACAGATCGACGGCCATGCCGATCAGATCGGCGTCGTCGCGCGGGGTGGTCTCCTTTGGCGAAAACAGCAGCGCCAGGCCGTGTGCGGGCAGGTCGAGGACCTGGCCACCGGCAGTGGCGCGGCTCAGGTGAGTCGCTGATCGGCTGGTTGAGGCAGCTGGCTGGCTGTTTCCCGGCAGCAGTTCAATCTCCAGGTGTGGCAGGGATTGGCGGAGGAAGGCGAGGAACGCGGCCGTGTCGGCTGCGGCGGATTCGATCCTGCCGAAGAGATCGACCATCTCCACCGTCAGCGGCCCTCCTCGGGGCCGTAGACATCCTGGGCCTTTGTCATCTCCTCGGGCAGATCGTCCATCAGGATCGCGTATTCGTCTGCATTTTCACGGATGTGTTCGATAAGCGGGGGCGAGATGGTCACTTCCATCGAGGGCAGTGTCGTGTGGCCGAGCTGGCTGCTGAGATATTCGGCGATCTGGATGATGCCGGTGATGCTTTCCGGCCGGATGGTGTCGAAGAGGGTGTGGTGGTCGCGGATCGCCTCCCGGATGGCGGCGGGCATCGACCATTCCAGGGTCAGCAGATAGCCGATCTCGCAGTGGTCCGTCCCCAGGAAGTGGCGCTCCTGTTCGATCATCGCTGCCGAATTCGGGCTGTTCGCGCACACCTGGAGAAATTCCGCCGTCTTGACCTGTTCCTCGACGATGATGCCGAAATCGTGGAGAATGCCACAGAGATACACGTCATCTCCGTTGATGCCGAAGATCCTTTCCGCCACCATCTTGCTGCAGATGCTGACCGCGGCGCAGTGCATCCACAGCCGCTTGCGGGAGAAGGGGGCAGGTTCGCCATTTTCCCTGAAGATGCTTTTCAGGGCATCGGTGACGACGAGATTGTGCAGGTTCTTCATGCCGATGAAGGCCACGGCGCGTCCGATCGAGTCGACTTTCCGGGCCAGTCCGTAAAAGGGGCTGTTGACCAGCCGGAGCAGGCGGGCGACGAGGACCGGATCCATCTTGATCACCTCCTCGAAATCCCGCATCGTCGAGTTGCTGTCGGCGAGCAGTTTCGAGAGTCGGGTCACGACATGGGGCAGGGTCTGGATGTCGCTGAACCTGGCGATGATATCCTTGGCTGTGGTCATGGCTTTCTGTCGGTCATGGGGTCAGCGGCCGGCAATCTCCCGCTTGGCGATCGCCTCGCTCTTGACGCGGTCGAGCAGCTCAGACAGCACCGGCTTGATGTTTTCGCGGATGTCGCCGGCGACGATGATGAAGAGCAGATCGTCGCCGGGGCTGAAGGTGCCGGACCGGGCCTCGATTATGATTTCGAAGATCCCCTCCCGCCGGAGGTATTCCTGGCGCAATTGTTCTATCCTGCCATGATCGGGAGCGACCTCCAGGGCGGTCACGCTGGAGCGGTCCTTCCGCGACCAGTTCCGGACGACGCCGTTGTGAACCAGGATCATACCGACATTGTCCTTGAAGCCGGGCCGGTTTTTCAACTCTGCAATAGTCTGTGAGATGTCCATGATGCCTTTTGGGGGTTGAATGGGATGTGTTTTGACGCCGCCGGCAGCAGACCTGCGGTCGGCAGCCGGGAAAACAGACAGGCGGGCATGGTGAAGCGGCGAAATGCCTGCGGCGGGCTTCAGCCGGTCGTTCGGGTTACGGCCGCTTCGTCCTTCTGATCCCTGGTGTGGAACTGCTTTCGCTTCTTATGGAAGAAATCGACGGAGACCTTGTCGAAGACCAGGACCAGGTGTTTGCCCGGCTGCACCTTGCCCGCCTTCAGGTTGTTCAGGCGCTGCAGCACGACCGGCGGCGTGGCTGTCCACTGGGCCAGCAGGCGCAGCGACTCGCCGGGCTGAACCTGGATCTTGCCATACCGTTTGCCATTATGGACGGTGGTCTTGTAGACGGCGAGCCGCGAAATGGACTTCTTGTCCGTCTCGGCGGCAGCGGCCGAGGTGACAGAAGTGGTCCGGGCCGGGATATGCAGTTTCTGGCCGACCCGGATAACCGAGCCGTCGATGCCATTGGCCTTTGCCAGCGACTGCGGAGAGAGGCCGTGTTGCCTGGCGATGGTGGTCAGGTTTTCGCCTGGCCTGACCTGGTGGACTGCGGCCGTTGCGCCGTTTTTGGCGGGCGTTTTCTTCTCCCGCGCGGCGATGACCGGCTGGTCGGCTTGACGGGAAGCCGGCAGGCGCAAGGCATAGCCCTTGGGCACGTTCCTGGCGCCGGAGAAAACGTCCGGCCTGAGGGCGGGGTTCAGGCGTTCGAGGGCGCTTTTCGATACCCCGTAGTGTTTTCTGATTTCACGGATGCCGGCACTCTTCTTCAGGGTGACGGTCCGGCTCGGTTCCGGCCGATCGAGACGAATCGAGGGTTGCTGCTCGAGCTCCTTGGCACTTGCGAGGGCAGCCAGAAATTCCGAGTAGAAATTTCTGGAGGCGAATTTGAAATGCCCTTTCTCGTATTCGGTGAAAATGCGCTCATAGGAGCCCTTTTCGTTCACCGCCCGTTTCATCCCTGCCGTGCCGTAATTGTAGGAGGTCAGGGCCAGAGGCCAGGTCCCGAGCTGGTCGTAGCTGTTCTTCAGGTACTTGGCGGCTGCATGGGCGGCGAGGATCGGATCGCTCCGCTCGTCGACGGCCCGGTCGATGCGGAGATAACTCTTGCCCGTGCTTTTGGTGAACTGCCAGATCCCCGAAGCCCCAACTTTGCTGAAGGCGGACGTGTCGAAGGAGGATTCGACGTGGGGCAGATAGGCAAGATCTTCCGGCAGGCTGTAGGAGCGGAATATCTGCTTGATCTCTGAAATATAAGCTCCGGATCGGACTACGCCCTCTCGGAACCGCTCTTTCATGCCGGTTTGCACCCTGATCGCTTCGGCGGCGATGGCCATCCTCCGGGCGGCATTCTTCCCGGCAAACATCGCCGCGACCCGTTTCTCCCTGCTGGAGACGGGTGCCGAACGGGAGAGCCTGGTAAGGAGTTCACGATACTCCCGCGTTTTCCGCTCGAGCAGCAATGTGTTTGCCTTTTCCGCCCCTGGCAGATTCCTGTCGAGCTTGTCCACGACCTCATAGACGATGGAGAGGTCGTTCTTGTCGTGGATGACGGCCTGGTTCCGGGAGTATTTGGTGTAGACGTCCTTCCAGAACGCGACATTGTCTTGGATGACCGGATAGAGGGGAAAGTGGCCGCTGCCGGTGGCGGATCCGGCATCGATCGGCATGGCTGCCAGCAGGCCGATCAGCAGGATGGTAACCCCCCGGAGAAGACGGGCGACGGAGGAGAGGGATGTCGGAGCGTGAGTGTTCATACTCGATAAACCAGGGAAAAATGGATCGATATTGATTATATATCACATCGGATGGCGGATCGGAACAGTTTTCGCCGTAATTTTTAATGGAAAAGAATCAAGAATCACAGGAAAAATTTAAAGGAAACAGCATGTATACGCCAATATTGGCCTCACTCGGCTACATCATCTCCCCCGATCGCCGGCAGACCCTGCTCGTCCACCGGAATCGCCGCCAGGATGACCAGCACCTCGGGAAATATAACGGCCTGGGAGGCAAGATGGAACCGTGCGAGGATATCTACCGCTGTCTTGTCCGGGAAATTGAGGAGGAAGCAGGGATTATCTGTGAAAAGACGGTACTGCGGGGAACGATCAACTGGACCGGTTTTGGACCGCAGGGCGAGGACTGGTTCGGCTTCATCTTCCGGGTCGACACCTTTTCGGGAACTGTGAAATCAGCCAACGCCGAAGGTGAGCTGCTCTGGGTCGACATCGATCGCCTGGATAGCCTGCCGATGTGGGAAGGGGACAGATTTTTCCTGCCCCTTGTTTTTGATGATGACCCGAGAGTTTTTCATGGCTACATGCCGTATCGCAACGCGACACCGCTTTCCTGGCACTACACCAGGATATAGGTTTTCTGGATCAATAAATGTACTATTTCCATGACTATACATGTAATTATTGGTCCAATATGGAATACCTTGCGGAGAATGCGCTGCATGGTATAGTCAGCCTCAGTGTCAATCCCCATCAAGGAAACAAGCGAAAGGAGCAGAACATATGAAGCAGGAAAGTGAGCTGGGACGTCTCGAGACTTTTGTCAGCAGTCTGATGGCCCGGTATAATGCGCTGATGAAAGAAAACGAGCGGTTGTCCCAGGATGTCCAGGAGAGGGACGAAATGATCGACGACCTCCGGGCCAGCCTGGCACAGCTCGAGTCGGAGAGGACGGAGATCGGCAGCCGGGTCAGCGGGATCATCCTGCAGATCGAAGAGTGGGAAAAGATCAGCGCGGGCGCCGGTTCGCCGGCAACCGGCGATAATCCTGAAGGCAGGGTGCAGGGCAGTCTGTTTTCAATCGGTGGGGATTCCCATGGAACTGTCGAGCAGGACTGACGTTGCGGCCGGCTGAATCCTGATGTTTCCCGCGGTGAGCAGATGAGGCGTGATTGGCTATGTCCGAATTGGAACGGTTAGTCCGGTTCAAACTCCTCGGTCAGGAATACGCCTTTTATACGGGGGCGTCGGAAGCGGAACTTGAGGCCGTTTTCTCCATGGTGAGAACGTTGATCGAGGAGAACATCAGTGGGCCGCAGGGGTCGCTGCCGGTCAGCAAGGTGGCGATCCTGGCCTGTCTCAATATCGCTTCGCGTCATGTGAAACTGCAGCAGGAATACGAAAATTACCAGAGCGAGACCGAAGAGAGGCTGAAGCGGTTGAATGAGATGATCCGGACCAGGCTGTTCAGGGACTGATTGTTCCGGGGAGAAATTGTTTTCGTTTGGCTGAAAGTCTGCTATATTTCCAGTATAAGGAGTTGCAGTACTGACATTGACGTTCAGAGTGGTTAGATATTTTTGTAATGGCGTGCCGTCACGGCACGGCGGGTTTTTCCCTGCGCTGTTGGTGATTTGCGGTGTGTGTTGAGCCAACTCTCGTTAAGAGGGCACTACCGCTGACAGAAGAGGGAGAATCGCTTGCGGATCTCCCGAGGTTGTCATGAAGCCTGCCCACCTAATTTATTAGGTTTAACTGTCCCGCGGACACGGCAGTGTGGGGAAATCTTTTTGTCAGGATGAAGAATCCTGTTTGAATATATTTCGGAACTGTTCGATCGTCCGGGCATCCAGTAACCGGAGCGGAAGCGGTATCCGAAAGCTGAAGATTGGCGACTGGAACGCCGGAAAGTGGGTTCAACTGAAATCGGGAAGCAGAGTTGCTTTTTACAATATCTTCTCATGTGTCATATGTATTTGATATGATGCGTGAAAGTGGCATCCTGTGTGGTCGGGTGTCGTGTTGGGGGAATGCCGTTGATTGTCTTGATACCCTGAACTGATGCGCTGAAGCAGGTCCGGCCCGTCGAGGGCGGATGGCTGCGTTTCAGGGCGGTGCTGGTGGGGTATCAGACGGTGCGGCCAAGGTTGATGCGTTGTTCTTCGTCTTTTTTGCGCGACGTCGGGTGGTCTGGTTCCGGCACTCCGAAACCGGGAACAGACGATGGAGCAAAAGGCGGAGCACGGTAGTGCCTCTGGTTGTTCACGGCTGAACGTGAAGAACCGGGTTGCAGCCACAGAAGGGCCGTCAGCCTGAGATTTCCCCAGCCTGCAGTAATTCCCTCCCTCTCTTTGTTGTTCTCCCCTCTTTTCCGTCGCGCTGGTTTCCCAAAAAAAGGATCGTATTTTTATGGGCATACTTTATCACCCGATTGTCTTTGCCTGCCTTGGCATCTGTGCCGGCCTGGTGCTCGGATTCCTCCTGCGCAAACGTTTCGTTGAAGGACATCAGAACAATATCAGGACCCAGAGCAAGCAGATCATCGAAAACGCCATAGTCGAGGCGGAACAGCTGAAGAAGGAAGCCTTGCTTCAGAGCAAGGAAGAGGCCTACCAGGTAAAACAGGCCCTGGAACAGGAACTGAAGGCCGAGCGGGATGAGTTGAAGGATGAGATGCGGCAGCTCAATAAGAAACGTGAGGCCCTGAAGCAGGAATGGGACGGCTACGACATCAAGCATGCCGAACTGGTCGCAGGGGAGAAGAAGCTCCGCCAGCGTGAAATCGAGATTGAGGGCAAGCTCAAGGAGGTTGACCAGATGATCGGCAAGCAGCGCTACGAAATGGCTCGAATTGCCGGCATCACCCAGGAAGAGGCGAAGAAGATGCTGATGGATTCGCTCGAGAGCGAAGCCAGGATGGATGCAGCAAAACGGCTGGTCCGGATCGAGAACGAAATGAAGATCGAGGCGGACAGGAAAGGAAAAAATATCCTGGCGCTGGCGATTTCCAGGTATGCCGGAGACTATGTCGCGGATAAGACCGTCTCCATGGTGCCGCTGCCCAACGACGAGATGAAGGGGCGGATTATCGGTCGCGAAGGCCGCAATATCAGGGCGATCGAGGCGGCGACCGGCATCGACATCATCATCGATGACACGCCTGAAGCGGTTATCCTCTCCGGTTTCAATCCGGTGCGCCGTGAAGTTGCCCGCCTGGCCCTCCTGCAGCTGATCAGCGATGGCCGGATCCACCCGGGACGGATCGAGGAGGTCGTCGCCAAGGTCACCAAGGAATTGGAGATCACCATGCGGGAGGCCGGCGAGCAGGCGACCTTCGACGTTGGTGCGCACGGTGTCCATGTCGAATTGATTAACATCCTGGGGCGGCTCAAGTACCGCACCAGTTATGGTCAGAACGTTCTTCAGCACTCGCTTGAGGTGGCCTTCCTCTGCGGTATCATGGCGGCCGAACTCGGCCTCGATGTGAAAATGGCCAAACGGGCCGGCCTGCTCCACGATATCGGCAAGGCTGTCGATCACGAGGTCGAGGGTTCGCATGCGATCATCGGTCGGGACCTGGCGAAGAAATACGGTGAGCCGGAGGAAGTGGTCTATGCCATCGGCGCCCACCATGAGGATCTGCCGCCCCAGAGTGTCCTCGATATCCTGGTGCAGTCGGCCGACGCGCTCTCCGGAGCTCGCCCAGGGGCCAGAAAGGAAATGCTGCAGAGTTATGTCAAGCGACTGGAGGATCTTGAAAACATAGCCAATTCGTTCAACGGCGTCGAAAAATCCTATGCCATCCAGGCCGGCCGTGACCTGCGGATCATAGTCGATTCCAAGAAGATCAAGGACAGCGATGCCATGCTGCTCTGCCAGGATATCGCCAAGGCGATCGAGACACAGCTGACCTATCCGGGACAGATCCGGGTGACGGTAATCCGGGAGACACGGGCCGTCGAGTACGCCCGCTGATTCACTCCATACAATCACACAGAGGATGCTGGTTGCCCTATGCCATCATTAGACGAACAGATAGCCCTGATTGAGCGGGGGATTGTTGACTGCATCTCCCGCGATGAACTCGTCAAAAAACTGGAAAAGTCCGCTCGTACCGGCATCCCTTTGAAAGTGAAGGCCGGGTTTGATCCAACGGCCCCCGATCTCCATCTCGGACATACCGTTCTGCTGCAAAAGTTGAAGCATTTTCAGGATCTCGGACACCAGATATATTTTCTTATCGGTGATTTCACCGGGATGATCGGGGATCCGACCGGCAAATCGGAAACAAGGAAGGCGCTCACGGTCGAACAGGTGGCGCAGAACGCCGAGAGCTATAAGGAGCAGGTCTTCAAGATCCTCGACCCCGCCAGGACGGAGGTGGTATTCAACAGCACGTGGCTCGGCAGGCTGAACTCCTACGATATGATACGGCTGGCCTCGGAACTGACGGTGGCGCGGATGTTCGAAAGGGAGGACTTCCGGACCCGCTTCGAGAACGGCAAGCCGATATCGATCCATGAATTTCTCTATCCGCTGATCCAGGGCTATGATTCGGTGGCGCTCCATGCCGATGTCGAACTCGGGGGGACCGACCAGCTGTTCAATGTCCTGATGGGCAGGGACCTGCAGCGCTCGCGGGGGCAGGAGCCCCAGGTGGTCCTGACCCTGCCGCTGCTGGAAGGCCTCGACGGCGTCAACAAGATGAGCAAGTCGCTGGGCAACTATATTGGCATCACCGAGCCGCCGGACAGCATATACGGCAAGGTATTGTCGATATCGGACGAACTGATGTTCCGCTATTACGACCTGGTCAGCGACCTGAGTCGTCATGAAATTGCCCAGTTGAAGCAGCAGATGGAGAAAGGGCAGATCCATCCGAAGGAAGTGAAGAAGCAGCTGGCCCGAGAACTGACGGCGCGGTTCCATTCACCGGCGGCAGCAAGGGAGGCGGAGGAGAATTTTGAAAAGGTCTTTCAGCAGGGGGGGCTGCCGGATGTCATCCCTGAGGTGCGGCTCCCTGCATCCGACGAGATCTGGGTTCCCCAGCTGCTCGTCGATGCCGGCCTCGTCAGTTCCACCTCCGATGGCCGGCGGATGATCCAGCAGGGGGCTGTCAGCCTCAATGGCGAGAAGGTCAGCGACCAAAGCACCAGGATTTCCGCTGTCGGTGAGGTCCTCGCCAAGGTGGGGAAACGGCGCTTCTGCAAGGTGTATTTTATCTGAAAAGCAAGGATAAGGGGCAAAAAGAAAGGGGTGGGAAGCTCGGCTGGCTCCCACCCCTTTTTTTGCTTGGTCAGGCGGTGCTCTCAGTTGAGGGAGTGATCCTTCAGCTTGAGCTGGCAGTCATAGCAGATTCCAGTGAACTCAATGTGGTGGCCGAGAATCTCGTAGCTGCTGGCGATCGCAGCTGATTCGTTGATATGCAATTGCACCGGAATGTCGATATCGTCGACTTTTCCGCATTGCGAACAGCGGATATGGTAGTGGGGATAAACGGTCGCATCGAACCGTTTCTGAGTCCCGCCTACCTCTATCTTGAGGATCACGCCGCTGTCAGCCATCAGTTCCAGGTTCCTGTAGACGGTCCCCAGGCCAATCCTCGGCAGTCGTTTGCGCACCATATCGTACACTTCGTTTGCCGTCGGGTGGGATGTGACTTTGGCGAGCTCTTCGAGAATTATCTGCCGCTGTGTTGTCAATCGCATGTTGGGTAGCTGATCCATGGTTTCACACACCAAAAGTGATGAAGGTTGCTGATAAGCTTTATTATCTAGCATACTATCTCAGTTAACGAATATTTCAATAAAAAAAATCAGTACAATAAAGACGTTGAACTTTTCTGCAGCCCGGAGTGTGCCGACCATCCTGCCGAATACCCTTCAAATCCCATTTCATTTACGCCAGATACGGGTTGAAGTAGCCGAATCTGAGGGCCGGGAATTCTTTCCTCAGCGCTGCAAACCAGGCCCGGATGCCCATGCCCCGCACTTCCGGCGGGAAATCGAGTGTCCTCAGATACCATTCGGGGTCCATGTTGAGGTTGCGCAACTGGATCATATCAGGCCGGCATGTGGCGAGGAGGGTACGGAGCGCCTCGAACTCGGCTGGAGAATCCGTCACCCCTGGATGGATGAAGTAGTTCAGCGAAACGAAACGTCCGGCTTCCTTCATCAGCCCTATCGATGTCAATACGTCATCGAAGGAATAGCCGTTGGGGCGGTAATAGCTGGAGTAATACTTTTTCTGGGCTGAATTCATGCTGACACGGAGACTGTCGAGACCGGCGGCGATCAGTTGTTCAAGGGCTCCGGGAAGGCTGGAGTTCGAGTTGAGGTTGATCGTCCCCTTCGCCGTCTCCTTTCGGATCATCCGGATGGCCCTGGCGATAGTATCGGCCTGCAGCAAAGGCTCGCCTTCGCACCCCTGGCCGAAGCTGACGATTGGGTTCGGTGCCAGCTGCAGATGGTCGATGGCCATAGCGCTGATTTCTTTTGGCGCAGGGACGAAGGTGATCCTTTCCTGGGTCGAGGGGCAGCAGCCGGATGGCTGCAGCGAAATGCAGCCGACGCACCGGGCGTTGCAGGATGGAGAAGTTGGGATAGGTGCTTCCCAGCGGCCGAGAAAGTAGTTGCGGGCTGCAGGGCAGCCGTAGACCAGACAGCATTTGCCAAGATGCTGAATCAGGCGGTTGCCGGCAAATTTCTTCAGTTTCCGCCTGGTCCTGTCCTCGACGACGGATTGGGAGTACTGGTCGCTGTCTTGTCGTTTGTCGGGGTCGCTGCGAAAAGCAGCTACCCAGAACCTGCCATCGCCCCAACCGACTGCGGTATAGGCGAAGAGGGGCAAGGTCGGCGCACCACCGGTTGTCTGGAAGGCGCTGGTATAGATCGAGGTATGGGCCGGGGCCATGAAGGCGGCGACGGCCTGGACCGGTTCGCCGGGACTGAAGGGATTGTCTTCGATGAGCAGGGGCTCCGACGTATCCGGATCGCAGGCGACCGGCAGGCGGCCGGGGAGGACGAACAACTCGCTGCCTTGAGGCAGGGGAATGAGGTCGGCGGGATCGGGGGGATGGAAGTGGCCGTTGCTCATACCGGCCATGTGCAGTGGCGGATAATCTATAATGGCGCCATGGTGGTCGGCAAAGACGAGGGACGGGATCGAAGCAGGGTGGTTCACGAGGAGCGGAGTACTCTGAAAACCGAGTCGACGGCCAGGTAGATATCGAGGTCATCGCCGAAGACATCCTGGATGTCGGGGTGGTTGATCAGGTCTTCGACGATGTACTGGGTCATGTACAGGCTGACGACATTGGGATCCTGGGCGACGGTGCGTACCGGCGCGATCTTCATCTGCAGCTCGAACTCATCGAGGTAACTCAGCCGCTTGAGCTGTTCCTCGAAGCTTTCGCGGATCCTCTGGATCGACGAGGTCTCGATGATCTCCCGGTCGAGGAGCCTCTGCACCAGCTTGGCGGCAAGGGCCTCGGCATTGTCCTTCGCCTGGTGGAACATCTTGCGCCGTTCCTGCTCCCTCTTCCGGTCGATTGCCCGTATGGTCTTGTCTGTTGCTCGATTTGCGCTGATATGTGCTTTGGCCATGAACGTCTCCAAGGATGTATGCTCGCCGGTCAGGACCGGGACGGATGGGTGAATGATGCGGACGGATGAACTGTTCTATATAAACTGAATGCCTAAATATCACTACAGTAAAGTTGCGCGAAGCGCTCCATTTCCCGGGTCCGGGCTGCCGGCAGGACGAGGCCGTACCGCTGGAGGTACTCGGCAGCCATCCGATGCGTGTTGAAAATGGGAATGTTGAGCAGCAGGTTGTTGATCCCCTTGTCGAGAAAGATTCTTGAGTTCGTTTTGTCATAAAAGGCATCGAGAATCAATGGCAGGAGTTCATAAAACGAACTCGAGTCTTCGAAATAGAGGAGTTCTTCCCGGGACTCGCTGAGACTGGCGCTGTCAACGGCACCCTCATGGCCGAATTTCCAGCCGGTGGCGCCATCATGATACCCTTCGACCCACCATCCATCCATGATCGAAATGTTCGGGACTCCGTTCATTGCCGCCTTCATGCCGCTGGTGCCGGAGGCCTCGAGCGGCCTCTTGGGGCTGTTCAGCCAGCAGTGGACGCCGGCGACCAGCATTTTGGCGATCTTCATGTCATAGTTGGGGATGAAGACCAGCTTCACCAGACCTTCGCTTTTGCGATACAGCTCTTCCTGACGGTCGAGCAGGTGTTTGATCACCGTCTTGCCGGGTTCGTCGGCAGGATGAGCCTTGCCGGAGTACAGGAAGTTGATCGGCCAGTTATTGATGACGCAGATCTCGCACAGCTGGTCCACATCATGAAAAATCAGATCCGCCCGTTTATAGGTGGAAAAACGGCGGGCGAAACCGACGGTGAAGCTTCGGGGGTCGAGGCGGTCTTTGCCATCGCCCAAGGTGGAAAGGTAGTTCGGGGGATCGATCCAGGTTGTGCTCATCTGGTTCCGGTGTTCGATCAGCATGGTGTTGACGTAGCTGATGAGCTGTTGGGTATCCTGCTCCCAAGCCGATCTGAGCCTTTCCCTGAATGGGTCGTCCCCGATCAGTTCGCCCGCCTGGCCAAAGACGCCGGGATCATGGCGCCAGCCGGAAAGCTGGGGCGTGCTGTCGAAAACTCTGGCCCGCTGGCTGCTGATCCAGGTCAGGTGGTGGACGCCGTTGGTGATTGCAGAGATCTTGCTGGCGAACCGGGGAAACTGCCTGCGGGTGACATCGCGGTGCAATCGGCTGACGCTGTTGGCCGAGCGGTTGACGTGCATCGCCATGTGGGTGAAGTTGTAGGCGTGCGGGTTCTCGTCGTCGTGGGCGAGGAGGTCGAGGATTCTCTGGCAGGATTTTTCATTGATTCCGGCGTACAGTGATTTGTTGAAGCGATCGTGTCCTGCCTTCACCGGGGTGTGGATGGTATAGACGAGCCGTTGAGACACGGCTTCGGCGGCCTTGAAGATCTGCTCGTCGCGTGCGAGTTCGATGTGCGGGTGCTGCAGCATCGCGGTCAGTTCTTCGGCGATGAGCTGCATGGCGAGGACAATTCCGTGCTGTTCGTTGAGGTGGAAGGTGCGCGAGGTTATACCCAGTGCGCGCAGGGCGGGGAGGATGCCGGTTCCCAGCATCCTCCGCTGGATTGCCTTGATCATCGAGGATTCGGCGTTGTACAGCTGTGAGGCGGCGTTGCGGATCAGGCTCGGTGATTCCGGTCGGGCAAAATCAAGCAGGATCTCGGGGACAAAAAAATCGAGATCGCTGCTGATTTCCATTTTCATCCAGACCTGGGCGATGGCGACAGTCTGCTGGTTATATTCGTTGAAGAAAGGGATCTTGATCTCCAGAGGTTTTTCGGGGGCTTCAGGCTCATGGAGCTGGTAAAGACACGGGGTTGCTTCCGGCTGCCACAGGACATGCTGCGAGATCTGTCCGATCTGCGAATCGACATACTGGGAAAAATATCCCCTCCGGTAGAGCAGGCTGATGGCTACGACCGGCAGATGGCAGTCGGCATAGCTCTTCAGGGTGTCGCCGGCGAGAACACCGAGTCCGCCACTGTATGTAGGGATTTTCTGCGGACCACGAACGAATTTTTCATAGAAAGCTGCCCATTGGCTGTCAAGGACCTCAGGCCCGGGAGTCAGCAGCAGGCGGTCCCGAACCGGGTTGAATACATCCGGGTCGGCGCCGATCTCCATGGAGATATACACCAGGGAGTTGCCGGAGGGATCGGTCAGCTGGGACCAGACACGATCGAAGGTCTGCTGGTTGATACCGAAAAATGTGCCGAACTTGCCGGCAGCGATCATATCGGCTTCCGGCTGTCTGGGAGGTTGATGGTCTGCTGAACTCATGATTAGTTGCCTTGCTCGAAATCGGGAAGAAATAAATTGCAAAAGATGGTGAACGGATTTGACATCTGGGCGTGCCAGTAATAGTATGACAGCGACTTCAGAAGTACAGCTACTTTTTTTAATCGGGTGGTTGGTACGGAGTAGATTCTGCTTGAATTTCGATTTGTATTCTTTGTATATAGCGCGTTAGTGAAAAAAAATGGGCCTTGCCGGTGGTGTTCACTGGCTGGGTTTTTTTATTCGGGCGGTCCGCCATTTTTTTATCCACTATCATATCGAACTTAGGAGGTTTCGTGATGATGAAGAGATTACAGGTTGTTGTCCCCGCATTGCTCTGTGTGTCCGTCTTGGCACTGACGGGCTGCGGTAAGAAGGCTGATACGGATTCTGCGATGAAAACCGCAGCTCCAGAAGAGTCACTGGATACCAAAGGCACCGGCATTTCCGAGGGACGTACTTCCGAAGGTATGCTGCCGGTTTATTTTGATTTTGATGATTCCGCCATCCGTGCTGATCAGACTTCCCGCATTCAGTTGAACGCCGATTTCATCAACAAGGGCACCGTGAATGTCCGCATCGAGGGTAACTGCGATCCTCGCGGCACCAACGAATACAATATGGCCCTTGGCGAGAGACGTGCCCAGAGCGCCAAAAAGGCCCTTCTCGAGCTCGGCGTTGCCGAGTCCAAGCTGACCACCGTCAGCTATGGCGAGGAGCGTCTGCTGCTTCATGGGGAAGACGAGATGTCCTGGGCTCAGAACAGGCGTGATGACTTTGTTATCGTAGAATAACTCCGTTCTGTGGTTCTATCCAGGCCGAGAGGTAACTCAGTATTATGGAGAAGGTAATGGTGTTGAAAAAGCTTTTGATTGTCGGCATGTTCTTCATGCTCACTGGATATTTCGCTGACGGTGTACAGGCCGCCGAGATGAAGATCGGTGTCATGAACGTACAGAAAATCATCATCCAGTGCGAGGCGGGAAAAGCGGGAAAGGCCCGTTTCGAGCAGAAAATGAAAGAACTGCAGGGCAAGTTCAAAGGTGAGGAAGACGCCTTGCAGGCCCTCCAGACGGAAATTGAGAAAAAGAGCTCGGCCTGGAGCGAAGAAACCAAAGCGGATAAAGTCCGTGATTTTCAGAAACGGAAGCGTGAACTGCAGGCGAAGACCGATGACGCCCGATTTGAACTCAAACAGCTGCAGGACAAGGAGTTGGAGCCGATCCTGAAAGCCCTCGAGTCGGTCGTCCTGAAGTATGGCGAGAAAAACGGCTATACTGCGATTCTCGATATTAAGAACGGTGTCATCTACAATGATCCGGCGATTGATCTCAGCGACATGATGATCAAGGAGCTGAACAAGAGCATGGGCAAGTAGTTACTGCCCGTGCCGCCAGGCAGACAGATGATGCGTTGTGAACAAACGATGCAGGGGGGAGTCTCTCTGCATCGTTTTGTTTTTTCAGGTTTCGGATTGGAACTCATATGTCGATTAAAAGCATGACCGGTTTTGGTCGGGGGGAACTGCAATTCCAGGGGAGAACCTGGGTTGCCGAGCTGCGTTGCGTCAACAATCGGTATTTCGATCTCAAGACGCGCCTGCCGAAGAACTGTGCCATATTCGAAGAACCCCTGCGCAAGCTCCTTGCCTCGCGGCTGCAACGGGGAAGGATCGATCTGGCGGTCACAGTCTGCGGCGAGAATTCCGAATTCAGGCAGGTAAAAATCAACCTTGAGCTTGCCCGCAGTTACCGTCTCGCTCTTTCGGAAATGTGCTCGGCCCTGGACCTGGAAGACCGGCTGACAGCGGCTCAGTTCGCTGCCCTGCCGGATATCTTCATCCGTGAACAGGAAAGCGATGACCCCGAGGTCGTGTGGCGGCAACTGGAGGCTGTGGTGGGCGAGGCCCTTGGCCACTGCGACGAGATGCGACTGCAGGAGGGACGGCTGCTGCGGGAAGATCTGCAGGCCAGGCTCGGTCAGTTTGGCTCAACGGTCACGACCATCGAAGCGGCGATCCCCGAGTTGCTGCAGCAAAGACAGCGGACGCTGCAGGAGCGACTGGAGAAGCTGCTCGACCAGGTCCAGCTCGACCCTGGGCGTTTGGCTCAGGAGGTGGCGATTCTGGCCGATAAGACCGATGTGACCGAAGAGATAGTCCGGCTTCGCTGCCATATGAAGCAGTTCCTCGCCTTTCTCGAAGAGTCTGCTGCGGTGGGACGAAAACTTGATTTCCTGGTTCAGGAATTCCTCCGTGAAGTCAACACACTGGCTTCAAAGATCAACGATGCCGGCATCGCCCACCTGACCGTCGAACTGAAGGCGGAGTTGGAGAAGATGCGGGAACAGATACAGAATATCGAGTGAACGCATTGTCAATGCATTTCCAGAGTTAATACTGATCAGCGAGGGACAGGATGCAACTGCTGAATATCGGTTTCGGCAATACCGTCATGATCGAGAGGATTGTCGCCGTGATCAATACCGGGTCATCGCCGGCCAGAAAGCTGAAGGAGCAGGCAAAATCAGAAGGGAAGCTGGTTGACGTGACCGAGGGCCGCCGCACCCGATCGATCCTGGTCATGGATTCCAACCATATCATCCTCTCATCGGTACAGCCCGATACCATCAGTCAGCGTATCCAGGCGATGCAGCCGAGTTACCAGCTCTCCGAACTGGCCTCGTCGGAGAGGATGAGGGACGGAGAGCTCTGATGAACGGCCGGCTCTTTGTCATCTCCGCCCCTTCCGGCACAGGGAAGACGACACTGCTCAGGCAGGTCATGACCGGCATTGCCGGGCTGGCCTTTTCCGTTTCGCATACCACGCGCCTGCCGCGCGACGGGGAGAGGGACGGTATCGATTATCATTTCGTCTCCCGGCAGGAATTTCTCGAGATGCGGGACCGCGGCAGCTTCCTCGAGTGGGCCTTCGTCCATGACAACTTCTATGGCACCAGCCTGCAGGAGGTCCATGGCCGCCTCGGGCAGGGCCTCGATGTCATTCTCGATATCGATGTACAGGGGGCGGCAGTCGTTCGCCGTTCGGCGGCGCTTGAGGCCTCGCATATCTTCATCATCCCGCCCGGTCTGCAGGAACTGGAGCGGCGTCTGCGCGGCCGCGGCACCGAGAGCGAGGAAAAACTCCGGACGCGTCTGCAGAACGCCAGAAAAGAGATGGAAGCGGCCCGCGATTACCAGTATCTCATCGTCAATGATGTCCTCGATGAGGCAGCCGAGGTGCTGCGGGCCATCATCCTCGCCGAACGGGCGAAGGCACACCGTTTGCCGGACGGCAACCCGATCATGCTGCGGTTGGACCGATGAGGGATATCCGGAAAGAACACAAGCCAGGGGCTGAAAAGCGGATCAGGATGAGCGACGACCTGATCTGGGGAGTCCATCCTGTCCTCGAGGCCTTGCTGCAGGAACCGGAGCGGGTGCAGGAGGTCATCCTGCATCGTGAACGGCGAAGCGGCAAGCTGGATGAGATTGTCGGGATTGCCAAAGCAAAGGGGATACGGACGACGCTTGTCCAATCCCTGCGCCTGACCGGCGAAGGGGCGGCCGAAGTGCGGCACCAGGGCGTACTGGCCCGGACCAGCCAGACAGCCCTGCTGCCGTTCGACGACCTGCTGAAACGGTTTGCAGCGCAGGTGCAGAACGGTGAAATGCCCCGGCTGATCGCCTGCGACTCATTGCAGGATCCCCACAATCTCGGGGCGATTATCCGCTCGGCCCTGGCCTCGGGCACAGTCGGAGTGATCCTGACGCGCGAACGTTCGGCGCCGCTCTCCGGTACGGCAGTCAAGGCCTCGGCCGGAGCGGTTTCCCATATCGATATCTGCCAGGTGACGAACCTGGTGGCTGCCCTGAAAAAGATCAAGGAGGCCGGGGCCTGGGTGTTCGGCGCCGTCAAGGATGGAGCGGCACAGTCGCTCTATGCCACCGATTTCCGTCTTCCCGCCTGTGTCGTGGTCGGCAGCGAGGGAGCCGGGATCCGCCCGCTGGTCCGACGGGAATGCGACATCCTGATCTCGATCCCGATGGCCGGGTCGCTCGACTCCCTCAACAGTTCGGTGGCGGCGGCTGTCATCCTCTTCGAGGCCATGCGGCAGAACACCGGCTCGCCCTGACCTGGCATCCGCAGCAGCGGTATCCTGCCGCGTCCGTCCAGCCGATCATTTCCTGTTCTTCTCGGCCAGCCGGGCCTTCAGCAATTCGCCCAGACTGCCGGTTTTGGCCTCTGAAGCGCCCCGACTGCTCTTCTCTACATACCTGCGGTATTCCTGCTGCTCCTTCTCCTCGACGGCCTCCGGCGAGACATAGTCGGCCGGGGCCAGACTCATCTTGCGACCGGCCGGGTCGATCGATTCGATCTTGACATCGATATCCTGCCCCTCCTCCAGCACCTCACGAGGATGATGGATCCTGCGCCCGCCGCCGAGCTTCGATATATGGAGCAGTCCGTCGATCCCCGGGGCGAGGGTGACGAAGGCGCCGAATGGGGTGAGGCGGGCCACCCGGCCCTGCCGGATACTCCCTTCCGGGAACTGCAGGGTGATATTTTCCCAGGGGTCGGCCATCGCCTCCCGCAGGCTCACGGAAATGCGATCCTTGTTCCAGTCGAGGGATTTGATGATGACCCTGACCACCTGGCCGACGCTGAGATGGTCGCCGACATTGTCGACCCGGCTCCAGCCGATCTCCGAAACCGGGATCAGGGCATCGATGCCTCCGATGTCGACAAAGGCCCCGAAATCGCGGAGAGAGGTGATGGTCCCCTCGACACACTGTCCTTCCTGCAGCGAGGATTTCAGCTGATCCCGGCGTTCGGCCCGTTCTTCTTCCTGGATGGCCCGGGCGGACACGACGATGTTCCGTCCGCCTTCATCGAATCGGCTGATCCTGAAAGGCAGGCGGGTGCCGATGAATTCTGCGGCCGGGTCGCTGCTCCGCCGCAGGCTGATCTGGGAATAGGGGCAGAAGGCCCGCACGTTGGCGCCGAGGGTGATTTCGAACCCGCCCTTCACCTCTGCCTTTACCAGTCCTTCCACCGGAATGGCGCTGCGCCAGGCCTCTTCGAGGTGATCGGCGTCAGAACCGGAACCGACGCGCCGTGTGAAGAGATTCTCTCCGGAACGGTTTTTCAGGAAGTAGACTTCGATGGTGTCGCCGACGGTCTTGGTCAGTTGTCCCTCGCTGTCGGTAATCTCGGAACTGTTCATTACCCCTTCGCTCTTGCCGCCGACCTCGAGAAAAACCGATTCACCGCTGATCCCGACGATAGTCGCGTTAATCTTCTGGCCCGGGGCGATGCGCCGCAGTTGTTTCTTTTCTTCCTGCTGGAAAAGGTCCGCGAAACTGTCTTCTGTCATGCTCATGGTATACCTGTTGGCTGCTGCTGATTGGTGGTGGTGCCCCGGGCTGGAGCTGTCAGCGGAGATCCGCTGCCGCTGCGACAGGGACTGCCGTCAGCGTGGGGCTGTTTTTCCTGGCTGCATAGTGCCATCTCGCCGGCAGGGTCTTGCATTCTGTCTGTCGGCAATGGCGACTGTCTATTGTACCTGATGTGGAGGATGATGTCCCCAGGAGAGTGACGTGCCGCCGGCCATCCTCCCTGATCCTCGGCAGCTCACGATCTCTGGCGGATGGCGAGGGCGAGGACCTTTTCGCCGTCCCGGAACAGCAGTCGCTTGCGGTGCAGGTCGTCGAGGAAACGCTCGAGCGAGGTGGATGAGATCATGTGAAATCGCCGTTGCAGCTGTTCTCTTGTCCTGATCTGGTCGCAGTGGAGGTAGATCTCGCGGGAAAGCCCGCGCAGCCGATGCTGCAGCGGCGGGCCATCGATCCGTTCCTGGCGGATGATCAGAAAATCGCCGCCATCCCGGTAGCTCAGCGCCGGTTTCGTGGCCGTCTGCCGCTGCCGGTGGAAGGCGTGCCAGGCATCGATCTTGTCGGCAACCGGTCGCCAGAGCCGTCGCTGCCTGAGACGTCCGCCCCGATAGTCCATCACCTGCGCACCGATATCCCTGGCTATCTCCGGCGGCATGAGCGCCATGTTCCTGCGGTGCGGTTTCAGCCCGCTGATCCCATATTCCACGGGGTTGCGGTGGATAGGTGAGCCGGCGCCGAGGAAGAAGACCGCCCTGCCGAGGGGGGAGAAGGGCAGTACGAAGTCGAGGTTGGCGATGGTTTCCGCTACCTCCGCCGCGTCGCTGCCGGGAAATTCGAGGATCAGGTTCCCCTCGAGACGAATGTCGGCGGCGGCACTGTGCTTCATGATGGCGATATTGTCGATGACGGCAACGCCCTTGGTC
>WBUQ01000186.1 GCA_008933635.1 Desulfobulbaceae bacterium | reverse complement strand
CTCGTTATCTCCTCTGCAGACAATTTCTCCTGGCCTGATTGAGGAAAGGGCAGAAACAGCATTTCATTGAGATTATCTCTTGATATTTTGATTTTTTCTGATTTGTTTCCGCTCTGTTCGGCAAGAATTCCAACAATCTTGAAAAGGGAATCACCGATTCGCAACGCACTGCCCACCCTCCCATCTTTCCCCAGCGATCTGGCAATGCCTGCACCAAGTACGCAAACCATGGAATTGGCTTGCTGGTCACGGTCATGAAGGAACCTCCCCTCAGCCAGCTTCAGTCCCATCACCTGTTGATAACTGGCCGTGGTATGAACAATTTTCGGCAGGATCGCCCTGCCCGTACCCAGCGGCGTAGCAGTAACCTCACGCTGGGCGGCTACCGTTCTGATAAACAGGCCACTCCGCTGCAATCTCCCGACGTCATTCCACGATAGACCATACGAGCGTTTTTCCAACGCAGCCTTCTGCTGTTCTGCCGTCAGCGGCACCCGGTTGATATAGATATTGGTGATCCCCATATCTTCGATCTGCTGCAGCACCTCCTCCCTCGCTCCTTCACCGGTGGAAATCATCGACATCACGGCCATCACGCCGCAAATGACCCCGAGAACGCTCAGAAACGACCTGAGCTTGTGGACGAAGAGCGACCGCCAGGCCACCGCGACAAGGAGGAGGAATTTGCTCATTTCAGGCGGCGGTCAATACGCCATCCTCCATTATCAGGATATTTTTGGCACAGGAAGCAACCTGCGGATCATGGGTTACCATCACGATGGTCGAGCCCGTCTCATTCAATCCGGTGAAAAGATCTAATATTTCCGAGCTGTTTCTTGTATCGAGATTCCCTGTCGGCTCATCGGCGAGGATGAGCTTGGGAGCAACGACCAGCGCCCTGGCGATGGCGACACGCTGCATCTCGCCACCGGAGAGTTCGACAGGCCGGTGCCGTATCCTGTGCGAAAGGCCGACTTTCTCGATGGCCTCGCCGATCCTTCTCTCGGCATCTGCCGGAGGTGTGTGGTGATATAAAAATGGCAGAGCGACGTTGTCGCGCACATCGAGTTCCGTCAGGAGATCGAACGTCTGGAAGACGAAACCGATCCAATGGGCCCTGATCCACGACAGTTCATCATCGGAGAGGCGCAGCATATCCCTGTCACCGAACAGGTAACTGCCATCGTCCGGTCGCGCCAGACCGCCCAAGATATGCATCAGGGTCGACTTGCCGGAGCCGGAAGTACCCATGATGGCAAGAAAATCTCCAGCGGAAACGGTAAGGTCGACACCCCTGATGACCTCGATTTCACTCCCGCCGAGCTGGTAATTTTTCCTGATCCCTCTGGCCTGTAACAACATCCCTGCCCCCGGATCGGCGGTCATCTGGCCGCCGGCTCGATCATGCTGACCTTTTCTCCCGGCTCCAGTCCCTCCAGGATCTGGATCTCATCCTCGTTCTGGATTCCGGTTTTGATCCGGCGCTTTTCATAGGTGCCCCAGCCGGTGCGGACATAACAGAAGTCTCCGTCCACGTCGGCAAAGACCGCCTGGGTCGGGACGACGATGGTCTGGCTGGCCGACTGGGCGGTAATCGATATCCGGCAGGTCATGCCGGGGCGTAACCGCTTATCCTCATCCTTGAGGGTGAAAATGACCTGGAAATATTTTTCCTGACCGGAACCCGGCGACTCGGACGTGGCAAGGGCACCGATAAAGGTAAGATCGCCGAGAAATGACGAGTCCGGATAGGCATCGACGCGGACGGTTCCCTTCTGGCCAAGCGCCAGCTTGAAAAGATCGACCTCGCGAATCCGGGTCTTGACAATCATCTTGGAAATATCGGGGAGATAGAGAATGGGCTGCCCCATGAAAACAGAATCGCCTTCCCTGGGCTTGCGCTTCTCGCCATCCCGGAACGTTTCATAATGGATCACGATGCCGTCAAACGGCGCGGCGATAACCGTTCTTTTCAGTTCGAGCTGCGCCTGCCCGAGGGCCGACTCCTTCGCGGCGACCTTGCCCGCTATCTGCCCAAGGGTGGCCTGGGCCTTGGCTACCTTGTGCACGCCGCCCTGCCGGCTCTGCTCGAGCATCAGCATGGCATTCTGCTGCTTGGCCCTGGCGCTTTCAAGCAGGGCCGGGAAGACATGCTTCTTGTAGCTCTCGAAACGACCATCCGCCTCCCTGTACTGTTCCCGCAGCACCGCTACCCGTTCTTCCGCCGCTGTAATCTCCGATTTGTTGTCGAATCCTTCTTTCTTCAGCTGCTGCAGATCGTTGTAGAAAGCTTCGTATCTCTTGAGTTCGAGTCTCGCCTTCTGCCGTTCTTCCTGCAGCATCGATATCTTCAGGGGACCGTCTCCCTCCTCGAATTGCCGCAGTTCGAGTCCGGCTACGTTGAGATTGTATTCGGCGGTGGATATCTCCTGCTTCACCTGGTTTTCCTCAAAGGCAACCATCTGCCTGGCGGCCTCGACCGCTGCCTTCAGCTCCTGTACCTCTGCCTCCAAGCCTTCCACCTGCTTCTGAAAAGGCAAAGGATCGAGCTTGACCAGCGTCTCCCCCTTCCTGACCCTGGTACCGTCATCGACCAGATAGATGATTTTTCCGTCGGTGCCCTGTATTTCAGACGACAGCATGTGGGATTGGGCTGCATCCAGTTCGCCAACGACATTGATCTCGACATTGAGATCCTGCCTTTTCGCTTCCGCTTCGGCGACAGCGTCCTCCCTGCCCTTCCCCCTTCCGCTGAAATATACCCCGGCAAGCAAGATTGCCGCGAAGCCGAGCAGTATGATCGTCGATTTCTTCATCAATTCACCGTCGCGCCGCCTTTCAGGTCGATAAGCGTCCCCAGTGATGAGCGCAGACGATACGTACCAACGATATAATTTATCGTTTCAACCATCTGGTCGGTCTGGGCCTGCTGCATCTCGGTCTGGGCCTCGAGCAGATCGAAGTTATTGGCCAGGCTGTACCGGAACTTGCTCTCGGCGAGCCGCAGTTTTCCCATCGCCTGCCTGGACTGCTCCTGCCGTATGCGTATCCGTTCCTGCTGTTTCTCCAGGCTGTTCAGCTGGAAGCGGACATCCTGGATGATCTGTTCCTCCGCATCCTGGTGGTCGAGCTGCACCTGCTGCAGTTCGATCCTGCTCTGCTGGTAATCGTTGCGTTCAGGAGTGCGGAAGATATCCGATTCGCTGGACAGGGCGACTGTCCACCGTTCCTCGTCGAAATCAGAAAAGTCCTCCTCACGGTAATTGTTGTAACCAAGCTCCAGATCGAGCTGGGGCAGGATATTGTTTCTCGCCACCGCCACCCGCCGTTCCGTCTCCTTCACCTGCATGGTGCTCTTTACCAGTTCGATCCGGTTGGCGAGGGCGATGTTCTGCGCCTCCTCCAGACTGATTTCGACAGGAGAATAGCTGACCGGCGCGCTGACTATCAGCGGCTGCTTCTGGGACAGGGCGAGCAGGTTCTTGACCTCGTCGACGTTGTTGGCCAGCTCTTCCTGGGTCGAGGCCAGTTCATCCTCAACATCCTGGATCCGAATCTCGGCACGGTAGAGATCCATCGCGTCGATGATCCCGCTCTTTTCCTTGATTTTCGCCAGGGAGAGATGCTTCTTCAGCTCATCGAGCTGTTTCTGCAGAAACTCGATTTGCTGCTGGGTTCTGATGCAGCCATATACCGCACTGACCGTCTGCATGATCGTGTTGATCTGCTCCTGGATGAAGGTGAGCTGCTGCACCTTGTTGGAATACGTGCTGCTGTAGACGCCGTCCATGGCGTATGCCGCCCCTGCTCCCTGCAGCAGGGGTATCCGCAGAGAGACGTCTATTTCGCTGTTCCTGCCCCCCCCTGATTCACCCGTCGTCGGCGTTACCTCAAAGGTGGCTCCCTGGGAAAGTTTCTTGGAAACCGTCGCCCCCACCTGCCAGTAGCTGAAGTCTGCCGAATCATAGCGGGTTGCACCCTGCGGCACTACTTTGATATCGAATTCCGACTGCTGGGTCTTCAGCGACAGGTCGCTGGAGCTGACATCAAGGGCGGAATTCCGCAGTGTCCGATTGTTCTCGAGGGCTATCTGTATCGCCTGCTCGAGAGAGATGCTCCTGACTCCTGGCGTCTTGGCCGGTTCAGCCTCTCCGGCAAGCAGCACATCACTGCAGACCGGCATCAGGATCGCCAGACAGATGCAGCTGGTGATGAGCCACACCCTGATCGGGTCCGCGCGTTTCATTGCTGGTAACCTCGCAGCGATCTCATGACAGTCTCCGCCGGCACTCAGGCATGATAATCGATGAAAAGACTCTTTCTTGCCGAGTTGACCTTGTACGCCAGGACTCCGAGCGGCGAAAACAGCAACTTCAGAACCAGCTTCCTGAAAACCGGACTTTTGATCCGCTGGAACAGCGAGAAGAAAAAGACCTTCCGCACGTCCCTGGCGGTCGGCTGCGGTATGGCGTAATGGTACGCCGGGGCGGGCAGACCTTTTCTTGCGGCATGATGCAGCCCGACATGGGCCCGGGACTTCTTCCCGGCCGCCATCTTCAGGATCCGCTTCGAGTTGCGGGAATGCGGGAGGGTATGAACCACGAACTGGCCGCTCTCCATGATATCTTCCATCAGCTGCCGGCCGGCTGCTGTCCGCTGGGAAATCAGGGTGCAGCGCTCGTGCACGGCGAGATCCTTGGCAAAATCGAAGGCCCAGAAGTCACCGAAACTGAGGTCGGCGTATTCGCACAGGGCGTCGACGCAGAGCTGGCATCGTCTGGGGCCATAGAGCCTGAACATCACGTTCATCACGTCCTTGATCAGAATCTTTTCATGGAGCCGGACTTCGGTGCCATCTTTCTTGATGACGAAAAAGCCGCCTGGCCATCCCCCGCCGCGGAACTGGAAGGCGGCAACATCATCGAGGGGGATGCCGAATGCCTCGATGGCCTCCTCGTGACCGTTGACCTCCATCGTGCAATGGCAGTAAAGGCCCAGTATCTATTTGATCTTACGGGCAAGTCCCCGGTCGACCAGAGCCATTTTCCTCAGCGCGTGGACCTGGCACGGCAGGGCGACCACGGCGAACTGCCCCTTGAGTCGGCGGATTTCCCGTAACACTGCCAGG
>WBUQ01000025.1 GCA_008933635.1 Desulfobulbaceae bacterium | reverse complement strand
GCCGGTGCCGGCTGCGGGCCCAGGCGGCAAGGCCCGGCGGCGCGGGGCCGCTGTTGCTGGCAAGTTCCTGCTCCACCCCTGCGACGAGGGCATGGAGAAACAGCGCTTCATCTTCGGTGTAGGCATGGTCCCGGGGGTGGATGACCCAGTCCGATCCGCCGGCCGCCACAAGTTCGCAACCCGGACCCTGCAGCATGGTCAGCAGCCGCCGGCCGGTGCGGCTTGCCCCGGCATGCCGCGCCTCCATGGAGGCATGGTAGCGCCTCAGGATTTCCTGTTCTTCCCCGCCAGGGTGTTCGGGCAGAAAGAGGGTGGTGCCGTCGAAGTTGCAGGTGAGATAGGCCAGCCCGTGGTCGGTGAGCAGCGACAGGAGGCCCGGCAGTACGGCCGGCAGGTCGATCAGGTCCAGCACGGCGTGGGCGATGAGCAGGTGGAAGGTGCCTGCGGATTCGGCCCGGCAGGCCATCTCTTCGGCCCGGACCGCCTCGAGAACCACGGCCATCTCGGCCTGTGCGGTGCACAGGAGGCCGCGCTGCCTTTCCGGCCAATTCAGCGTATGGCCCCGTTCTTCGGCCCAGGCTCCAAGGTAGCGCCGGGCGAGGCGGAGATGGCCGGCATCGCAGTCGGTGGCCAGGTAGGTCGCCGGTCCGCTCAGCAACCCCCAGTCGACCGTTCTCGCCAGCATGGTGCCGATGCCGGCGCCGACCTCGACGATGCTTGCGGGGGCAGCGCCGGTCGCCTGCGGCAGGGCCTGGCGGAGCGCGGCCCAGACATGGCGATTCAAGGCCCGGTCATCGATGGATTTCTTGGCGGCCAGGTAGCGGGGATCGAAACCGGTCCCGGAGTCGTCCGCCACCTTGGGAGCCGGCCTGCCACCGGCCAGATTATCCGCCTCCATGGCCACTCCCCGGCGCGACGGTTTTTGCCTGTGCGTGTCCGCTCTGCATCTCCGCCAGAAAGGCGTTTATTACGGCCACGCTGTCCTGCCAGCCGGGACGGCCGGCACAGGTCTGGCGGGCGGCAAGGGAAAGCCGCAGCAGGGCCTCGCGATCGTGCTGCAGGCGCACCACAAGCGGCGCCAGTCCCACCAGGTCGTCGGCCGCCAGCAGAAAGCCGTTGCTCCCGTGCTCGATGGTCTCGTTGGCCGCACCGTCCCGGCAGCCGATGGCCGGCAGGCCAAAGGCCATGCCCTCAAGAATGGCGATGCCGAACCCCTCATAGGCATAAGGCATGCAGAACAGGTGGCTGGCGGACATGATCTCCACCAGGTTCTCACCCGAGCACGGGCCGACGAACCGGACCGCGTCGGCCAGCCCAAGCTCATCGACCCGTTCACGGACCGCGGCGGCATGGGCGGGGTCGAATTCGAGGCTGCCCACCACGGTCAGCCGCCAGAGCTCGCGGTCTGCTCCGGCCAGGGCGCCGAGCAGGGGCAGCAGGCCTTTCCGGGGGATGACGCTGCCCAGAAAGAGCAACTGCAGAGGCCCTGGCCGGCGGGCTCTCTGGCTGATGCTGTCAGGGGAGAGGGGGATACCGAACCGGTCTCCGGCCGGGTAGGCGACGACATGGGGCTGAGCCTCGCCCACCAGTGCCGTTACCGTCCTGGCGGTGGTCTTCGAGTTGAAGATGAAGCCATCCACCGAGGCCAGGTACCGCCGCTCAACCAGTTCCAGGAGCCGGTTGAGCCACCGGGGCCGCGGTTCCCGGCACATCAGGTGATGGACGATGGCGACCAGCGGCGGCCCGTGCAGGTGGCGCAGGCGGCGGTTCAGCCAGAAAAGTGAGGGATGGCAGAGTTCGTCCTGCAGAAGGATGTCGAACCGGCCGTCCAGCAGCCGCCGGCAGAGGCCGGGCGTCAAGCCATGCCCGAGCCGGGAGAGATACGGGCCGCCGGCGAGACCGATCACCTCCACCTCATGGCCCAGCCGCTCCAGGCCTTCGACCGCGATCCGGTCATAGAGGTAGCCGCCGGTCAGGGTCTCCAGGCTGCCGTAGATGACCAGGCCGATGCGCATCAGAGGGGCGCCCGGTAGGAGGTCCAGGCGATGTCATCCTCCCAGAGGGTGACGGTCAGGGCCTCGAGCCGGAGATGGACGAAGCGTGCCCTGAAGGCGCCATGGAGGATGGTGGCCAGCCGTTCGATGCTGGGGTTCTGGCCGGCAAAGTCGGAGAGGTCGTTGAGGGTGCGGCCGGCAAAGTCGGCGATCACCGCCGCCAGGTGCTGTTCCACCTCGACGATATCGACCAGGTAGCCGTGCCGGTCCAGGTTCGGGGCCTCGAGGACCAGCTCCAGCCGATAGCGATGGGCATGCTCGCTGTTTTCCGCACCCCAGTCGCCGCCGATCAGATAATGCCGGGCGCTGAACTCCCGCCGCATCCCGAGACTGTACATGTTGTGGCTCCTTGCAGGTTGTCACCGCGCGTGCGCGGAAGGGTGTTCGAAGATGACCTGGATGGTCTCGCCTGGGCAGCGGTCAATCAGCGCATAGGCCTCGGCGGCATCCGCCAGGGCGAAGCGGTGGGTGATGCAGGTCCGGGGCTGCACCTGGCGCAGCATCTCCCAGGCCACCTCCAGGCGGCGATGGGCCTGCCACCGGCCCCAGAGCGCGGGGGCGATGCCGCTCACCTGGGAACTGATCAGGGTGAGACGGCCGCGATGGAAGAAAGAGCCGAGATCCAGGTCGGCCTTTTTGCTGCCGTACCAGGAGCCGATCACCACCCGGCCGCTGGGGCGCGTCGCCGCCAGCGCCGTGTCCAGGCCTGCCGGGTTGCCGGAAAGCTCAAAGACCAGATCCGCCTGGCCGCCCTGGCAGGGAATGGCGCCCAGCAGGTTGTCAAGGTCCGGATCTGCAGGATCGAGGCACTGGGAGGCGCCGAGGCGGAGCGAGGCGGTGCGCCGCAGAGGGTGCGATTCGAGGGTGGTGAGGGACGCCAGCGGAAAACGGGCGAGCAGGGCGGTGGCGAGCAGCCCGACGATGCCCTGGCCGATGACGACCACCCGTTCGCCGATCAGGGGCGCGCCATCCAGCATCAGGTTGACCGCGGTCTCCATGTTGGGAAGAAAGAGGGCGGTCTCGTCGTCCAGGTCATCGGGGATGGGGTGCAGAAGCGAGGGTCGGGCGCAGAAGAGGTCTTCATGGGGATGGAAGGCGAAGACCCGGCGACCCGGCCAGTCGCCGGCCACCGCCGGTCCTGCCGCGATCACCCGGCCGACCGTGCAGTAGCCGTAGGCCAGGGGATAGGCAAAGGTGCCTGCCAGGCTCTCCAGGGTGGCGTCGACCGTGACCCCCTGCGGCCACTGCCCACGGTACACCAGCATCTCGGTTCCGGGACTGATCGCGGAGAAGCGGGTCTGCACCAGCACCTGGTCCAAAGCCGGCTGCGGTGCCGGACCCTCGCGCACCGCGACCCGGCCGGGGGCGAGAAATTCCAGCCGGTGCCGCATCATGGGTCCTGCCATTGCGGCCGGGCCCAGAGAATGAGGTCCGGTTCGCAGGGCTGGTAGGTCACGGTGGTCAGGTGCAGCAGGGCCCCGTTGCGCACGGCCGGCCGGTCCAGCACCGGCAGGCCGCCAACCAGACGTGGGGCGATGGTGATGATCATCTGATCCGCCAAGCGCGCCTCGATGAAGCTCGAAATCACCTGGCCGCCCCCTTCGACCATGAGGCTGCAGATCCCTCTCTCGCCAAGCTGCTGGAGCAGATGCGGCAGGTCCACCCGGCCCTGACGGTCGTGGCGGCAGCGGATGACCTCGGCGCCCCGGTTTTCCACCGCGCCGATGCGCCCGGGATCCCCCTTTTCTGTACAGGCGACCCAGCAGCCAAGGTCGGTCCGTTCAAGCAGGCGGGCCTGCAGGGGGATGCGCAGGTGGCTGTCAAGGACGATGGGCTGGGGGTTGGGCCCTTCGGCGAGACGGACGGTGAGCAGGGGGTCGTCGATCAGCAGGGTGTTGATGCCGATGACGATGGCGTCGCAGGCGGCGCGGATGCGATGGGTGACCACCATCGACTGGTGGCCACTCAGCCGGAGCTGTTCCCGGTTCCGGGTGGCGATGCTGCCGTCCACGCTCTGGGCATAGGAAACCGTCACCAGCGGCCGGCGGTGCTCGGCCAGGAACTGTGCGGCCAGAGTCGGCAACTGGTCGAACCATTGCTCCGGGTCGACCTTGCTGGCGCTGGTGCCGGATATGGGGGGACGGGGATCTTGACGCAGCATGGTGTGTCGAGATTGCCCTCCTTGCAAGGGGACGGTGGATGCACCGAGCCGCACCGGAACACAGTGCGGGCGCGCAGAGAGAAACGGCCTGGCCCCGGACGGTTCAGCGGAGATACGCCCTTCGCCCGAGTCCTGTCATCCTGCATCTTTAGCCAGAGTACCGGCCCTGTCCGGACAAGTCAAATATTTCATGGTCAATCCCAGGCCGGCCAGGCTGAAGAGGATGTCGCGGACCCGGATCAGCAGGCAGAGGCTGAGACCTGGGACGCTCCCCAGGCCCAGGGCGGCGGTTGTCCAGGGCAGGGTCGATTCGAGAACGCCGAGACCTGCCGGCAGGGGGGCGAGAAAGGCCAGGCGGGCGGCGATGACGACTGTCAGCAGTTGCGGCAACGACAGCGGATGTCCCAGCAGGATCGCCATCAGCCAGAATTCGGCGAAGACCCCGAGCCAGTGGCCAAGGGAACAGAGGTTGGCCAGCAGGAACGCCCGCCGGTGCCGGCGCAGCAGGGATTCGCTCAGGATCTCGGCCTGGATGAGACCATCCAGCAGTCGTCCGGCGAAACCGGTGGGCGGGCGATGGGCCATGCCGCAGAACCGCATCAACCAGGAGCAGGCGCGGGAGAGGGAGCGTTTGCCCATGCACAGGGCAGCCAGCAGAGCGGCGACGGCGGCCGCCAGGGCGACAGCCAGGGGAAGTGCCCATCTCCCGGCAAAGGGCCCGCTGCCCGCAACCGTCAGCACGATCAGGCTGGAACCCAGGACCACCATGCTGGCCCAGAGCTCGAGCAGCCGCTCCAGGGCGACCGAGATCGCGGCTGCAGGCAGCGGTATGTCCTGACGGTGGCGCAGGAGATAGACCTGCAGCGGCTCGCCGCCGAAATGGGGCCCTGGGGTGAGGTAGCTGATGGCGTTGCCGGCCAGGCGATAGGCGCAGACTGTGCGCAGGCTGACCGGCGCGGCCAGCGCCCGCAGGAGCTGCCACCAGCGGAGGGTCATCAGCGGCAGCATCGCCAGATTGAGCCCCAGCACGCTCAGGAGGGCGCCGATACCCATCCCGGTCACCTGTCCCCACGCCTGTTCCCAAGGCATCCCGTGCAACGCCAGCCAGGCGAGGGCCAGGCCGGCAATCAGCAGCAGTCCGCGCCAGCCGATGCGCGGGCTGAGAAAGCCCGCAGCAGATGATGCGGCACGCCCGATCATGTCTTCTCGCTCCCTGCCGGGGCTCCGTCCCGGCTGCGGCGATAGAGGATTGCCTCTTCCGGGGACCAGAGGGACAGCGGGCCGGTGCCGGTGAGCATCAGGGCGGTGGCGAGGCCGAAAAGGACCAGCACCGGAAGTCCGGTCCCGTAAGGGGCCAGACCGCAACTCAACAGCAGGGCGAGCAGCAGCGCTGCAGAGCGGCCCATCCAGCCGGCTCCGGCCAGCAGGCAGCAGATGCCCTGTGCCCACAGCCAGGCTGGATGCGGAACGGATACGGCGCCCTGAAGCAGGATGCCGCCGGCCAGGAGGAACGGGCGCAGCAGCAGGGGAAGATGACGGGCCAGAACCAGGCCTGCCCAGCGATCCAGGGCAGTGCGCTGGTTGCCGTCAACATGCAGCCGGCAGGAAACCACCAGCCAGTCCCGGCCAAAGCCTGCGAGGAGCGGCGCCATCACGAGAGCGGCGGCGATGGAGGTGAAGGGCGGATCGAAGAGGGGCAGCAGCGCCGCGGCCACCACTCCCATCTGGAAGCCGGCGATGATCCGCGAAGAGGGCCGCGGTTGCAGCGCGACCAGGGGCAGGTGCCGCTGCCGGCGCCACCGGATGCCGAAGAGAAAGAGGTAATAGGCCAGCCCCACCGGCAGGGTGAATGCAGGCAGCCGGTCAAGGCTGACGGCCACCAGTAGGGCCGCCAGCAGTCCCGCGGCGTCGGTCTCGATATCCAGGCGCTGGCCGAGTTCGGTCTGCCGGTGCTGCCTGCGGGCGACAAAACCGTCCAGCAGATCGGCCAGTGAGATGCCCAGGTAGATCAGTCCCGGCGCCCAGGCCAGGGGTGCCGGCCGCGCCGCAACCGGAAGGACGGCCACGGGCAGGAAACCGGCCAGGGCGACGACCGCCGCGCCGCGCAGCAGGGTGATCCAGTTGGCGATCCCCAGGGTGGGGAAGAGCCGGTCCGCTTCGCCGCACCGGTGATTGGCGCCCAGATGGGATGCCAGCCGCAGCTGCAGATAGATGGCCGCGATGAGTCCCGGCAACAGCAGCGAGACGGCGAGGGGGTGCGGGGGGAGATGGGTGCTGCAGAGGAAAAGGGTCGCCAGCCAGGGACCGAACAAAAGGGCTGCGGCCAGCCACGCCTGCCGGCGCAGGGGCCACGGCACCCTAGCCGGCGCTCGCCGGGCCGGGGCATTGTCGTTCTGGCCGGCAGGGGTGGATGAGGGTGTCATTCGAGCAGGTTTGTCCGCAGGGCCACGATGGTCTCCTGATCCAGCCCGGTCCTGGACAACAGGTAGTTGTCGACCGTGCCGTAGGATCTGTGCAGATGCGCCAGCATCGCGGCCAGGGGCTCCCGGGGGGCCTGCAGGTAGGGGGCGGCCTGCTCAGGCCCGATGCCCAGGTCGGCGAACCGGGCGTAGATCGGTTGCAGGCGCTCGGCATTGCAAGCGTTGGAGCGCTCATGGTCGAGGAAGATGTCGGCCTCCCCCACCCCCAGGGTCAGCAGCAGCAGGGTCGCACAGATCCCGGTGCGATCCTTGCCGCCGGTGCAGTGGAAGACCAGGGGCAGATTCGCGGGAGCGGCAATGAGCCGCAATACCCTGCCCCAGACCGGACCGCAATCGTCGAGATACTGCCGGTACACGTCGATGAAGAAATCGAGGGTCAGCCAGTCGCGTTCTCCGGCCCGCAGGCGGTCCATGACCAGGGCCGGGTCGAAGTTCCCCGCCTGGACCGGCAGGGGGAGCAGGCGGATCGAACCATCCTGCGGCAGGAGGTTGGGATTCCGCCGCTGCTCCAGGGCGGTGCGCAGATCGCAGACCGTCCTCAGCCGGAGACGCTGCAGCATCCGTTGATCCTCCGCAGTCAGGCGGGACAGATGATCGGAGCGAAAGACCAGGCCGCGCTTCACCTGGCGGCCATCACCGGTCCGGTAGCCGCCGAGGTCGCGGAAATTGACGGCCCCGGCGAGGGGCAGGCGTTGCGGGCAGAGGGGGTGCGAGGACGAGGCTGTCATGGGTATCTCCTTGCGGGCCGGAGGGATGCCGTTTTTGCCGTGAATACTGTACATATCACCTCCTGCATGCCAGGGAGGCCCGCAGTCAGGGCTGCGGGCCGCTTTGTGCTCTTCCCGGGGTCCGCCGCAGCACCTGCACAAGGCCGATGAACAGCGCCAGGCCAATACCGACGGCGATCAGCACCGTTCTCGGCAATCCCCGGGCAAACGATTCACTGACAAAGCGCACATGGAGAAAGGCGAGCACAAGACAGAGGTAGCCCAGCGGTTTATGCAGCATTCGCCATCGTGCATATTCCAGGCCGAACCACGATCGGAAACGGGAGGTGACCACCATGACGAAGAGCAGGAGGAAGAGCACCCCGCCGATCATCTCAGGCCAGTATTTTTTGCCGATCGGCAGGTTGTCGAACCCTTCGGGGGCCAGTACCAGAAGCACATGGCTGCAGACGGCGCAGAAGATAATCACCCCGTTGGCCTGGTGCCAGCGCAGCAGACGTGTGCGTCCGTAGAGATGTTCAAAAAGCCCCACTCGCGAAGCAAGCAGGAGTTGCCCCGTCAGCAGGACAAGGGCGAACAGGCCCGCCATCTGCCCGGCCCGGAGCATGATCCTGTCGGCACCGGTCTTGTACCACATCGTCTGCGTTTCGTAATAGAACGGCACGGCAAGGGCCACTCCCAGGAACAGTGCCGCCAGGAGGAAAATCATCGCCTTGGAGAAATTGTCCGGGAACCTGGATGGCGTGTCAGGAGTCTTCATCGTCTCTCCCCTGATGGAGCGTTTGCTGGTGAAGGATGGTTGGGCTGGCGGGTCGGGCGTCTTCCCGGGCCGTCAGGCTGAGGAGGGGCCCGCATCAGGCCGTCTTCATCGCCCTGGCCAGCGTGTCCTTCAGCAAGGCCTGGTGATAGGGTTTGTGGAGGAAGCCCTGGAGCTGGTCATGCTGGCCGTCCGCGAAGACCCTGGACTCGTCGTGGCCGCTGGCCAGGACCACCGGTATGCCTGGACGGATCCGCCGCAGGGCCGACACCGTCTCCCAGCCGTTCATGCGCGGCATGCTGAGGTCGCAGAGGACAACGTCAACGTCGTCGGCATGCTGGCGGAACATGCTCACCGCTTCGGCGCCGTCTTTAGCCACCAGACATGCAAACCCAAGGTGGACGATCATTCTTCTGGTTGTCTCCCGCATCAGCTCTTCATCTTCCACCAGCAGCACCGTTCCGCTCATTGCTTCCGGGATCGCTCTGTCCACCTGCAATGTCTGAGGGGATGCCGTATCGGCAGATACAGGCAGCAGGACGCGAAAGGTGCTCCCTCGTCCCACTTCGCTTTCGACCGAGACCGCGCCGCCATAGGCTTTGACAATTCCCAGCACCACCGGGAGGCCCAGGCCGCGGCCTGGGAATTTGCTGGAAAAAAATGGATCGAAGAGTCTGTCGATATCCTCGTCCGTGATCCCGCTGCCGGTGTCAGCCACCTCCAGGCAGGCATAGGCAGGGTCCGACGGCTGCCAGTCGACCGGGAGACGGTGTGAGGCAGGGAGGTCGGATTGCCGGACCTCTCTGACGGTTATCCTCACGGAACCATGGTCCGCGCAGGCCTCCCAGGCGTTGGTGGCCAGATTGGTGAGAATCTGCTGGATCTGGTTCTCATTGGCGTTGACTGTCGGACCAGGGTCCGACAGGTCGACGGCGAGGAGCAGGTCCCCGGGGGCGGTGGTCTGGATGAGTGGCAGGGTTTTGCGGCTGATCTCGGTCAGGTTCAGCGGTGAAGTCCTGCCGCTCGTCTGCCCCAGGTAGGTGAGCATCAGGCCGCTGATCTCAGCCGCCTTGAGGGCTCCCTGCATGGCAGCCGCCACGCTCTCGGCCGGTGCCGTTTCCCGCGGCAGCTCATCAAGGGCCAGCTCCAGATTCCCCATCACGACACCGAGCTGGTTGTTGAAGTGATGCGCGATCGCCCCGGCCATGCGGTGCAGGCTCTCCGCCTTATGGATCTGGCGATTGAGCGCTTCGAACTTCTCCCGTTGTTCCTCCATCCTCTTGCGGTCGGTGATGTCGGAATGGGTGCCGAACATCAGCAGCGGCTTGCCGTCTCCGGTATGGGTGACAACGCGGCCGCTATCGAGGATCCAGATCCAGTGACCGTCCTTGTGCTTCATCCTGGATTCGTTGTGATAGTACGGCTGATTGCCGGAAAAATGGTGTTCCAGCAATGCGACGGAGCGTTGCAAGTCATCCGGGTGGCACAGCATCTCCCAGGTCTTGATGCTGACGGGTGCCAGCTCGGCCAGCGTATAGCCGATCATCTGCGCCCAGCGTTCGTTGACGATGACATCTCCCGTCTGGACGTTCCATTCCCATGTGCCGACATTGGTGCCTTCGATGATGCGTTCCAGGCGCCAGCGCTGCTCCCGCAGGGAATCTTCCACCTGTTTGCGCTCGGTGATGTCCCGGACGCTGGCGATGACGCCGTTGATCGCAGGTTCCGCCAGAAAGCTCTGGGCGATTGCCTCCGAGAAGACCCAACCCCTGGTCTTATGGATATGCCGGTACCGGACGGTGACGGTCTTCTCGGGATGCTCGACAGCCTCATTCCAGGCCGCTCTGACCTCTTCGAGATCATCCGGGTGAATGATCGTGTCGAGTGTCCTGCCTTCCAGTTCACTGACCGGGTATCCGGTTATTCTTTCCGCCGCAGGGCTGACGAACCTCTGGCTCCCGTCGCTGTTGAGGATGACCAGGCTGTCGGATGAGTTCTTGATGAGGAAGGTGAGCCGTTCCTCGCTCTCTTTCAGTTTGTCCTGGATGCGCCGCCGTTCGGTGATATCGCTGAGAACCCCGTTCCAGACAACATCGCCGGCCGGGGTCGCGGCCGGATCGGCCTCGAGCCTGATCCAGCGGACTTCCTGGCGGATGACGAACCGGCCTTCCCAGCGGAAGGGGGCACAGCGTCTGGTGGCCTCGCGCGCAGAGTGGTCCAGTGCCCCGCGGTCATCCGGGTGGGCATGGGAAAAGGCGAGGTCTGCGTCACGCCGCACCGCTTCAGGGTCGATGTCCAGAATCTCGCAGAAAACCGGGCTCAGGTAATCAAACCGCATGCTGCCAGAGTTCCCGATTCGCAGGGTATAGACGCCGTGCGGGATCTGTTTGACCAGATTGTCGTAGCGCCGGGTGCTCTCGCTGAGTTCTGCATTCCGCGTCACCAACTCCGCGGTGCGTTCTGCTATGGTTTTCTCGAGTTCTGCCCGGTCCTTGTGGAGCTGCGCTTCCCTCCGCCGGAGGTCCCGGATCATCCGGGAAAAGTCCTGGGCGTCGGCCAGGGCTTTCCGGCCAAGCCGTTCGGCAACCAGGCGATAGTAATCCCGTTCAGCCTCGAGATTGGCGAGCGCTTTCTCCAGGGCCTCCGTCTTTGAACCCTTTCCGCTCATGTCAGGCGTTCTCCGCCAGGATGATGAGGACGCCGGTCCAGTCCAGACCACGGCTTCTGCCCAGCATCGGGGCGATCTCCACCCCGGAATACAATCCCAGGAACGGGACCCCGGCTTTCTGCATCACGTTCTGTATCACTGCCGCTTCCTCGCCTTCCGTGACGGATTGTTCCGCCGTCCGACCACCGCAATCGATGTAGAGGGCGAAAAAGGGCCTTTTGCCCTCGGATTCGATCCTGGCCATGACCGCCGGGACGTTGTCGCGGACGGACTGCATCATCATCCCGTTGTCGCGGATCATGAACTGGATCTCCTGGCCGACATCGAGGTCGGCTTCGAACATGCCGATTCCGGCCCCGCCCTGCACGACGCCGGTGATGAGCCTGTTGACGTAGTGGGATTCGTCGGGTTTCTCGAAACGGTTCCCATGATTGACCCCGATCGTCAGATTGCTGATGATCGGGCGTTCTTCCTGCCATCGGGTGCTGCCGAAGAGCCGATCGATAATCGGGACAACCGGCTGGCCGTCCAGCTCGTGGATGATATCGTCCTTCATCCTGGTGATCCGGCGGTAGACCCCGTCGAGCGGGATGCAGCCATGCATGATCGTGTTGTAGACGAAGAAATCACCGGCGGCCATGCAGCCGACAACCTGCTGGGTATCCACCCGAAAGCCGCAGAACTGCTGCGTTGTCCCGAAATTGTAATCTCCCATAAGGCCGGCGCCGAATATCGGCACACGGCCTTTCAGCCTCTCTTCGATTCCGTGCAACAGCGGCGCTGAATAGTTGAGAACCGGCGGGCCGGATGGGCTTGCCGGGGTGTGGATCGAATCGTAGAAGAGCAGCAGAAGCCTGTCGGCCGGTGAAAGCTGCAGGGCATCGATCATCTCTTTGCCTGCCAGGGCCTCGTCGCGATCCATGCCGCCGGCCGACGAGACTGCGAATCGGATCGAGTCCGACTGTATTGCGGCAGCCGCCCCGGGGCAGCCATGGTAGGAGAGTTCGGTGCCGGTTATAACCCCGAGGCACGAGCCGCCGATGATCGGGGTCGCTTCTCCGGTGACGGATCGGAGTCCTGCATGGAATTGCCCCAGGTCGCCATGACCGCTGCAGAAAGCGATCAGCATATCGGGCCGGCCGATACCGCCGGATTGCAGTGCCGCCTCCGCCACACGCTGCCCCAGCCTGTAGGTGTCCTGGTCGTTGCCGTAGCCAATTCCGATTGCATTCATCCCGTTATCTGTCCTGTCCTGCCCAGTGTCAATTCTGTCGAAGGCTCCCTGTAGTGTCCTTCGCCATCGGTATGCAAAATCTTCTGACAGGCCTTTCGGCAGCGGCCCGGCGCTGCGTCTTCATGGCTCGATGGGACCGGCCAGAAAGGCCATCAACGGTAACAGGAAAATCAATAAAAACATGGAATATTAAAATGCTAATCGCAATGGAAGAGAGGTGTCAATTGAATTGTGGCAATACTTACCCTTCTGCAGGAACTGGGACAGCGCTGTCAGGAGGGCCGGCATCGATCGCGGCGGTGTGCCCGGAACCGGGCAAGGCACACCGCCTGCCGCGGCTCAGTTGCGGCCGGCCATCACGCCGCCATCCACGTCCCAGATCGCGCCGGTGACCCAGCCCGCCTTGTCCGACAGCAGGAAGACGATCACTTCGGCGACATCCTGTGGGGTGCCGATCCGGCCGATGGGGTGGAAGCTGTTGAAGGACTGCAGGGTACTGTGCACTTCGGCCTTCGGGATGAACCCTTCGTAGATCGGGGTCTGCACCACCGCCGGGGAGACCGCGTTGACGCGGATGCGCTTCGGCGCCAGTTCCATGGCCAGGTGCTGGGTCAGCGAGTGCAGGCCGGCCTTGGCCATGGAGTATGCCGAAGACGGGGTCGCGGCGATGGCCTGCCTGGCCCACATCGAGCCGATGTTGACGATCGCGCCCGGGCGCTCCCTGGCCACCAGGTTGGCGGCGACCCTCTGGGTGATGAAGAAGAACGCCCTGTTCAGTTCCATATACTGGTCGTAGTCCGCGTCCTGATGCTCCAGGAACGGCTTGGGGAAGAATACGCCGGCCGCATTGACCAGCAGGTCGATATCGGGATGCTGTCCGTCGATGGTCTCGAGCAGGCCGGCCAGCCCTTCCCTGCCGGAGATGTCCGCGGTCAGCGCCACGACCTGGCCCAGGGCGGCCAGCTCCTTCCGCGCCCCTTCGGTCTTTTCCGGGCGGAGGCCCACGACCACGGCGCTGCCGCCTTCGGCGAGGACCATCCTGGCAGTCTGCAGGCCCATTCCGCTGGTCCCGCCGACGACCAGCAGCTTTTTGCCTTCGAATTGATTGCTCATGGTGAGATCTCCTGTCTGTTGTCTGGCAGATTGGTGTTGCAATGAGGATGTTGCGGCTTCAGCGGGGACGCTGATACAGAGACAATATTCATCCCGGGGCCTGATGGGAAACTGTCTTTTGCGTCCGGGGGAATCGCAGGGGCGATATGTGGCATTCATCCGATAACCGCCCGGAATCATCCGGTGCGCTGCCGGCTTGTCCTGCCTTGCCGGTCAGCGATCCGGTGCCGGCGGTCGGGCGATATCCATCTGGGTCAGCGAGGTGTATTCGCCGGCCAGGTCGGGTTCGCCGAGATGACGGAGGATCAGGCCGCGCACCCGCTCGCGGAGTTCGATGGCCGCCGGCCAGTCGCTGCCTGTCGGTCGGCAGGCCTCGGAGATGGTGATGTCGACCCTGCCGCGGCGGGGGAACCACGAGCCGCCCCGCAGGATATTCCTCGTCCCGCGGATGGTGACCGGCACCACCGGCAGCTGCTGCCGCGCCGCCAGCACGAAGGCACCCATCTGGAAGGGCAGCAGGCCAGGCATCCGCTGCAGGGTGCCCTCGGCAAAGAACAACGGGTTGACGCCACGCCCGGTTGCGGCCTCGATCCTCTGCACGTCCTCCAGCCCCTTGTCGATATCGAAGCGCTCGACAAAGGCCGTCCCCAGTTTTTCGAGGGCCAGGCGCAGGGCCGGGTTGCGCCCGAGCTCGGCCTTGGCGACAAAGCTGCATCGCCGCGGCAGGACCGCGGTCAGCACCAGCCCGTCGAGGTAGCTCATGTGGTTGCAGGCGACGAGGAACTGTCCGTCGGCCGGGAAGTGCTCCATCCCGTCAACACTCATCTTGATCCCGGTCAGCCGGCCGATCAGGCGAACCCCGATCCGGGCCAGCCGCCAGGGCAAATCCAGTCCCGGTGAGACGACGATCGGCACCCAGAACAGGCCGCCGGTCAGCCCCAGCACCAGCCAGCACCAGCCGGCGTAGAGGGTGGCGGCCGCCCGCCGCAGCATCCGGCCGGCGAGCGGACCGAGGCCGGCCAGGCCCATGCGCAGCAGCTGCAGCCAGACGGCGGCCTTCTTCCGGCCAATGCGGCCGCTCTCGAAGAGCTGCCGGTTGGCCGCCCGGCGGATCTTGCCGCTCGATGTCTTCAGTACCGAACCGGGTGGGGCGATCAGCACCTCGTCGGGGGGCATGCCGAGAAGATCGACGGTGACGGCGTTGACCTGCCGGCGCAGGGCTGCCAGTTCGTCATCGCGGCGTTTGCGGGATTCGGTCAGCACGATCAGCCGCTCGGTGCCGGTTTTCGGGTCCTTGCTGCCGAAGACGGCCGTGCAGCCGCGGCGGATGCCGGGGATGCCGCCAACCGCGTCCTCCAGTTCATGCGGGTAGACGTTGCGGCCGCCGCGGATGATGATGTCCTTGATCCGGCTGGTGATGTACACCTCGCCGGCGGCGATGTAGGCCATATCCCCGGAATCCAGCCAGCCGTCGCGGAACAGCTCGCGGGTCTTGTCCGGGCTGCGGAAGTAGCCGCTGGTCGCCGAAGGGCCCTTGAACTGCAGCCGCCCTTCGTGCCGGTCGGGGAGCTCGCGGCCCCCTGCGTCGACGATCCGGATCTGGTGGCCGGGCAGCGGCCGGCCGCAGCAGACGAATTCGAAGACCTGCCGCTGGGCGTCGGTCGCCGGCTGCGCCTGGCCGCTCGCGAGGAAGAGGTCCCGGTCGATGCGGTCGATCAGCACCCCCCGGCCGACGGGCGGGAAGGCCAGTCCCACCGACGATTCCGCCAGGCCGTAGACCGGAGTGGTGGCGGAGGGCCGGTAGCCGCAGCGGGCGAAGCGCTCCTCGAACCGCTGCAGGGTGGCCGGGATCACCGGTTCGGCACCGTTGAAGGCCATGCGCCAGGAGCTGAGGTCGAGCTCCGCCAGATCCTTGTCGTCCAGCCGCGAGCAGCAGAGTTCGTAGCCGAAATTCGGCGAGGCGGAGAGGGTGCCGCGATAGCGGTCGATTGCCTGCAGCCAGCGCTCCGGCCGGGCAATGAAGGACAGCGGCGGCATCACCACCAGCCGGCAGCCGTGGTAGAGGCTGCCCAGCCACGCCCCGATCAGGCCCATGTCGTGATAGAGGGGCAGCCAGCTGACGAAGACATCGTCGGCGGTGACCCCGCAGACCTGGCCCATGGCCCGGATATTGGCCAGCAGGTTGGCGTGGCTGAGGATGACGCCCTTGGGGTCGCCGGTGCTGCCGGAGGTGTACTGGAGAAAGGCGGTCGACTCCGGGGAAACCGGCAGGGCGTAGCCGGCCTGGTCGTGCAGGTAGAGCTCCTCCACGGTCAGCACCCGCTCCAGCACGGGCACCTGGGTCTGCAGCAGCAGGGCGACCGTTTTGACCTCCTGGACGGTGACGAGAATCCTGGTGCCGGCGTTGGCCAAAATCTTCCGGTGCCGGCGCAGGTGTTCCTCGATCTGGCTGGGACGGGCCGGCGGGTACAGCGGGACCGGCACGCAGCCGGCGTAGAGGATTCCGAAGAAGCAGAAGAAATAGTCGGCGCCGGTGGGCAGCATGATGGCAACTCTGTCCCCGGGTTCCAGCTGCAGCGACTGCAGCAGCCCCGCAACCTGGATCGCCCGCTCCCGCAGCTCGCCATAGCCGATCAGCTGTTCCCGCTCTCCCTGCAGCAGCAGGATATGGCCTGCATCCGGCCGGGCTGCGGCGTGCCGGTCCAGCACCTCGAGCAGGGTCGCCGCCGAGCGGACCTCCGCCGATCCTGCCGCCGCGCCGAATTCCGTCGGCTGAGAACCGGTGCCCGTCGCGGCTTCAGCCGGCACGGCGGCCAGGTGCCGCAGCAGGTCACGCGGGGTTTCCACCGTCGTCAGCACCTTCTCCGGCAGACGGACCGCAAACGACTGCTCGAGGCGGGTCAGCAGCTCCATGCGGGCCAGGCTGTCGAGGCCGAGGTCGCGGTCGAGCCGGCTGTCGAGGGTGATGTCCAGGCGCGAGGCGGCTTCCGGATGCAGTTCCGCCATCAGCCGGGAGAGTATTGTCAGGAGCTGTTCCGGGGGGGTGGCGGTGGGCATCGGGTTACCTGAGGACTGGAGGGGATGGTGGGGCCGTTCTGCCGTCCTTGCCGGCATTAGGCCGGTGCGGGCCTGCTTTAAATCTATAGCAGGACGCCAGGGATACAAGGGCAAAACCGGCGCAGGGCAGCAGCTGGCCGGAGCCGGCCGGTCCTCGTCAGGTCGCGTCCTCCTCCACCCGCAGCAGCAGCCAGGCGCCGATGACGAAGAGGGCCAGGATGCTCAGCACCCCCCAGCGGGTATCGCCGGTCAGCCGGCCGATAACCCCCATCAGGAAGGGACCGGTGATGGCTGCGAACTTGCCGAAGACGTTGTAGAAACCGAAAAATTCCGAACTGTTCTCGGCAGGGATCAGCTTGCCGAACCAGCTGCGGCTCAGCGCCTGGATGCCGCCCATCGACGAGGCCACCAGGAAGGCGACGCCCCAGAACGCCAGGGTTTTCAGCCCGGTGTCTTCAATCGACGGCAGCAGGAAGGCCATAAAGGTCACCAGGCAGTAGACGGCAATGCCGGCCAGCAGCATCCTCTTCGCCGAGAAGCGGGCGGCCAACCGGCCGTAGAGCAGGGCGAAGGGAAAGGCGACGACCTGGATGAACAGCAGCACCGCAATCAGCAGGGTGACGCCGAAACCGAGGTCGCGGCCGTAGGCCATCGACATGCTGATGATGGTGTCGACCCCGTCGATGTAGAAGAAGTAGGCGAGCAGGAACAGGAAGGCGCGGCGGTGGCGGCGGATCTCCCGGAAGGTGGAAAAGAGCCGGATGAAGCTGTCGCGGATCGAGGTGGCGGAGGCCGGCAGGTAATGGACCTGGCGGACATTTTTCAGCATCGGCAGAGAGAAGGCGAGCCACCAGAGGGCGACGAGGACGAAGCCGATCTTGGTCTGGACGACCGGCAGGCCGTCCGCCATGCCGGCCGAGAGGATCAGCGCGATCACGGCCAGAAAGGGGATGACGCTGCCGATGTAGCCCCAGGCATAGCCACGCGAGGAGACCGCGTCCATCCGGGCATGGCTGGTGACATCGGTGATGAAGGCGTCGTAGAAGACGTTCGCCCCGGCCCAGCCGACCCGGGCCATCACGAAGAGGGCGAGGCAGGGCAGCCACTGGCCCTCCCGGATGGCGGGCAGGGCCAGGGTGAAGCAGAGTCCCATCACCAGGAAGACGAGGAAGAAGGCCTTCTTGCGGTGCCGGTAGTCGGCCATCGCCCCCAGGACCGGTGCCAGCAGTGCGAGGATCAGCGAAGCGGCCGAATTGGCGAAGCCCCAGTTGGCGGTGGAGACCGCCGCGGGCAGGCCGCTTGCGGCATAGTCCTTGAAGAATATCGGCATGATGGCTGTCACCATCACCAGCACGAAGGCCGAGTTGCCCACGTCGTAAAGTACCCAGCTCCTCTCTTCCTTGGTCAGTGTGATGCCCATCACCGGTAAACTCCTGCTGACGGTTGTCTTGCCGTAAATTCCCATATTTCCATCAGGATACCCGATGTCCGGCGATCAGGGAAAGATTTCCGGCGGCTCGCGGCGAAATTCGTCCCGGCGGGCCAGACAGCTCACTGATCCGGCCTCTGAGAAAAATTCTCAGCAGTTTTGCTTTCCGCCGGTAATTGCGATATGATCGGCCCGAGGGGATATGGATTATTCCAACATTGCCAGGTATATCCAAGGAGGAGGAATATGGGGTGGAAAAATTTGTCGATTGCCGCGAAGCTCGGTATCGGTTTCGGTCTGGTCCTGCTGATGCTGGCGGTTATCAGCGGCGTTTCCTGGTTGGGCTTCGGCTCCATCTCCAAAAGCGCCGACGAGAGCCTGTACCTCTCGGGGATCAAGGAGCTGGTGCTGGCGAAGGAGATCGATCACCTGCAGTGGCGGAACAAGGTCGTTGAAATCCTGTACAACGAGAAAATGAACGGTATCGACGTCCAGACTGACGATCACCAGTGCAAGCTCGGCGTCTGGCTGTACGGCAAGGAACGGGAGGACGCCGAGGCCAGGATTCCCGAACTCGGCCCGTTGCTCAAGAGCCTGGAAGAGCCTCACCGCCTGATGCACCAGTCGGTTGTCGGGATGCAGAAGGCGATCGGCGAGAACGGGGCACGTCGCGAGGCGTTTCTGCCCGAAGTCCGGAACATCTTTCAGACGTCGACATCGTCGTCGCTGGAGCAGGTGCGGCAAATCCTCCATCAGGTCGCCGAGAAGGCCGATGCCCGCATGGTGGCCGGCAGCGCAGAGCTGGCTGGGACCAGGACCTTCCAGCTCTCGCTGATTCTCGTCGTTTCCTGCCTGGCGCTAGCGATTGGCGCCTTTCTCAGTTTCATCATATCGCGAGGGATCAGCACCGGCCTAAAACAGGCGGTGAATTTTGCCGGACAGGTGGCGAAGGGCGACCTGACCGGGAAGATCGACGAGGATCGCCGGGACGAGGTGGGTTCGCTGGTCATGGCGCTCAATACCATCTCGGTCAATCTGGGGGCGATGATCGGCAAAATGGGCGATGAGGTGATCGGCCTCGCCTCGGCCTCCAACGAACTGACAAGCCTCTCGGAGCGGATGGCGAACAGTGCGACGACCGTCTCCGACATGGCCAACAACGTCGCCGCGGCGACGGAGGAAATGAGCGCCAACATGAACACGGTTGCCGCCGCCAGCGAGCAGGCCTCGACCAATGTCTCGATTGTCGCCACGGCCACCGGGGAAGTCTCGTCCTCGCTTGCCGCCGTGACCCAGAAAACCACGGAGGCGAGGGGCATAACAGAGGAGGCGGTGGCGCTGGCCAAGAGCTCCTCCGGCAAGGTCGATGCCCTCGGTAAGGCGGCGAACGAGATCAGCAAGGTAACCGAGACCATCACCGAGATATCCGAACAGACAAACCTGCTGGCCCTGAATGCCACCATCGAGGCGGCAAGGGCCGGCGAGGCGGGCAAGGGGTTTGCCGTCGTCGCCAACGAGATCAAGGAACTCGCCAGGCAGACGGCTTCCGCCACCGGGGAGATCAGGTCCAGCATCGAATCGATACAGCAGTCGACTTCCGAAACGGTGGAGGAAATCTACCAGATCTCCTCCGTCATCGAGAAGGTCGACCAGATCGTCACGGCGATAGCCCATGCGGTTGAGGAACAGAATGCGACCACCACCGAGATATCCGAGAATATTGCCCAGGCGGCACAGGGGATCGGCGAGGTGAACAGCAATGTCGCCGAGAGTTCGGCGGTGTCGAATGAGGTGGCGGCCGATATCGCCAGGGTCAGCGCGACGGCGACGGAGCTGGCAGGCGACGGCGACGCGGTCAGAAACAGTGCGGCCGATATCGCCGGCATCGCCAGCTATCTGATCCAGCTCTCGTCGGAATTCAAGACCGCAGCCAGGAGTGCGGCCGACCTGGCGACGCAGGCCGCGCCCGGCACGGTTGCCGACCTGATGCCATGGGACGGAAAGCTGATGATCGGGCTCAAAACGATCGACGAGCAGCACCGCCAGCTGGTCGGCATCATCAACGAGCTGCACCGGGCGATGAAGCAGAGGCGGACAAAGGTCGACACCTCACTCATCCTGAATCGCCTGGTCGACTACACGGTCTACCACTTCGGCACGGAGGAAAAACTGTTCGCGACCCACGGCTATCCCGAAACCGGCGCGCACAAGGACCTCCACCGCAATCTGGTCGCCAGGGTGGGAAATTTCAAGGAGCGCTTCACCGCAGGCGACACCACGGTGGCGATCGAACTGATGGATTTCCTCAAGGACTGGCTGGTCGGCCACATCAACGGCACGGACCGCAAGTATGTCCCGTTCCTGAAGGAGAAGGGCGTCGCATGATGCGCCGACGGCTGCGGCCGTCTTTTGCAAAGCTCGCGCCGGGGATCATCCGCGTCGTCCCGGCGCAGGGCCGTCGTCATCCGGGGCGGCATCATCCGGCCGGTCTGGGTCGTGGTCCTGGCGCTTGAGGAACCGGCCGTAGAACTTCTCCGCGCAGTCAGGACAGATCCCGTGGCTGAATTCCGCCTCGGAGTGCTCGCTGATATACACCTCGACCTGGTTCCAGTAGCCTTGGTCGTCGCGGATTTTCTTGCAGGAGGCGCAGATGGGGATGAGGCCCTTCAGGGTCCTGATCTTGTCGATGGCCTCCCGCAGTTCATGGACCAGGCGCTTCTCCTCGTTTTCCAGCTTCTTCCTCTCGATGGCGTAACAGATGGAGCGCGTCAGTATTTCGCCGCTGATCCGTCCCTTGATCAGGTAGTCCTGGGCGCCGTTCTTCACCGCTTCGATGCCGAACAGTTCGTCGGTCAGGCCGGTCAGGACGACGATCGGACCATCCGGGCAGCTCCGGGCGGCGGCGACGAGGGTGTCCATGCCGTTGCTGTCGGGCAGGCCGAGATCGAGGAGCAGCACGTCGTGAGCGCCAGTGGCGTAGGCGGCAAGGCCGGCGGCCAGGGTGTCCGCGTGGTCGAGGCGGAAGGAATAGACGCTGCTCGCGACCTCCGCCAGCATCTCCCGGATCAGCAGCGTGTCGTCGGGGTCGTCTTCAATCAGCAGGATCCGGATGTTCTGCTTGTCCATGGCTTCTACCCGATCGGCGGCAGGGTGACGATCTCTTCCCAGTATTCCTTGATGCCGGCAACCGTCCTGGCGAAGTCGGCGAAGGTCACCGGCTTTCTGATGAAGGAATTGGCCCCCGACAGGTAGGTGTGGGCGATATCCTCTTCCGCCCTGGAGGTGGTGAAGACGACGACCGGTATCCGGCGGAGGGCCGGATCCGACTTGATCTCCTGCAGGGCCTCGCGGCCGTCCTTCCTGGGCATGTTCAGGTCCAGCAGGATGAAGGAGGGGGGCGGCGAGTCCTGCGGGTCGGCGTATTCCCCCTTGCGCAGGAGGTATTCCATCAGCTCCTCGCCGTCCCTGACACGGACGAGCCTGGCGGGTATGCCGCCCTCTTCGAGCACCTCCCGGGTCAGCAGGAAGTCGTCATCGTCGTCTTCCGCCACCAGAATCACGAAGCCCTTTCTGTTTTCTTCCATCCGGCACCCCCTGTCAGCGCACAGGCCTTTGCTCCGGGTTTTGATTCATTATACGCCCGGCAGGCGGAGAATGAAAGTCGTCCCCCTGCCCGGGGCCGATCTGGCCGATATCGTGCCGCCATGCCGGTCGGCGATCTTTTTGCAGATCGCCAGGCCGATGCCGGTGCCCTCGTACTGGTCCCGCGAGTGCAGGCGCTGGAACGGCAGGAAAATCCTGTCCAGGTACTTTTCGTCGAAGCCGATGCCGTTGTCCTGCACCCGTATCTCCGCCATGCCGTCCTCCGCCTGTCCCTCGATCCGCACCACCGGCTTCTCATCGGGCCGATGGAACTTGAGGGCGTTGGCGATCAGGTTCTGGAACAGCTGCCGCAGCTGGCTCCTGTCGGCACGGACGCCGGGCAGCTGCCCGATCTCCAGTCTGCCCCCGGTCTCGGCGATGCGGAAATCGAGGTCGATGGCGACCTCGCCGATGACCTCCGCCAGGTCGACCGCTTCGATGGGGCCGGCCCGGGTCGTGATGCGGGAATAGTTGAGCAGGTCCTCTATCAGCTGCTGCATCCTGGTGGCGGCGTTCTGCATCCGCTGCAGGTAATCGAGGCCTTTTTCCCCCAACGCATCTGTCGCGTGCAGGCGCAGCCGGTCGCCGAAGGCGATGATCTTCCGCAGCGGTTCCTGGAGATCATGGGAGGCGATGTAGGCGAACTGCTGCAGCTCCCTGTTGGTTGCCTCCAGCGCTCGTTCCACCCGCTGGCGCTCCTCGATCTCCAGGTCCCGCTCGCGGATCTTCTCCTCGAGTTCGGCGGCCTGGCGCTGGAGCAGCCGCTCCCGTTCCTGATAGAAGTTGATCTTCTCCATCAGTTCCGCCGGGCTCAGCTTGAGGCCGGCGAGGATATCGGAGTAGAGCTTCGACAGTTCGAGTTCCTCCTGGGGCGAGAAGGTCGTCCCCCTCTTCATCGCCTGGTGCGCCGTCGCCGCCCCGATGGCACCGGCCAGGCGCCGTTCGGCCTCGTCGTGGAACTCCATCAGCTCCGGCAGGGTTATCTGTTCCCTGCTCTCCATGCCCAGGCCTGCCAGGGCGGCCCGGGTCATCTCCGCAGCCCTGTCCGGCGGGAAGTACCGGCGGAAGATCGTCTCGACCTCGCTGCGCTTCGGCGCCAGCTCCATGACCAGCCGGCCTGCAGCCTCCCCTCGCGCCAGGGCAGGGGAAGCGGGGGAGCCGACGAATTCCTCGGCCAGCCCCCGTTCCATCTCGTCCTGTTCGGATGAGAGCGAGCCGATGACATAGAGCCCGAGATTGACCGACATCGACCAGAGGACGGCGTTGGAGATCGGGTCGAGGCCGGTTACCCCGAACAGCTGTTCCGGGCGCAGAAGACCGATGCCCAGCGGCCCGGCGTCGAGGATGCCGGCCGGCAGCCAGCCGCTGCGGGCAAAGGCCGGCAGGATCAGGGTGTACGCCCAGACCGCGAAACCCGAGCACAATCCCAGGACGGCGCCCCGGCGGTTGCCCTGGCGCCAGCAGATTCCGCCGATTGCGGCCGGGGCGAACTGGAAGACGGCGACGAAGGAGATCATGCCGATGTTGACCAGCATGTACGACTCGCCGACGGTGCGTTCGAACAGGTAGCCCAGAGCCAGCAGGGTCAGGGCCGCCAGCCAGCGGCACTGCAGCAGGTACCTGCGGAGGAGGCCGAGCACGGCGACCCGTTCGATCAGCGGCAGCAGCAGGTGGTTGGTGGTCATCGTCGACATGGTGACGGTCTCGACCATGATCATCCCCGTGGCGGCGGAGATGCCGCCGAGGAACACCAGCATCGACAGCAGGTGCCGGCCACTGTCGAAGGGGAGCAGGAGCAGGAAGGTGTCGGCCAGGGCCGCCGGATAGCCCTTGAGCAGGCCGGCCAGCGCCACCGGCAGGACAAAGAGGTTGATCAGCAGCATGTAGAGGGGGAACAGCCACATGGCGGTCCGGATGTGCCGTTCGTGGTAGATTTCGACAACGGTGACGTGGAACTGGCGGGGCAGGAACAGGATCGCCGAACCGGACAGCAGGAGGTAGGTGAACCAGGTGATGAGGGGCTGCCGGCCCTCCCAGGCGAAGGGGGTGCTGTCGTCGGGAAAGGCCCGGGCAAAACGGCTGAAGATGTCCTGGACGCCGTCGAACATGAAATAGGCGACAAAGACGCCGGCGGCGAGGAATGCCAGCAGCTTGACCAGGGATTCGACGGCTAGGGCCGATACCATGCCGGGGTGGCGCTCTGTCGGGTCCAGGTGCCGGATGCCGAAGATGATCGTGAACAGGGCCAGGGCGCCGATCATGGCGAGGTGGGAATAGTGGATCCCGTCCGCCTCGCCGCCGGCCCCGGTGATAAGGGAAAAGGTCGAGATGACGGCCTTGATCTGCAGGGCCACGTAGGGGACGATGCCGAAGATCACCATCACCGTGACGATGGCCGCAACGGCATGGGATTTGCCGTACCTGACCGAGATGAAGTCGGCGATGCTGGTGATGTGGTGCAGCCTCTTGAGCCGCACCAGCCGCCGCAGCACGATCCACCAGAGGGCGATCCCCAGCGTCGGGCCGATATAGATGGTGAGGAAGAGCGGGCCCCTGGCCGCAGCCGAGCCGACGCTGCCGTAAAAGGTCCAGGCCGTGCAGTAGACGGCCAGCGACAGGGCGTAGATGACGCCGTTGCTGGCCACCGCCCTGCCTGCCGCGGTCCTGCGCTCGACCCAGACGGCGATGGAGAACAGCAGCCCCATGTAGAGGAAGAAGACGAGAATCAGGGTCGCCGGTTCGATCATGGTCCGCTCCCCGGGTCATCCTCGCCGGAGGGCGGCTGGCCGTCCGGTCGCCGGCCGATCAGGAACAGGTTGAGGATCAGGAACAGCCACAGCAGGAAGAGGTAGAGCGCGACGGGGCCGAGGTCCCCGGCGGGGAGCTCCGGCGAGATGAACGGCAGGCAGAAGAGGGTCAGGCAGAGAAAGGAGAGATAGATCGCGTACCCGGGTTTGCTGAGCAGTTTGAAGATCTTGGCCATGTTCTCCCCCCGCTGTCCGGATGTGTGCTTGCGGTCAATCTGTCATTGTTTCCGGTCCGTGGCGTCGAGCACCTGCCGCACCGTGGTGAGCAGGGTGTGGGGCGACAGGGGTTTGAGCAGAAACGGCGCCGTATTGTGCAGGATACCCTTTTTGCGCAGGATATCGGCCGGGTGGCCGCTCATGAAGATCGCCCTGATCCCGGGCCGGATCCGGCTGATGGCATGCAGTGCCTCCATCCCGTTCAGCCTGGGCATGATCACGTCCAGGATCAGCAGGTCGATCCGCTCGCCGTGCTCCCTGAACATGGTGATCGCCTCCTCGCCGTCGGCGGCCTCCAGGACCGCATAGCCGAATTCTGTCAGGATCTCGTTGATGACGATCCGGATGCCGGGTTCATCCTCGGCGATCAGTATCGTCTCGCTCCCGCCGGCAATGGCGGGCAGTGCGGCTGTTTTCCCGGACTCCGCCGCGGTTTCGGTCAGCGGCAGGTAAATCTTGAAGACCGTCCCGACGCCTGGTTCGCTGTAGCAATCGATATGGCCGTCGTGCTGCTTGACGATACCGTAGACGATGGAGAGTCCCAGTCCCGTCCCCTGGTCCGGTTCCTTGGTGGTGAAGAACGGTTCGAAGATCCTCTCCCGGGTCGCTTCCGCCATGCCGGTCCCGGTATCCGAGACCATCAGGAGCAGATAGCGTCCCGGCCTGACGAGACCGTGCTCGTGGGCGTAGGCATCGTCCAGCAGGACCGGGATGGTGCGGATCGCCAGGGAACCGCCTCCCGGCATGGCATGGCGGGCATTGGTCGCCAGGTTCATCAGCACCTGCTCGATCTGGCTGCTGTCGGCCATCACCGGCAGTTTCTCGGGGCAGAGGTCGGTGTAAAGCTCGATATCCTCGCCGATCAGCCGCCGCAGCAGCTTTTCGATCGTGACGATGATGTCGTTGATGTTGATCGGCTTCGGGGCGATCTCTTGGTTCCTGCTGAAGGCCAGCAGGCCATGTGTCAGGGCGGCGGCCCGTTCCGCCGAGGAGACGATCTGGTCGATATAGGGCAGGACCGGATGGCCGGCTTCGGTCTTCATCCGCATCAGGGACCCGTAGCCGAGTATCGCGGTGAGGATGTTGTTGAAATCGTGGGCGATACCGCCCGCCAGCAGACCGATCGCCTGCATCTTCTGGGCCTGCATCAGTTGCGCCTCAAGCCGTTTGGAGACGGTGACGTCGAGGAGCGAGACCACCTTTTTCGCCGTCCCGGGGATGCCGCCGAGGGTGACGAAGACCTGCCTGATCCCGCCCTGTCTGTCATGGAAGCGGAACGCACACCGGCCGGTCATCGCCTTCGACTCGCCCTCAGAGAGGATGTCGTCCCCTTCGGGAAAGAATTCGCCCCAGTTTTTCTTCCCGGCCAGTTCCTCCCCGGAATAGCCGGAGAGCCGTTCAAACTCGCTGTTGGCCAGGGAAATGGTCAGATCTTCCTCCAGGATCACCGTGGCGGTGCCGGTATTTTCGAAGATCACCCGGTATTTGTCCTCGCTTTCGCGAAGCTGCCTGGTCCGTTCGGCAACCTCCCGCTCCAGGACCTCGCTCATCCGCGCCAGAGATTCCTTCCGGCCGCGTTCACGGACCATTTCCTTCTGGTAGTAGACGGTGGTGAAGGTGGTGTCGGAGGCGATGGTGGCGATGGTCCTGATCGGTCCCCCGCGCTTTTTCAGCTCATCGCAGATCCGGGAGAACTCTTCCGGAGAGTACGCCTGCTTCGAGGCGATGCCGGCGCTGATCGCCGCCTGCAGCACCGCCTTCTCGGCCGCCTCGCCGCCGATGGATTTTTTGAGCATGTCGACCAGCGTCTGGCGGTAGATGTGTTTCATCCTGTGACGTTCTCGTCTGCTGCGCTGTGCGGTCCGGCGGCGGGAAACGGGTACCGGTGTTTATCCGACAAAAGATCTTCCGTATGTCAGGGAGAGCTCATATGACCATGTATATCAATTATATAGCTGGTCTATGCTACATTGTATCAAAGTGGCGGGAGGAAAGTCAAATCGGTCCGTCGCGGGGTGCCTTGCCCATGTCCGCCCCGTTGCCGTGCGGGCCCGACCCCGAGCAGGGTGCCCGCTCGCCGATGGCGCAGGGGAGCGCCGTGCCGGCGCCGGTTCAGGCCAGCCTTTCCATGGCCCGGGCCGTACGCCGCTGCCAGTGGATCATCTGCAGGTCCCGGAACATGGCTTCGGCACTGTTCAGCACCTGCATCGCCCGATCCGGCTGGCCGATCTCCGCGTGGAGTTCCCCCAGCCACATGGTGCACATCGCCTCCTGGGTCAGGATCTCCAGGTCCTGGAGTTGCCGGATCCCCTGCAGCAGCATATCCTCTGCCTCCCCCGGCTGCCGTTGTCCGGTGGCGGCCAGCACCCGGCCCAGCCAGGCCCGTGTCAGTCCCTGAACCTGTTTCTCGTCGTTGTTCAGGGCGCACTGCAGGGCGAGTTCGGCATCCTCGCGGGCCTTGGCCATGTCACCCAGTTCGAAATGGGCGGTGCTGGAGAAGAAGTGGCAGAACGAGAGCCAGTACGGAACCCCCAGGTCGGTATGCATCCTGAGTCCCTTCTCGATGAGGCCGAGACCGTCGCCGGCTTTGTCATTCATGCAGTGGGCATAGCCCAGCCAGCACCAGCTGACCCCCTGCAGCAACAGGTTCTGGGAATCCGACAGATAGCGGATCGCCTGCTCCATCTGACCGATCGCCCTCTGTGCATCGAGGAAGCAGAGCATGACGCCGCGGGCCCATTCGACGTACGCCCTCGACGCCAGATTGTCGGTCTCGGAGGCCAGGGCGAAGGCCTTGTCCAGCAGCTGACCACCGCGAACGACGTCGCCGCAGCCGATGGTGCTGATGGCCAGGTGGGCGATGATGCTGATGTGGATGCTGGCATTCCGGTCGAAAAGACTGTCCTGGGTCCGGGAGCGTTCGATCAGGCTGATGATGATCGGGGCGATCCGGTTCACCCGCTGCCAGTCCCCCGACAGCAGGCTCGAGGTGCAGAGGTCGAAGCCGATCGGGACCATCAGCGAGACGTCGTGCATGATGTCCTCCCGGTCGAAGCAGTCCTCCAGATAGCGCCAGCCCAGCTGCGGGTTGCCGCCGCGGTAGATGTAGTACACCCCCAGCGCGCTGCGGATCTGCAGTTTCCTCGTGATATCGCCGAGTTCTTCCGCGAGTTTCTCGGCGTTCTGCAGCAGGGGGAGATACTCGACGGCGTCGCCGACCCGGAACATCGGGCCGCGCATCGACAGCACCAGGTCGATCAGCTCGCGCCTGTTCTCGTCGGTCTGCGGCATTTTCGCAAGGATTTCTGCCGCCTGCCGGTAAACCTGGGTGCCTTCCAGCAGCGAGTTGTTGCGGATGGCCTTTTTCGCGGAACGCTTCAGGTACTCGTAGGCCTTCGCCAGATTGCCGCCCAGCGAATAGTGGTAGCCGAGCACCTCGCAGAACTCCTCGAGCCGCCCGGGGTACAGTTGTTCGATGGCCCGGCTGATCTTCTCGTGGATCTCCCTGCGCCTGGACACCAGCAGGCTGTTGTAGGCCACCTCCTGCACCAGGGCGTGGCGGAAGATGTATTCCAGCTCCGGAAACAGCCCCTTCTCGTAGATGAATTCCAGGCCCTGCAGGTTGATCAGCTGGGACTTGAGGCCCTCCTTGACCCCGGCGATGGTCTCGAGGATCCGGAAGGCGAACTCCCGGCCGATGACGGAGGCCACCTGCATGATCCGCTTGAGGCTCTCTTCCAGTCGGTCCATGCGCGCCGCGATGATGCCGTGGATGGTGTCCGGGACTTCTATGCCGGCTACGTCCCGGCGGAGGACGAAGTGATCCTCCCGTTTCTCGATGGACCCGCTCTCCAGCAGCGAGCGGGTCAGTTCCTCCATGAACAGCGGGTTGCCGGAGGTGCGACTGAGGATCAGCTCCCGCAGTTCGGGCACCACATCGCCCCCTTCGAGAATGGCGTCCACCAGGTCGGCGCTGTTGGAGGAAGACAGCTGGTTGAGGCCGACCATCCGGTAATAGGATCTGCTGCCCCAGGGGTGGGTGTACTCGGGGCGGTAGAGCAGGATCAGGAGGATGCGGTTGCGGGGCAGCCAGTGGATCATGTAGTCCAGCAGCTCCTGGGTCGTCCGGTCGATCCAGTGCAGGTCTTCGACCACCACGACCAGCGGCTGGTCCTGGCTGGCGCGGATCAGCAGGTCGCGGATCGCCTCGAAGGTCACCTTGCGTTTCTGCTGCGGCTCCATCCGGCTGAAGGCGTCGTCGGCCGCTTCGATCGACAGCAGGTCCAGGAATGGGGGGAGGGCGTGGAGGAGGTCGGCGTCGAGGTCCGTGATCCGCTGCCGCAGCTTCTCGCGGATAATCTGCTCGCCTTCTCCGTCCTTGAAGCCGAAAAAGGCGCGGATGACCTCCAGAACCGGCAGGTAGGGCATCGCCCCGCCGTAGTGCAGGCAATGTCCTTCCAGCCACGCGGCTTCACCGGCCGGCAGGCTCCGGCGGAATTCCAGCAGCAGCCTGGACTTGCCCACTCCGGCCTCGCCGACGATCCCCACCACCTGGCCTTCGCCGGCAACGACGGCGGCAAAGGCCTCCCTGAGCGTCTCCAGCTCGCGTCCCCGGCCGACAAAGCGGGTCAGGCCGCGGGCGGTCGAAGCGCCGATCCGGGTCTGCACCTCCGCCGCCCGCAGCAGGCGATAAGCGGGAACCGGCATCGTCCTGCCCTTGACCTGCAGCATCTCCTCCGGCGCAAAGACGAAGAAGTCGCGGGAGAGCCGGTAGGTCTGGCTCGAGGCCAGGATCTCGCCGGGCCCGGCGCTGACCTCCATCCGGGACGCCAGGTTGGCCGTATCCCCCTGCGCCGTGTAGTCCATCCGCAGGTCGTCGCCGATTGCCGCCACCACCACCGGGCCGGAGTGCAGGCCGATCCGCATCGTGAAATCGATCCCGTACTTCTCCTGCAGCAGCCTGCGGTACGGGCCGAGCGCCTCGCGGATCGCCAGGGCCGCATGGCAGGCGCGCTGGGCATGGTCTTCATGGGCGATGGGCGCGCCGAACAGGGCCATCACCCCGTCGCCGGTGAACTGGTTGATCGAGCCTTCGTAGTGGTGGATGCAGTCGAGGAGGATGCGGAAGCAGCCGTCCATGATCTCATGGACTACTTCCGGGTCGAATCTGGCGAATATCGCCGTCGAATCGGCGACGTCGGCGAAGAGGATGGTGACGAATTTGCGTTCCCCCTCGATGGCGCTGCGCGTGGTAAGGATTCGGTCGGCCAGGTGTTTCGGGGTGTAGGAGCGGGGCTGCTGGTAGTCGATGGGCGGGTGTTCCCGGGGTTGGCGCAGGTCCTGGCCGCAGCCGAGGCAGAATTTGCTGTCGGCGGGAACAGTGCTGCCGCAGCGGCTGCAGAGAAGGTCGAGCTTTCGGCCGCACTCCTTGCAGAACCGGGAGCCGTGCGGCAGCTCCAGGCGACAGTCCGGACAGATCATGGTCCCCCCCGTGATATGAGCCGAAATGTGAAATGATAGCAGGTCTTCCCCGGCAGGGTCGCTGCGCTGCCGAACCGGTCTGCCGGCATCCCCTCCATTATCGCGCGGCCGCGACGATGACTCAAGGAAAATTCGGACCCGCAGTGGCGGGAGGGCGCTTTCTCTCCTCGCCGTGGTGAAGGTGTGGCCGGTCCGGGAGGTATGCGGCGATCAGCCCGCCCACCCGGCTCCTCTCCGGCCCAGCCACTGCTGCAGCCTGTCCATGTACAGGTAGAACACCGGCGTGACATAGAGGGTCAGGGTCTGGGAGAAGAGCAGGCCGCCGACCACCGCCAGGCCCAGCGGCTGGCGCGACTCGCCGCCGGCACCATAGCCGATGGCGATCGGGATGCCGGCCATCAGCGCCGACACGGTGGTCATCATGATCGGCCGGAAACGGATCAGGCAGGCGGAGAGGATCGCCTCCTCGGCATCCCTGCCCTCCTCCCGGGCGGCGACGGCGAAGTCGATCATCATGATGCCGTTCTTCTTGACCAGGCCGACCAGCATGATGATGCCGACGAAGGCGTAGATGGTCAGCTCGGTCCTAAACAGCATCAGGGTCACCAGGGCCCCGAATCCGGCAAACGGCAGGGCGGTGAGGATGGTCAGCGGGTGGATGAAGCTCTCGTAGAGGATGCCGAGGACGATGTAGATGACGACGATCGACAGCAGCAGCAGCCAGCCCATCGCCGCCTGGGAGTCCTGGAACTGCTTGGCGCTGCCCTGGAAGGTCGACTGGATTCCGTCCGGCAGCGCGGCGGTCAGCGCCTCGAGGCTGTCCACCGCCTCGCCGAGCGAGACGCCCGGCCGGACGTTGAAGGAGAGGGTCACCGAGGGCAGCTGGCCGGAGTGGTTGATGGTCAGCGGCCCCAGGCCCCGGCGCATGTCGACCACCGCGGTCAGCGGCACCAGGCTGCCTGCGGCCGAGCGGATGCGGATTCTGGCGAGGTCGCCGGCATCGTCCTGGTACTGCGGCTTGACCTCCATGATGACATCGTACTGGTCATTCGGGGCGTAGATCGTCGAAACCGAGCGGCCGCCGTAGAAGTCGTAGAGGCTGCGTTCGATCTGCCGTGGCGAGACCCCGAGCAGCAGGGCCCGGTCGCGGTCGATGGCGACCTGCAGCTCGGAGTTCTTCAGCTGCAGGTCGCTGGACACGTCGGTGATCGCCGGCAGTTGCCGCATCTGCCGCTCGAGCTCCTGGGCCGTCCGGTACAGCCGGTCGGTGTCGACGGCCTGCAGGGTCAGCTGGTAGAGGCTGCGGGCCCGCCGGCCGCCGACATTGATCGGCGGCGGGTTGACCAGCATCGCCCGGATGCCGGGCACCGCGTTCAGCTTCGGCCGCAGGCCGGCGATCACCTCGTCGGCGCTCAGTTCCCTTTCGGATCGCGGTTTGAGGGTGACCATCATCGTGCCGCTGTCGTCGACGCTCATCATGAACCGCTCGACACTGGGGTCGCGGCGGACGATCTCCGCCAGGTCCTGCATGTGCGCCAGCAGCGACGGCCAGGAGATGTCCTGGGCGGTTTCGGTGGAGATGCTGATGAAGTCGCGGTCCTCGGAGGGGATGAAGCCCTTCGGCACGACCCGGAACAGCTGGACGGTGGCGATCAGGACGGCCAGCGAGAAGACCATCGTCGCCAGGCGGTGGCGGAGGACGAAGCGCAGGCTGCGCTCGTAGACCGCCAGCGACCACAGATACCACCGCTCGCTGGCCCGGTAGAGGCGGCCGTGACGGACCTGATGCTGCTCGCGGAGGAAGCGGCTGCCGAGCATCGGCGTCAGCGTCAGGCTGATGACGCAGCTGACCAGCACCGCAACGGCAATCGTCACCGAGAACTCGCGGAACAGCCGGCCGAGGATGCCGCCGAGAAAGAGCAGCGGGATGAAGATGGCCGCCAGCGAGACCGTCATCGAGACGATGGTGAAGCCGACCTCCCGGGCGCCGTCGATCGCCGCCTGCATCCGGCTCTTGCCCATCTCCAGGTGGCGGACGATGTTCTCGAGCATGACGATGGCGTCGTCGACGACGAAGCCGACCGACAGGGTCAGGGCCATCAGCGAGATGGTGTCGATAGAGTAGTCGAGCAGGTACATCACCGCGAAGGTGCCGAAGATCGACATCGGCAGCGACAGGCTGGGGATGATCGTCGACGAGAGGTTGCGGATGAACAGGAAGATCACCAGCACCACCAGGACCAGCGTGAGGATCAGGGTGAACTGGACATCCTCCACCGAGGCGGCGATCGATTTGCTGGCATCGCGCAGCAGGGTCATCCGCACCGCGTCCGGCAGGTTCTCCCGGAATCCCGGGAACAGGGCCTTGACCGTGCCGGCGACCTCGAGGGTATTGCTGCCCGGCTGCTTCTGGACGGCGAGGAAGATGGCATTGGCGCGGTCGCGGGCGGTGTACATCCAGGCCCCGTCCTCGTCGTTCTCGATGCCGTCGATGACCTCCGCGACCTGCTCCAGCCGCACCGCCCGGTCGTTGCGCACCGCCACCACGATCCGGCGGTACTGTTCGGCCGAGGTGAGCTGGCCGTCGGCCTTGAGCGTCAGTTTCTGGTGCGGCCCGCTCAGCTGGCCCATCGGCACGTTGACGTTCTGGGCGTTGATCGCCCCGGCCACCTGGTCCGGGTCGAGGTCGAAGGCCTGCATTGCGTCCGGGTCGAGCAGGACCCGCACCGCATATTTCTGGGTCCCGCGGATCGTCACCTGGGCGACGCCGCCGAGCATCGACAGGCGCTCGCTCATGGTCTGGGCGTAACGGTCGAGGACCGGCATCGGCACCGAGGGGCTGGTCAGGGCGATGAACATGATCGGGATCGCGGCCGGGTTGATCTTGCGGAAAGACGGCGGCGACGGCATGTCGTCGGGCAGGCGGGAGACCGTCCGGGCGATGGCGGTCTGGATGTCCTGGGCGGCGGCGTCGATATCGCGGTCGAGGGCGAACTGGATGGTGATCTGGACCCGGCCGGTGGAGCTGACCGAGTTCATCGAGTCGATGCCGGCGATCGCCGAGAACTCCTTCTCGAGGATGGTCGCCACCGTCGAGGCCATGGTCTCCGGGCTGGCGCCGGGCAGCGAGGCGCTGACCTGGATGGTCGGGAAATCGACGTTGGGCAGGTCGGCGACCGGCAGCAGACGGTAGCCGATCAGGCCGGAGAGCATGATCGACACCATCACCAGCACGGTCATCACCGGCCGGCGGATGCAGAGGTCGGAAATGCCGCCGGTCATCTGCCGCCTTCCTTGGCTGCTGGTTTTTCCATGGTTTTGCCTGCTTCCGGTTTGGGCCCGCGATCCTCGATCGCGCCGCCGTCGACCAGCTGCAGGTGGCCGTCGGTCACCACCCGCTCGCCGGCTGCCAGGCCCCCTTCGATCACCGTCTCCCCGCCGGCTGCGATGCCGGTGACGACCCGGCGGTACTCGACCGTGTCGTCATCCCTGACGACAAAGACATGGGAGTCGTCCTGGCCGATCTGCACCGCCTGGCTGGGGATCACCAGGGCGCCCTTGCGGCTGCCGAGCAGCAGGGTGACGGCGGTCAGCTGGCCGGGCCACAGTTCCCGGCCGGCATTGGCGAATTCGGCCTTCAGGCGGATGGTGCCGGTGGCCGGATCGATGCCGTTGTCGATGAACGTCAGCCGGCCGTCGACGCTCATCCTGCCGTTGCCGGGTATGGCTGCGGAGACGGCGAGGCGCTTGCCGGCCATGGCCCGCCGCACCTCGGCCAGCCGTTCGCCGGCGATGTCGAAGGCGACGTCGACCGGGGCGATGCGGTTGATCGTCACCAGCGGGGAGTCGGCGTTGGCTTTCACCAGATTGCCGGCATCGCTGGCGATCTCGCCGGCCAGCCCGTCAAACGGCGCCTTCAGGCTGCAGTTCTGCAGGTCGAGGCGGGCGCTCTCGAGAGCGGCGTCGTCGGCCCGGACGGTGGCCTTCAGGCTGGCGACCCGGGTGGCCGCCTGGTCGGCCTGGGCCTGGGAGACGAATCCCTTGCCGGCGGCAGGGCGGTAGCGCTGCAGTTCCATCTCGGCGTTGGCCAGCTCGGCCTGGTTCCTGGCCAGCGCGGCCTCCCTGGCCTTGACCTGCGCCTGGTACGGACGGGGATCGATGGTGAAGAGGATCTCCCCCCGCCGCACCGGCGCGCCTTCGGTGAAGTGGACGGTCTCGAGGATGCCGCCGACCTGCGACCTGATCTCCGCCGAGGCCGAGGCCTCGACCCGGCCGGTGGCCTCGATGCCGACCGGCACGTCCCTGGCGACGCAGAGAGCGGTGGTCACCGTGGTTGCCGGCTTGCGGCCGGAGGGGCCGTTCTTCCCCTTCTGGTCGCCGCCGGAACAGCCGGCCAGCAGCAGGACGGTGACCGCGATCAGCGGGAAAAGATGGCGGCAGCGGATCGGGAACGATCGTCGGTGAAAAGGTGCAGGGGGTATGGGCGTCATGGGGATATCCCGGTGGTCTCGGTATGTGGTTTTTTGCCGTCTGCGGCGGCGGCTGCTGCTGCCGGTCCGCTGATCTCCCAGCCGCCGCCCAGGGCCTTGTAGAGGGCGACGACGTTCTGCGCAAGCTGCCGCTCGCTGTCGATCAGCTGGTCCTCGGCGGCGAGGAGGGTGCGCTGGCTGTCCAGCACGTCGGTGAGGTCGGCCAGGCCGGCGGCGTACAGGCCCTCGTTGAAGACCGCCGCCTGGCGGGCGGTGGCGACCGCCTCGGCAAGCCGGTCGCGGCGCTCCTGCTCGCGGCTGTAGTGGACAAGGGCCGTTTCGGTTTCGACCAGGGCGGCCAGCACGGTCTTCTCGTAGCTCGCCAGCATCTCCGCCAGCTCCGCTTCGGTGATGTCCAGGGCGGCGTAGAGCCTGCCGCGATCGAACAGGGGCAGGCTGAAGGACGGGCCGATCGACCAGTAGCGGCTGCCCGAGCTGACCAGATCGGAGAGGCTGGCGCTCTGCAGGCCGGCCAGGGCCGCCAGCGAGAAGCGGGGGAAGAGGTCGGCGGTGGCAACCCCGACCTCGGCGGTGGCGGCCGCCAGCGTCCGCTCGGCCCGACGGATGTCCGGCCGGCGGCGGAGCAGGTCGGAAGGCAGGCCGGCAGGCAGGGTCGCCGGCAGCCGGAACGACGGGGCGGAGACGTCAAGGCGCCGGGCCATTGCGGCCGGCGGCAGGTCGAGCAGCAGGGCCAGCTGGTTGATGTTGGCGGCGATCTGCTGCTCGAGGTCGGGGATCCGGGCGGCGATCAGCGATACCTGGGTCTTCGCCTGGGAGGATTCGAGACCGGAGGCCAGCCCGAGCCGCAGCCGGCCGTCGACCACGCTCAGGGTCTTCTCCTGGGCGTCCATGGTGTCCCGGGCGGTTGCCAGCAGTCGCCGGTTGCCGGTCAGGTCGAAATAGCTGCGGGCCACCTCGGCCTCGAGGGTGACCAGGACATCGCGGCGGTCCTCCTCGGTGGCGGAGAGGGTGGCCGCTGCCGATTCGACGGCGCGGCGCTGGCCGCCGAACAGGTCGATCTCCCAGTCGGCGTCGAAGCCGGCCTCGAACAGGTCCTGGCTGCCGTTGCTGCTGGCGCCGCCGCCATTGCCGCCGGTGTTCTCGCTGCGGCGGGAACGGCTGTACCCGGCGCCGGCATCGATGGTCGGGTTGGCGGCGGCGGAGGTCAGTCGCAGCCTGGCCCGGGCGGCGGTAATCCGGCTGGTGGCGATGCGCAGGTCGTGGTTTGCTTCCAGGGCCCGCTCGACGAGAGCGGTGAGGACGGGGTCGTCGAACAGCCCCCACCAACGTTCGGCGCTGTCAGCCAGGCCGGTGGCGGTCTGGCCACGGTCGCCGGCCCAGGTGCCCGGCATGACGGTGGCAGGCGGCCTGTAGTCGGGCCCGACAGGGGCGCAGGCCGCGAGCAGCAGCAGGGCAATGGGGAGGAGACAACGCTGTATTCTGAATGACATCAATATATTACCTTTTAAAAAGCAACGGTGCCCCGCTCCTATGGCCTCTGATGATGCAGATCTCCCCAGTTAATCCGCATTTGAGGTATTTTCCCATGATTTTTTGCTCGGTGCGGCCGGCATTGTCAATGCCTGCCCGTTTCGGTCCTCGGGGAAAGCACCGCCAGGAGCCTATCCGGATCGGTGCCGTTGTCACGTGCAATTTCTTCCAGCGACCGATCGGGGCCGGCGACGGTGTACCCATTATCCTGCAGCTGGCCGGCGAGAACGTCAGGCGATCTGCCGTAGAGTGCTGCGACGTTGTTCAGCGGTGCATGGTGGACCGTCGAGAGAAGGGCTTTGATGGGAGGGGCAGGGGAATCTCTGGAATCGATGCCGGTGAGACCGAGGGAGGCGATGACCGCCGTCGCGATGATGCCCCCCTTCAATCCGCGAAGATAGCGCCTGGTCAGATTCCAGTTTGCAAGCGCATGGAGGACGCCGAAGAGGATGAAGGCCACCCCCAGCCATTCATGGATAGCTTTAGTGCCGTTGCCGCCGGCGTGCAGCATGAGGAGGACTCCGGTAGCGGATAGGATCAGAAACATTGCGATAACGGGGGTGGTCGAGACGTTCTTGGTCAGCATTGTTCACCTCGCAGTCTGAATAGGAAAATAACAGTGGAACGGTGTATATCGGTTGGAGCCGGTGGTTTGCAATGGGGCTGCCAGGTGTGCATAAGCAGAGAAAATGATCCTATCTGCCCGATATGTAAGGAGAAGAATTTGAATGTCTTTTCCTTGTGATACCGGCCAAGAGAATGTGACAGGGAAAAAAATTCCCGCAGCGGCGGCAGCGGGTGGAAAAGAATTATCCAGCGATGCGGCGGCTCAGCGTCTCGCTGCCGTATCCAGTGATGGGCGCGGTCAGACCGTGCTCATTGTTGAAGATGATGAGGCAATCCTCAAGATGACCGAACATATGCTCCAGAACCTGGGCTACACCGTGTTGTCGGCCAGCAGCCCCGGCAAAGCCCTGAGCATCGCCAGCGAACACCCCAGTACCCTCGAATTGCTGCTCTCCGATGTGATCATGCCGGAAATGAATGGTCTTGAGCTGGCCGACAAGGTGATCACACTCCATCCAAGAATAAAGTGCCTTTTTATGTCAGGATACAGCGACAACGTCATTGCCGGCAAGGAGCTGGCTGAGAGAAAGCTGCATCTGATAAACAAACCGTTCACCGCAAAAAAGCTTGCGGCGAAGATTGACGAATTGTTTGAGCAGGGACCGGATGCAGTGATTCCAGCGGAATAATGACAAGTAAGCGAGTCTACGGGGAGTTGTGAGGCGAAAGAGAAGCCTCAGTGGGAGGGCCAAACCGGTGCAGGTGCTGATTGGGCTTAGGCCCGGTTTGGCACCAGAGGAGATATGCTGACTTGTGAAACCGGCATGTTGGGGCTCACAGCTGGCCATTACGTTTGGCTTAAAGATGTAAACCTTTCTTTCAGAACCAGAATCAACCTGAAAGGAGGATATCATGAACGCAACCGACACCATCACCTATACTCCTGTTCCACCCTGCCCCGGTAAGACCGGAAGCCCTCCAGAAAGCTGGCCTCCCGCCCTTGCTTTCGAACACAATTGCTCTACATTGTTTCAGTAGAGATTACCGGGATAATTGCCTGATCTCTGAGCACTGACAGGGGGTATCTATTGGAAACGAGAGATATTCTCTAACCTGCCGCTCTCCCTTTCTGCAGCCATCGCTATCTGAGCGCAGTCGCATTTCAGGAGCGCCTCATCTTAGAAGACCACCTCTCAATTCCGGGTAGTTCCCGGTCGAAGCGGCACTACCTCTTTCCTGCGCAATCCTGAGCCAGGTTCATAAGGAGGTGATACCTCATTCTGTTACAGAGAACCAAAGGTTGACAGGAAAGCTGCATATATCCCCAGAGAGACACCCGTTGAGCGGCATGACACATCGTGTTGCATGACCGCCACGCACCCCGCAATAATCTGATCAATAGAGAGGGATATTATGGCAACTCAAGAAATGGTATATGGCTTTTTTATTCCAAGTGTCACACTTATCGGTATCGGCGCGTCAAAACTGATACCTGACAAGATCAAAGCACTCGGAGGAAAAAAACCTCTGATTGTCACCGACAAGGGTATAACTGGCTGCGGCATCACCAAGCAGATCACTGATCTGCTTGACGCCGCTAAGATGAAATACGAGGTGTATGATGAAACCATCCCCAACCCGACCGATCATAACGTTCACACCGGGGTTGAGGTGTACAAATCGAGAAAATGTGATTCCCTTATCTCTTTAGGTGGCGGAAGTTCTCACGACTGCGGCAAGGGCATAGGCCTTGTCGTCGCCAATGGCGGCAAAATCCACGACTTTGAGGGCGTGGATAGATCCTCCAAGCCGATGCCGCCCTATCTCGCCGTCAACACCACGGCCGGCACCGCCTCGGAAATGACACGCTTCTGTATCATTACCGACACCTCCCGGAAGGTGAAGATGGCCATCGTCGACTGGCGGGTTACCCCTGGCATCGCCATTGACGACCCGCTGCTGATGGTCGGCATGCCTCCGGCCTTGACGGCAGCTACCGGCATGGACGCCCTGACCCACGCCGTCGAGGCCTACGTCTCCACCATCGCCACGCCTATGACCGACGCCTGCGCCCAGAAGGCTATCGAGCTGATAGCCAAATACCTGCGCAAGGCTGTCGCCAACGGTACGGACCTTGAGGCGCGGGACGGCATGTGTCATGCCCAGTATCTGGCTGGTATGGCCTTCAATAATGCCAGTCTTGGTCATGTTCATGCAATGGCGCACCAGCTGGGCGGCTTTTACGATCTTCCCCACGGTGAGTGTAACGCCATCCTGCTGCCGCATGTGCAGCGTGCCAATTTGAACGCCAAACTCGAACGCTATGTCGATATGGCCAGGTTTCTCGGCGAGAATGTCTCCGGCCTCTCGGCCCGCGCCGCCGCCGAGAAATGTCTGGACGCCATCAAACAGCTGTCCAAGGACATCGGCATCCCTGCCGGCCTGATCGAACTTGGCAAACGCTATGGCAAGAATGTCAGAAAGGAGGATATCGCCATCATGACCGGCAACGCCCAGAAGGATGCGTGCGGTCTGACCAATCCCACGAAACTGAAAGATGCAGATGTCGCGGCCATTTATGAGGCAGCGCTGTAACCTCTCAGGACAGCACCTGTGAGCCATGGCGGTAGAAAGCGGACTTTCCGGGCCCATATCCCCTTGATTTCAGCTGGCGCTGCTCAGCGGAGCAGTTCCGCCAGGACGGCATGCCAGCGGGCCAGTTTCTCTTCGTAGGGCATGCCGGCGTGGGCGGCAAGGAAGCGGGCAAAATCGTTGACCGCCACCGATTCCGGTTCGATATCGCTGTCGAGGCTGCCTGGACGCCGGCAGTTGCCGATGACGTCCCACAGGGCAATGCCGCTTGCGGTCAGCAACTCCAGCCGCCCGGCATAGTCCAGGTCGGGGGC
>WBUQ01000024.1 GCA_008933635.1 Desulfobulbaceae bacterium | reverse complement strand
CGCCTGGATGGGGAAGGTCTACACCTTCCTCGGCATGAGTGTCGGCAAGATCGTCCATGAGATGGACGACCAGGCCCGCCGTACCGCCTACGCCGCCGACGTCACCTATGGCACCAACAACGAGCTGGGCTTCGACTATCTGCGCGACAACATGAAGTTCGACCTGCGGGATTTCTGTCAGCGCGGCTTCAATTACGCCATTGTCGACGAGGTCGACTCGATCCTGATCGACGAGGCCCGTACCCCGCTGATCATCTCCGGTCCGGCGGATATCTCTACCGATCTCTACAAAAAGGTCGATTCGGTCATCCCCCGTTTTCAGCGTGATGTCCATTACACTGTCGACGAAAAGGCCCGCCAGGTCTCCCTTACCGAGGAAGGGGTGGCCCTCGGCGAAGAACTGCTCGAGGTGGAGAATCTCTATGATCCCGGCAGCATCGAAAAGCTGCACCATCTCAACCAGTCCCTCAAGGCCCATGTCCTGTTCCAGCGCGATGTCGACTATATCGTCAGCAACGGCCAGGTGGTGATCGTCGACGAGTTCACCGGCCGGACCATGGAGGGACGGCGTTACAGCGACGGCCTGCACCAGGCTTTGGAAGCCAAGGAGCGGGTCAAGATCGAGAAGGAGAACCAGACGCTTGCCTCGATCACCTTCCAGAATTACTTCCGGATGTACGACAAACTTGCCGGCATGACCGGTACTGCCGACACCGAGGCGCCGGAGTTCAAGAAGATCTACAACCTCGATGTTGTCGTCATGCCCACCAACCAGCCGATGATCCGGGACGACTACGCCGATGTCATTTACAAGAACGAGGCGGCCAAGTACCGGGCGGTTATCCGCGAGATCAAACAGATGCACGAGGCCGGGCGGCCGGTCCTGGTCGGCACCATCTCCATCGACGTATCCGAGAAAATCTCGGCGATGCTGAAGAAGGAGAAGATCGAACACGAGGTCCTGAATGCCAAGCATCACGCCCGCGAGGCGGAGATCATCGCCCTGGCCGGCCAGTATGGTCGGGTGACCATCGCCACCAACATGGCTGGCCGCGGCACCGACATCAAGCTCGGCGATGGGGTGCGCGAGGTCGGCGGCCTGCATATCCTCGGCACCTCCCGGCATGAGTCGCGGCGCATCGACAACCAGCTGCGCGGACGCTCGGGCCGTCAGGGCGATCCCGGCTCGTCGCGTTTTTACCTGTCGCTCGAGGACGATCTGCTGCGGATCTTCGGTTCCGGCCGGATCACCGGCATCATGGAGAAGCTCGGCATGGAGGAGGACGAGCCGATCGAGCACAGCATGGTCAGCCGGGCCATCGAGAATGCCCAGCGCAAGGTCGAGGGGCACCATTTCGATATCCGCAAGCACCTTCTCGAGTATGACGACGTCATGAACAAGCAGCGCGAGGTGATCTACCGCCAGCGCCGCGAAGTCCTCGAAAACGACGATGTTGCCGGGGTGATCCAGGACATGGTCGCCGAACTGGTGGATGAGGTCGTCGCCGATTTCGCCCAGGAACGGGTTGACCCGGAGAACTGGGACTGGCCGGGACTTGGCGATCGTGTTGCCGAGCTGTTCAACTTCCCGCTGGACTGGCCTGAAGAGGAGCGCCACGACTCGAAGGCGGATGGCCTGCGCGAGCGGCTGGCGGAAATGGTGCAGCAGGCGTACCGGCTGCAGGAGGAGCGCAACGGGGCAGAAACCCAGCGGCAGCTGGAGAAGCTGATACTGCTGCAGATGGTCGATACCCACTGGAAGGAGCATCTGCTGTCGATGGACCACCTGAAGGAGGGCATCGGCCTGCGCGGCTACGGCCAGAAGAACCCGCTGAACGAGTACAAGCGCGAGGCCTTCCAGCTGTTTACCGGCGTGATCGACACCATCAAGTCACAGACCGTTTCTCATCTGATGCGGGTGCGGGTGATCGATCCGGAAGAGGTCGAGCGGCTGGAAGAGGAGCGTCGCCGCAAGCAGGCGGAGGAGCAGGAGCGTCTGCTCAGCCGGCATCTCGCGGAAACCGACCAGGGAGGCCAGCAGCCGGTACGGCGGGACGGCGACAAGATCGGCCGCAACGCCGACTGCCCCTGCGGATCGGGAAAAAAATACAAGAAGTGCTGCGGCCGCTTCAAATAGTCGACGGCGCGGGATGAGGAACAAATGGCCGGGCCCCTTGTTCGGGGCGCCGGCCTTTTTTTTATCTGAAGCCGGTCAGCCCCGCAGCTCTTTGGGCTGCATCAGGTTTTCCTCCATGTGGCGGAGTTCATCGATGCCGGAGATGACGAGCTCGGGGTCCGGCGTCAATTCAGCATCAGGCAGCTTGTCCTGGTATTCCATGCTGCTGAGGACGAATTTCATGCAGTTGAGGCGGGCCTGTTTCTTGTTGTCGGAGCGGATGATGGTCCAGGGTGCGATGGTGCGGTTGGTCTCGGAGAGCATCTGGAATTTGCGGATCGAGTACTGGTCCCAGTATTTCTGGGCCAGGTTGTCGATCGGTGACAGTTTGTACTGTTTCAGGACATCGGTCTTGCGGCTGTCGAACCTTTCCTTCTGCACCGCCTTCGATACCGAGAAGTAGAATTTGAACAGCCTGATGCCGTTCTTGACCAACATCTCCTCGAACATCGGGACGTCCTTGAGGAAGCGTTTGTTCTGCTCGTCGGTGCAGAAGCCCATCACCGGCTCGACCATTGCCCGGTTATACCAGCTGCGGTCGAACAGGACGATTTCTCCGGCTGAAGGCAGGTGGGCGATATAGCGCTGGAAGTACCACTGGGTCATCTCCGTCTCGTTCGGCTTGGCCAGCGCCACCACCCGGGCGCTGCGCGGGTTGAGATGTTCTGTGAACCGCTTGATGGTGCCGCCCTTGCCGGCTGCGTCCCGTCCCTCGAAGATCGCCAGTACCCGTTCGCCATTCTGCTTCATCGAGAGCTGCAGCTTCATCAGTTCGATCTGCAGCTTCTTCAGTTCCTGCTCGTATTTGATCTGACTCTTGCTTACCCACACGGCAACCTTGTCGTCACCCTTTTTGCTGTCGACGTTCCTGTAAGCGGTCCCCTCGGCGAGCCTGACATTTTCGGTACCGTTGCTGTCCTGCTTCTTCGATTTTTTCGCCATGGTGTGGATTCCTTTTCTGGATGTGGTTTCGGCCGGTTGCCCGGGTCGTGGGTTTAGCTCTGACGTGCCTTACGTTAGCAGAGATGCGATTGAAAAGGCAATGTCTCAGTTCAGTTTTCTGCCTTCCCGATACATCCGGATGTAGATCTCCGGGAGCCGGCGATCGGCGAGGGCCCGGGTGACGGCCTCGATGTCGTAGGCTATGCGGAAGTGCTCAACAGTGACGTCATCGCCGGCGATGCGCAGGACAGCGCAGCTGACCCGCGGATCGCCGTCGAACATCCGGCCGGCGGAACCCGGGTTGATGAAATGGATGCCGGCGATCTGCTTGTGGTAGGGAGAATGGGAATGGCCGGTAACGATGATCCGGCTGTCGCAGTTGGCGGCCAGTTCGACGAATCGCTCGACCGGGGTGTCGGCGAAGAGGAATTCATGCGGCTCCGCCGGGCTGCCGTGATGCAGACCGATCATCTGTTCAGGCAGGCTGCCGTCCCCACGGGGAAGACTGATCTCACGGGAAAGCGGCAGGGACTGCAGATATTTTCTGCCCCGTTTGTCGAGCTGGTCGGCGGTCGAGGTGTACATCACCAGCTTTTCCTTGTTCCTTGGCTTGCGCAGCTCCTTGCCCTGGAGCAGGCGGATGACCTTCTTGTCGGTGTTGCCGAGGATGGAGAGGGCCTGGTGCCGTTCCAGCCAGCGAAGGGTCTCTGTCGGGAAGGGGGCATAGACGACGGAATCGCCGCCGTTGAGGATCATGTCGAAGGAATGGCCGGCAAAAAAGGCTTCGATCGCCACCAGTGCGGGGTAGTTGCCGTGGATGTCCGAAAGCAGCAGGATGTTCATGGTGTGGTGGCTTCACTCCGGTGCCGGCCGGGAACGGTCATGAGCGCCGGCAGCTCCGACAAGTCTCGGTGATCAGGGGAGTTTCGAATATGACGCAGAGTATCAGGTCGAACCATCTGCGGCAATCGGAAAACCGGGAAATTTTCCTGCCCGCACGGAAAAAGAGGTATCTTGAGGTTTTGCATTCGCCCGATTCGTGCTACCTTGGCCGGGTAATTTTTTCGGCAATGCGACAAACCATCCAATCAACACGCAAGGAGTGAAGAAAATGTACAGAAAAATGCTGTGTGCCGGTGCCGCCGTCCTGGTGCTGCTGTTCGCTGCAGTCTGCCAAGCAGGGGATAAATACGAAGAGGCGAGCGAACTGTTCGCGGAGTATGTGCCGGCCCTGGAAAATTACCTGGATGCTGTGGAAAAGGCGCAAAGCGCCGGGGCGTTCGCCGTGGCGATCAATGCCTTCGCCGACGAAATGGCAGAACTGGCGCCGAAGATGCGGGAGCTGAACAGGAAGTATCCGGAGTTGCAGAATGAACAGTCCGTTCCGCCGAAGTATGCGGAACTCGAGCAGAAGGCCGACGCGCTGGGGGAGCGGTTCGGCCAGTCGTTCATCCGCATCGCCCCGTTCATGGAGGATCCCGAGGTGGAGAAGGCCAATGAGCGGCTGATGATGATCATGGAAAGCATGGCCCCGGAAGGAGAGTGACGCGCATGTTCACTCGCGAGGATATCTGCGCCATCGCCGTTCAGATCGAACGCAACGGCGAGTCGACATATCTCCGGGCCGCCGATCGGGTGGGAAAACCGGCAATGGCGGAGTTGCTGCGCTGGATGGCGAAGGAGGAGGCCCGCCATGCCCGCATTTTTGCAGCGATAGGTGGATGTTCCCACAATCCGGAAGGGCTGACGGAGGCGGAACGGATGGGGCGCAGTCTGCTGCAGGAGATGGTCAAGGAGCAGACGTTCGCCCTTGATGCGGACGAACTGGCGGGAGCCGGGGAGATTTCCGGATTCCTCCGGCAGTCCGTGGCCTTTGAGGAGGATACCATCCTGTTTTATCAGTTCCTCGCCGACCTGGTCGAGGATGAGGGGGTCAGGCAGCAACTGGCCGCCATCATCGACGAGGAGCGTCGGCACGTCGAGATGCTGAACGGGATGGCCGGGGCGGAACATGCCGGCTGACCGTCGCTGCTGGCTGCTGGCAGGGGTTAGAGCAGGGGGCCGATCAGCAGGGCGAGATTTTCCCTGAACCGTTCCAATCGCGTGCGTTCGGCCAGGACTCTGCTGTCGAGGGGCACGGACTGGTTGACGTAGCGATGCTGCAGATGCCGCAGGGTGCTGGTAAATGCCGGGTCGTAGATGAACAGCGTCGCTTCGAAATTGAGCCAGAAGCTGCGCATGTCGAGATTGACCGAGCCGACCAGGGCAATGTCGCCATCGACGGTGATGGTCTTGGCGTGGAGGAGCCCGCCGGTGAACTGCAGGATCGTCACCCCGGCGGACACGAGCTCCTCGAAGCGGGCCCGGCTGGCATACTCGACCAGCCGGGAATCATTCTTGGCCGGGACGATGATGCGGACAGCGACGCCGCGCTGTGCAGCCGCCTTCAGGGCGATGAGCAGCGGTTCGTCGGGAATGAAATAGGGGGTGGTGAGAGTCAGTTCCCGGCGAGCGGCGTAGATGGTCGCCAGGAGCAGGCTGTGGATCGAGTCCTGCGCCATTCCGGGACCGGATGGGACGAGCTGGACGGCGATCTTTCCGACCGGCGGGGATGGATGGATGTCGGCGATTCGTCGGACGGTATCGATGTCCTCCCGCACCGATTTGGGCCTGAAATGGCGGATATCGGCATCAAGAAACCAGTCGTTGACGAAGGTTCCGGCCAGGGCTTCGACCACCGGGCCCCGGATCCGCACCATCAGATCTATCCACTTGCCGACGCCGGCGTCCTGCTTGAATACGCTGGGATCGACCATGTTCTGGCTGCCGGTGTAGGCGATCCTGCCGTCGATGATGACCAGCTTGCGGTGATTGCGGATATCGATCCGGGCAAAGAGGGTGGAATAGATGCTGGCCGGCAGAGATTCCTGGATCTTGATTCCGGCGGCGCGCATCGTTTTCGCTGTCTTGCTGCGGAGGAAATCCCGGCTGCCGATGGCATCGAGCAGCAGGCGGCAGCCCACCCCGCGGGAGTTGGCCCGGCCGAGGGCCGCCATCACCTCGTCGACCATGCCGCCCTCTTCCCAGATATAGAATTGCAGGTGGCAGGTGGAACGGGCCTGTTCGATGTCATCAATAATTGCCTTGAGGATGACTTCCGGACTGTCGATCAGCTCGAGGGCGTTGCCGTCGAGGGCGGGTATGCCGGCGAGCGCCACGGCCTGCTGGTGCAGGTGCGAGCATTCCGGGTTGAGATGCTGCCACTGCACCGGCGATCGGCCATGGAGGGTCTGCAGCCAGTGCTGGTACAGGGGGACCGACAGCAGAATCCGAGCCGTCCGTTTGTCCGAGAGGCGGTTTTCGCCGAACAGCAGATAAAAGAAACCGCCGGCGAACGGGACGAGGAGGATGACGACCAGCCAGGCAAGGGTGATCGGATACGGGCGCCGGCGCATGATGACCCTGACGGACAGTCCGATCCGGATGGTCAGGTCGGCGAGAAGGAAGATGGTGGAAAAGAGGTGATAACTCCAGTGCAGCTGATCGGGCGGCATACAAGGTTGTGCTGAGGAATGTTGATCTGGTCGAGATTCCGCCGCATCCCCGGAAAGAGCGCAGGGGAAGATTTCCGGCTTTCCGGAGCGGGCTGGTGCGGCAGTCGCGTCGGCGAGCCGGCCCTCTGCCCATTTTATACTAGCATAGCCAGGGCTAGGGATGGTAGATTATTATGAATATTATTTTCCGAACGGGAGGCAGGCACCGCTTTCGGAGTGACGAAAGGGAGGCCGGTCTGGCGAGACCGTTGTGCGGCCATGGGGATCGTACGTGCCGGGGAAGGGAATTATTCTAAATGGATCGTCGAATGGTAGTCAAAGGTTTTTCCACGTCAGCCGTTGCGGCTGGCATCAGGTATGCGGACAGGCTCGATCTCGGATTGATTTTCAGCGACACCCCGGCGGTGACCGCCGGGGTGTTCACCACCAATCAGGTCAAGGCCGCGCCGGTACTGCTCGATATCGAGCGCCTGAAGCAGGGGCGGGCCCAGGCTGTCCTGGTCAACAGCGGCTGTGCCAACGCCTGTACCGGCGAGCAGGGCATGGAGAACGCCCGCATGACCAGCGCGCTTGTTTCGCAGGCGCTGGGCATTCAGGATAATCTCGTTCAGATCGCCTCAACCGGGGTGATCGGCGAGCAGTTGAACATGCCGGCCTTTACCGCCAGCATCGACAAGCTCGTCGCCGGGCTTTCCCCGGAAGGCTTTGACCAGGTGGCCAGGGCGATCATGACCACCGACACCGTGCCAAAGACATCCTTCCGCACGATCGAGCTTGGCGGCAAGGAGGTCAATATCGCCGGAATGGCCAAGGGTTCGGGAATGATCATGCCGAACATGGCGACGATGCTGGCCTTCGTACTGACCGATGTCCAGATCAGTTTCCCCGAACTGCACACCTCGCTGGTAAGCGGAGTCAAGCGGACGTTCAACCGCATCACCGTCGATGGCGACACCAGCACCAACGATATGGTCCTGGTGATGGCCAATGGCCGTGCCGGCAATCCGTGGATCGACGAGGACGCCCCCCAGAAGGACCGTCAGGTGTTCACCGACGCCCTCGAGGAGGTACTGCGGGAGCTTGCCCTGATGATCGTCGCCGACGGCGAGGGCGCGACCAAGACCATCACCGTCCGAGTCTGCGGCGCCAAGGAGAACGAAGACGCCGAGCGTCTTGCCCGGACCGTTGCCAATTCCAATCTGGTGAAGACAGCTTTCTTCGGCGAGGATGCCAACTGGGGCCGGATCATTGCCGCCATGGGGCGCTCGGGCGTACGGTTCAATCCGGACCATGTCGACATCGCCTTCAACGACGTGCTCATCGTCAAGAATGGCCAGAGTCTCGGCAAGGAAGCGGAAGCGGCTGCCTCCCGGGTCCTGAAGGAAAAACATTTCGCCGTCTGTATCGACCTCAAGGACGGGGCGGGCTGCGAGGAGATCTACACCTGTGATTTTTCAATGGATTATGTGAAGATCAACGCCAACTACCGGACATGACCCGCGGTCGATGATGATCGAAAAGGTTCCATCCAGCACGTTTGTTGCTCCCACCGGGATTGAGATTGCCTCTCTTGCCGAGCGTCTTGGCGACGGGTATGCCGTCGGTGAACTGGAACCGGAGGAGGTGCGGGAGGAGTACCTTGACACCTTTGAATGGAGGTTGCTCATTTCGGGCAGGGCGCTTGCCCGCAGCGGCAGGCGGTATAGGCTGTTCTCGGCTGACGGGACACTGCTGGGTGAGGGCAGGGGGCCGAGGAAGAAACGACCGTTCTGGTGGAATTTTCAGGAGGGGCCGCTGCGGGATGATCTGATCGAAGATGCCGACATCCGGGCCCTGTGTCCGAAACTGCAACTGGTACGGCATCGCCGCTTCTTCCAGTTGCTCAATGAGGACGAAAAGACCGTCCTCCGCCTCAGGCTGGAACGGACCATCATCCCCGCTGGGGCTTCGGGGCCGGCGGACATCTGCCATCTCCATCTTACCGGCATCCGCGGCTACGACCAGGAATTCCAGACCGTCCTCCAGCTGATGCGGGAGGATGGCTTGGAGGAAATACCGAACGGAACCCATTTTCTGGTTCCGATCCTGGCCAGGGCAGGCATCGACGTCGATTCGCACGGTTCCAAAACGGCCATACTTCTGCCGCGGGACATCTCTATCCGGGGCGGGCTGCGGCAGGCGGGACTGGCCGTGCTGTCCGACATCCGGAGAAACCTGCCGGGAACCGTCGATGACATCGATACCGAGTTCCTCCATGACCTGCGGATATCCCTGCGCCGGACCCGGTCCCTTCTCAGTATTTTCGCCAAGAAGATCCCCGGAGAGCAGGGGCGCCATTTTCGCGCCGAATTCCGCTGGATCACCCAGACGACCGGAAATGTCCGCGACAGTGATGTCTATCTGCTGCAGGAAGATGATTATCGGAAGATGCTGCCGACGGTGCTGCACCCCGGGCTGACCGGTTTTGTCCGCGGGATGCGGGAGTACCGGAACAGGGAGTTCAGGTCGATGCGGAAGAGCCTGAAATCTCAAAGGTTTACGCGCCTGCTCGGGCAGTGGCAGCACTTTCTGGAGAATCTGCCGGAGGAAGCGGCGGAGGAGGCTGGACTGTGCCGGGTATTTGCCGCCAGGGCGGTGAAGAAACGCTTTCGCAAGCTGATCGCCCGGGGTGAAGACCTCGGGCCAGACAGCCCTCCGGCGGCCCTCCATGCCCTGCGCATCGAGGTCAAGAAACTGCGGTACCTCCTGGAATTCTTCCATTCGCTGTTTCCACCGGAAGAGGTCGAACTGCTGATTAAACACATGAAGAAACTGCAGAACAACCTTGGCGAATTCAATGATTTGTCGGTGCAGCAGGTGATGCTCGGGACCTTCCGCAGTCCGGGTCGGAACGGGGAGCCGCAACAGGCCCTGGCCGTTGCCGCCGCCCTGGGTGGTCTTATGACCCGGCTGTTTGAGCGGCAACAGCAGGTGCGGGGCGAGTTCGAGGCGATATTCGCCGATTTCGCCTGCGCCGAGAACCGGGAACTGGTGCAGACGATCGTCAGGGCTGGCGGCGTTGGGCCTCCCGGAGAGGCAGCGGGCAGGCGGTGATGAATACACTGGCCATATACAGCAGCAAGGGAGGGGTCGGCAAGACCGCCACGGCGGTGAATCTGGCGTACACCGCTGCCATCTCCGGTCAGCGCACCCTGCTCTGCGATATGGATTCGCAGGGGGCGGCATCCTATTATTTCCGGATCAAGCCGAAGAAGAAGTTCAACAGTGAAAAGCTCCTTGAAGGCGAAATCGCCAGGAATATCCGGGGAACCGATTTTCCAGGTCTCGATTTGCTGCCGGCGCATTTTTCCTTCCGCAACCTCGACCTTGTCCTCAACCGGCTGGCCGAGAAGAAACGGCGTCAGGTCCTGACAGGAGTGTTCGCTCCCTTGAAGGATGATTACGATGTCCTGGTCCTGGATTGTCCACCCAACCTGACGCTGCTCTCGGAAAACATCATTGAAGCGGCAGACAACCTGGTCTGTCCTGTCATCCCCACCACCCTGTCGCTGATCGCCTTGGAACAGCTGCTGAAACTCTTTGGCAAGCTCGATGCCGACAAGGGCAAAATCCTGGCCTTCTTCTCGATGGTCGAGCGGAGGAAATCGATGCACTTGGCGATGATGGAAAAATACAGCAAATATCCGCTCTTTCTGAAGACTTCCATCCCATTCCTGGCGGAGATCGAGAAGATGGGGATCCTGCGTCAGCCGGTTGGCGCCACGGCCCGGCTGTCACCGGCGGCCCGTCAGTACGATAAGCTGTGGCAGGAAGTGTGGGAAAGGAGCAGGCGGTGATGAAGAGACTGTATCTCATCCGGCATGCCAAGTCGAGCTGGGCCGAACCCGGACTGCCCGATTTCGACCGGCCGTTGAATGGCCGCGGCAAGGCCGATGCGCCGTTCATGGGCAGGAGGCTGGCTGATCACGGCGTCAGTCCGGACCTGATTTTGTCCAGCCCGGCGAAACGGGCGAGAAAAACCGCGCGGCGCATCGCCGAAACGGTCGGCTTTCCCAAAGACCTGATCCGTTTTGACGAAACTATCTACGAGGCCGATGTCCCCGATCTGCTGGCGGCTATCGCCCGTGTCCCCGACGAACATGATGTGCTGTTCTTTGTCGGCCACAATTACGGCATCACCGACCTGGCGCAATGGCTGACCGGCAGGAATACCGGCGTGATGCCGACCTGCGGCGTCGTCGGCATCGAGTTCGACCGGCTGTCATGGCAGGGTCTGCAGGAGGGATCCGGCCGGCTGCTGTTCTTCGATTTTCCGAAAAAACATCACGGACGCAGTGAGTGATGGCCGTCGCCAGCTGTTCACCGGAAAGGGATGGATATCTCCCTTTCCGCCGGATATTGCCCCAGCTGGTATTGCTGGCCTCACTCTTTCTGCTGAATTTCCTCTCCCGCATCATCTTCTCGCCCCTGCTGCCTCAGATTGAGCAGGAGCTCGGTTTCAGTCATACCGTCGCCGGTTCATTCTTCCTGTGGATTTCCGCCGGCTATTTTTTCTCGGTACTGTCCTCCGGTTTCATTTCGGCACGGATCACCTTCAAATGGACCATTTTCTGTTCAACCCTGGCCACCGGTTGCTCTCTGGCACTCCTGAGCGCCTGTCAGGATCTGCCTGGTCTCCGCGCCGCCCTGTTCGCCCTCGGTGTCTCAGCCGGACTTTACCTGCCGGCCGCGCTCTCGACGATCACCGGGATGATCGCGCCGCCATACTGGGGACGGGGAATTGCCGTGCATGAGCTGGCACCGAACGTCGGTTTCGTCATAGCCCCTCTGGTCTGCGGGATCATGGTCCGCTGGGCAACCTGGCGGGTGGGGCTGGCCATCCTGGGTGCAGGTCTTGTCGTGATGGCGCTGTTGTTTGGCCTTGCCGGCAAAGGGGGCCGGCAGCGGGGTCGTCCGCCCGATTTCGGCGTTCTGCGGGATTTTCTGACGATGCCCCGCTTCTGGCTGATGATCCTGCTGTTTTCCCTGGCGATCTGTTCCACTATGGGAATCTATGCGATGCTGCCGCTGTTGCTGGTTTCCGGGCAGGGCATGGATGCCGGCACCGCCAATCGGTTGCTCGCCCTGTCGCGGCTGTGCGCCATCGTCATGCCGGTTGCGGCCGGCTGGCTGGGCGATCGCTTCGGCAACCAGCGGACGATGCTTGTCGTGCTGCTGCTGGCCGGGATCATGACTGTCCCCCTCGGTCTGCTGGCCGGTGTCCCGCTGCTCGCCGCCATTTTCCTGCAGCCGGTGATAGCGGTCTGCTTTTTCCCTTCCGGTTTTGCCATGCTCAGCGCAACCGGCGGCAGGGAAAGGGGCGCGGCGGCAGTCTCCCTCTGCATACCGGTGGCGTTTTTGGTCGGCGGCGGAGTCATGCCGACGTTGATCGGCAGCATCGGCGATCACTTCAGCCTCGGCGCCGGATTTGTCGTGGCAGGTTGTGCGATGATCACGGCTGCACTGTTTGCCGCATTTACCCTGACCAGGGAGATGCCGGTGATACCGGTGGGCGGGAGGAATGATTTCTGAGGATGAGCCATGGCTGTTGACCTGCCGGAGTGCATCAAGTGCATGCACTATTATGTAACCTATGACCCGGCGAAACCCTACGGCTGCCGGGCGATGAGATTCAAGAGCCGCAGGATGCCGGCGCAGGTGGTCTATGCCGCCTCCGGCCTTGTCTGCCAGCTTTTTTCAATGAAAATGCGCCCGGGAAACACCGGGAAAGGAGAGAAGGGTGGCTGACACGGAGAAGACGGCATTGCCTTCGGCCGCCGCCGCATCCAGGAACTACCTGCAGTCGTTGCTGAAAGATACGGCGCTGACCAGCTGGGAACTGATCAGAATTACCGTGCCGGTAGTCATCATCACCAAGATCCTCGAGGAACTGGGGCTGATTTCCTGGCTGAGCCTGCTGCTGGAGCCGGTGATGAGACTGGTCGGCCTGCCCGGTTCCCTGGGACTGGTATGGGCGACCTCGCTCCTGACCAGCATCTATGGCGGGATGGCGGTTTTTGCCGCCCTGGCGCCGGGGCTGTCGCTGACCGCGGCGCAGGTGACGATCATCTGCTCGATCATGCTGATCGCCCATTCCCTGCCGCTGGAATTGAGCATCAGCCGGAGGGCGGGTGCTGCGGTGATGCCGGTGGCCGTCCTGCGGGTCGGCGGGGCGGTCCTCTACGCCTTCCTGCTCGACAGGGTCTGTCGACTGCTGGGCCTTTGGCAGGAGCCTGCCCGTCTGCTCTTCAGGACCGGCGAGGCCGACCCGGAGCTCGGCGCCTGGATCCTGAACCAGGTCTCCAATCTCGGCATGATCATCCTGGTGATCTTCTGCATCATGGTCTGCATGCGGATTCTTCGCGCCATCGGGGTACTGACGCTGTTCGAGCGGCTGCTCGGGCCGGTGCTGCCCGTGTTCGGGATGAGTCGGCAGGCTGCGCCGCTCACCGTCGTCGGCATGGTCATGGGACTCAGCTATGGGGGCGCCCTGATTATCCGTGAAGCGTGCTCGGGCAAGCTCGACCGCCGGGAGATCTTCTATTCGATGGCGCTGATGGGGATGTGCCATTCCCTGGTCGAGGATACCCTGCTGATGATGGCCCTTGGCGGCAGGTTCGGCGGCATATTTTGGGGGAGGATTCTCTTCTCTCTTGGTATAGTGTTGTGTATTGTCCGTGTCGTCCGCACCTTCGAACAACGAAAAACAGGGAATTCCGCAGGGACGGCCTGAGAGGCGACGACGGCCCCCTGCACCTTACAGCCATGCACTTTTCGACTTTTGGGAAACGATTGACCTGCGATGCAGGCATTCTCTCGCTGATGGATGATCTGGGATCGGCCCGGAAAGAATTCGCAGGAGAGATGATGATGATGGGGGGCGGCAACCCCGGCCATGTCCCCGAGTTCCAGGAACTGCTCCGTCGCCACCTGCAGGATATCTGCGGCGACCGCCGCGCCTTCCGGGAACTGATCGGCGCCTACAGTCCGCCCCAGGGCGACGCGGCATTCAACGAAGTGCTCGCCACCCTGTTATCCAGGCATTTCGGCTGGCCGATCGGACCTGAAAACATCTGTCTTACCAACGGCAGCCAGACCGCCTTCTTCATGCTCTTCAATCTCTTCGCCGGCGAGCACCCCGACGGCAGCCGGAAAAAGATCTGCCTGCCGCTGGCCCCGGAATATATCGGCTATGCCGACCTCGGCCTCTGCGATGATTTCTTTGTCTCGACGAAACCGAAGATCGAGCGGATCGGCGAGGACATGTTCAAGTATCATATCGATTTCGATGCGTTGACGATCACCGGTGATATCGGCGCTATCTGCGTTTCCCGTCCGACCAATCCAACCGGCAACGTCATCACCGACGACGAAGTCAGAAAGCTCGACAGGCTGGCCGCAATCCATGGCGTGCCGCTGATCATCGACAGCGCCTATGGCCTGCCGTTCCCCGGCATGGTCTATACCGAGGCTGCACCGCTGTGGAACGAGAACGTCGTCCTTTGCCTGTCCCTGTCCAAGCTGGGGCTGCCCGCCGTCCGCACCGGCATCATCGTCGCCAGGCCGGAGGTCGTTCGCGCCCTGGCCAGCATGAACGCGATCATGTCGTTGTCGCCTGGCAGCTTCGGGGCGGTCGTGACGAGGAAACTCTTCGCCTCCGGCGAGATCATCGGTCTGTGCGACAATCTGATCGGTCCGTTCTACCGCGACAAGATGGAACACGCCGTGGCCGCTGTCAGGCGGGAATGTGCCGGTCTGCCGTATCGCATCCACAGACCGGAGGGGGCGATGTTTCTCTGGCTGTGGTTCGAGGGCCTGCCGATATCGAGTCTCGACTTCTATCGCCGGCTGAAACGGCAGGGTGCACTGGTGGTATCAGGGCACTATTTCTTTCCCGGATTGCGGGATGACTGGCGACACCGGCAGGAATGCATCCGGGTAACCTATTCCCAGGACGACGAGGATGTCGCCCGGGGCATCGCCATTATCGGCCGTGAGGCCAGAAATGCCTACGATGCGTTCAATAAGTAGTCAGTGCGTCATCTCTTTGCGGAGGTTCAGCAGCATATGAAACTTGCAGTATTACGCGGATGCGCCGTCCTTGCCCTTGTCCTGCTGCCGTGTCTGGCCACAGCCGAGTGCCTGGAAGGAGACTGCCGGAATGGCAAAGGGGTATTTGTCCAGAAGGATGGGCGGCGCTACCAGGGAGAGTTCAAAAACGGGGTCATCAGCGGTGTCGGGACTCTGGCCTTGCCCAATGGCATCACCTACACCGGTCAATTCAAGGACGGCAGGTACCATGGGGTGGGCCGGATTACCGGTCCTAATGGATTCAGTTACGAGGGCGGCTTCCGGAACAATCTCTTCAGCGGCAAGGGAAATCTGCTCCGCGGCGACGGGACGCAGTATACCGGCGAGTTCGAGAGCGGTCTCTTCCATGGACAGGGCATACTCTTTTACCCCGATGGCCGCGAATACCAGGGAAGTTTTCTCGGTAACACCGTCGACGGCCATGGAAAGCTGACCTATCCGGACGGCACCTGGTATGAGGGATTGTTCCGCAATGGCAAACCGGAGGGCAGGGGAACCCGCAAGTATATCGACGGCGGTTCCTATACCGGGGATTTCCGCGGGACCGTCCGCCACGGGTTCGGGGTGTACACCGCTGCAAACGGCGAAGAATTCGAGGGGACCTTCGTCGAGGACAGGCTGAACGGTGAGGGTATTAAGCGCTATCCCGGCGGCGGCGTTTACAAGGGAGAGTTCAAGGACAGCCGGCGGAACGGCAAGGGGCGGATGGAGTATGCCGACGGATCCTGGTACGAAGGCACCTTCGTCAACGACCTGGAAGAGGGCAAGGGCGTCCGCGAATATGTCGACGGCAGTCGTTACGAGGGTGAGTTCGCCGGGGGCAAACGCAACGGCAGGGGAGAACTGACCCTGGCCGACGGCAGCGTCTACAAGGGAGAGTTCGTCAGCGATGTCATGCATGGCAAGGGGTCGATGCGCTACGCTGATGGCAGAAAGTACCGCGGTCCCTTCCTGAACGGCAAGCCGGCACCTGAATCCGATGCCAAGGCCGAAGCTCCGGCAGTGGTTGCCGACGGCCAGGATGGAGACGTGCCCGACTGGCTGCTCAAGCCCGAGGAAGAGGTCAGCGATGACCTTGCCGGCGGCTCAGGCGGCAGTGGCAGCGATACCGGAACGGATCAGCCGGAAGGCTATCGGTTCGAGGATGGGCGGATTCTCAGGGCCGGAGACGGATCGCCGGTCAGCGGCAAGGCGCAGGTGGTCTATCCGGATGGCCGGGTCTATGAAGGCCAGGCCAAGGACGGCCAAATGGACGGCATGGGATCGCTGCTGCTGCCCGGCGGCGATACCTACAAGGGCGAATTTTCGGCGGGCAGATTTGACGGCAAAGGCGTGTACCGCTACGCCGACGGGCGGGAATACGATGGTCAGTTCCGTGACGGCATGAAGGAGGGCAAGGGAACCTTTACCTACCCCGATGGCACCAGGTATGTCGGCAAATTCAAGGAAGACCAGTTTTCCGGTAAAGGGAAATACAGCTTTGCCGACGGCAGCCGTTACGAAGGGGAATTCGCCGGCGGCATGTTCAACGGCCGGGGCTGGCTCCGATACCCCGACGGATCCGAATACAAAGGGGATTTCAAGGACGATCTGCCGCACGGTGAAGGGGTGCTGGTCGGCAAGGACGGCAGCCGCTATGAAGGACAGTTCCGCCGCGGCAAACGCAGTGGTGAAGGGCGCCTCGAAACGGAGGCGGGCAAGGTATATGAAGGAACGTTCGAAGACGACACGTTTGTCGGCCCGAACAATTGATGCGGCAAGGGGTGTGCAAGGAAATGCGTTGGAGTTACAAGACAGTACTGTATGAATTGAAGAAGGAGGGTTTGCTGGGAAGCGCCTTCCTCGACGAGTCGGAAATCGAACAGTCGCTGAACGAATTCGGTGCCGCTGGCTGGGAACTGGTGGCGATGCTCGAGACCCGGGATGGTATCATCGCCGTCTTCAAACAGCCATTCGGGCAGGCTCTGGCCGAGCCTGACCGAATGGCGATCGAGCGGGATCAGGAGGAAGCTGCGCCGAAGCCGCCGGTAATCCATGAGCGGCCGGCCCGCGAGACCGAGCCGGCGATCAGAGCCATCGCCGATCCGGAAGATGAGACTGAGCCGTATTCCGGCATCGGTTCGATCCGCATCGAGTAGTCAGTTTGCAGGGCTCGCCCGTCGCTGGGGATGGGCCCTGTACCGCCTCCGGGGCTTATCCGAGGCCCAGGAAGGTGCCGACCTGAAATACCGCCACCGCCAGAACAAAGGCGAACACGGTGTTGAAACCCATTGAGAAGAAGGCCCACCGCCACGATGCCTCCCTGGCAATGCAGACTACCGTGACGAAACAGGGGGCGTAAAACATGATGAATACCAGGGCGGCAACCGCCACTACCCTGTTCCAGTTCTCGGCCTTTCGCAGGCGGTCGCCGAGGGAGTCGGCGGCCTCAATATCCACGTCCCCCATCGAATAGGCTGTCCCGAGGGTTGAGATAATTACCTCCTTGGCGGCGAAACCGCCGAGCAGGGCGATATTGGTGCGCCAGTCGAAGCCGGCGAGGTGCGATACCGATTCGATGGCCGTTCCGATGCGGCCGGCCGCGGAATGCCTGAGGGCCTCCTCAGACTGCCGCCTGCCGATAGCTGTCAGTTGGCCGGCCAGCTCAGCCGCCCGGGAGGAGAGTTCGCCTGCGTCCTGTTCCAGTTCGGCGACGACGGTCGCGGGATAGCCGGCGGTGACGGTCTGCCGCTCCCTGTCGAAGCCGGCAAGGCGTTCTGCCGGCAGCTGCGGGAAGGTCATCATCGCCCAGAGCAGCACCGAAATGCCGAGGATGACCGTGCCGGCCTTCTTGATGTACTGCCAGGTTCTCTCCCAGGTGTGAATCAGCAGACCGCGGACGGTCGGGAAACGATACGGCGGCAGTTCCATGACGAAGGGCGTGGGGGCCCCGCGCAGTACCGTGGACCGGAGCAGCTTGGCGGCAAGAAGGGCGACGATCCAGGCCAGCATGGTGAAGAGAAACATGTACCGCGCTTTGTTCTCACTGAAGAAAGCGCCGATCAGCAGAGCCAGGACCGGCATCTTGGCGCCGCAGTTCATGAAGGGTACGGTCAGCAGCGTAGCCATCCTCTCCTTCGGCGAACGCAGGGTCCGGGTGGCCATGACCCCGGGAACGGCACAGCCGCCGGCGATCCCGCCCGAGACGATGAACGGCATAACCGATGAGCCGTGCAGGCCGAATGTCCTGAAAACCCGGTCCATCATGTAGGCGACCCGGGCCAGATAGCCGGTATCCTCGAGGATGGCGATGGAAAAGAACATGAACATGATCAGCGGCACGAAGCCGAGGACGCCGCCGACGCCATCTATTATCCCCGAGATGACGAGGGATTTCAGTTGCCCGTCGGGGAGAATGCCGTCGACTCGTGTTGACAGCCAGCCGAAAAAATTCTCCAGCCAGGCTACCGGCAGCTCGCTCCAGGCAAAGGTGAACTGGTAGACGCCGAACAAAACGGCCAGCATGATAACTGGTCCGACAAGGCGGTTGGTGAGCACTTTGTCGATCCTGTCGGAGGTATAGAGCCGGTCGGTGTCGAATTTGTGGGTCACCACCCCCTGGCGGAGAATCGACTTGATGAAACCGTAGCGGTGGTCGGCGATGATCGCCTCGGGATAGACGTCAAGGGTTTTGACCGTGTGTTCACAGACTTTGTTGACGATGTTTTCGAGCCGGGTGGCTGTCGTCAGGTCGGTATCACGGCCTTTCTGCAGTATCTGCTCATCGTTTTCAAGGTATTTGATGGCGGTGTATCGTGGCGGATACTCCTTGTCGAGGAAGCTGGATGATTCGATCGTGGTCATCAGATCTGCAATCGCGGCATCGAGATCATCGCCATAGGAAATGTCGCGAGGATGCCATTGCCGCCGCTGGGAAGCGATTGCCAGGGCTTCATCGAGAAGCTGTTCCTTGCCGAAGCCGGAACGGGCGATGATCGGCACAACGGGAACGCCGAGCAGTTCGGACAGTTTTTCCGCCTTGATCTCGATGCCCCGGTCCCGCGCCACGTCGATCATGTTCAGTGCGATGACGAGCGGGACGCCGAGTTCGAGGAACTGACAGGTCAGGTACAGATTGCGCTCCAGGTTGGATGCGTCGACGATGTTGATGACCGTATCCGGGCGATGGCTGATCAGGTAATCGCGGGCGACCAGTTCCTCCACCGAATAGGCGGTCATGGAATAGGTGCCGGGGAGATCGGTGATGATGACTCCAGTGCCTTTGTGTTCGAGGTGGCCTTCCTTGTGGTCGACGGTGATGCCGGGATAGTTGCTGACGTGCTGACGGGCGCCGGTGAGCTGGTTGAACAGAGTGGTCTTGCCGGCGTTGGGATTGCCCGCGAGAGCGATAATCGATTGCGATGTCATGAATGCCTGATATGAATTGATTTCGTATTGGGATGAGGGACGCGATTCTATTCGACTTCGACCTGAATGTAGTCGGCCTCGCTGTTGCGCAGGGTCAGGGTGCCGTTCATCACCCGGATGGCCACAGGATCGTTCAGCGGCGCCCGTCCGTGAATGGTGATCTGGGTTCCCGGAATAAGTCCCATCTCGCGAATGCGGCGGCCCAGCTCCCCGCCGACCTTGACGGCCTGGATCGTTCCGGATTGTCCCTTTTGCATCTGTCTGAGGAGAATGGTCTGCATGATGTCATCGCCTGGGTTGAGGTTGCCGCTTCTCATCGCATATCACATTGCAGCCGGAGCACCCGCAGTCGCAGGAGATGCTCTTTCCTGGAGCGACTGCCGCCCGCCACTGCCGCCACAGCCTGCGCCCGAGATAAACGGCGGCGGCTGCGATCGCAAGCCATATTATACTTTTTTCCAACATATGCACCTCCATCTGACACTGCAAGTTAGGATTCCCTAACCTTTCTGGCAAAAAAAATGAGCCCTGGGCAAGGGCTCGTTTCCGTTCGACTACAGGGCTGTTACGAGGATATTGTCGCTGACGCTGTTATCGAGGCTGATAGTTCCTCCTTCGACCTTGAGGAGGCACTGGCTGCCGTTCTCCGGGCAGATCAATTCCGCTTCAATCCCGGGATAGACGCCCATCGAGGCCATCCGGGCGCAGAGCCGCCGGTCGCCGGTGACCTTGCAGATGCGAATCCGACCGGCCTTGCCTTTTGTGGAAAGCGGGGCGATTGAGCCGTCACACTTCTCTTTGCCCCAGCAGTTCCTTACCCTGTCGGCAAGACAGTGACACCCGTGATGCAGCTTTCTGAATCCCATGCCGTGCTCCAGTCTGAGAATGTTGGTATTAGGTACACCAAACATTAGACACAGTCAACAGCTTTTTCAAGCACAGGATAAAAATCAGGCGCAACTAAGTTGTTGTTGCCAGCCAACCGAGTATTTGTTCAATCAACAGCGACTTAGCAGATCATCGGAGCAGGATGAAGCCGCCCGCCAGTGCTGCTGTATTGCTGTTTTCGCGTCAATCGCGGACGGCTCTGTGGGGGGATGTCAGGTGTCCTTCTGCTGTTCCTTGGCCCAGGTGTCACGCAGGGTGACGATGCGGTTGAAAACCGGCTGTCCCGGTCGGGAATCGACGGAATCCGCGCAGAAAAATCCCTGGCGCTCGAACTGGACCTGTGCGCCGGGGGCAATGCCTACCAGGGCTGGCTCCGCCATTGCCCCTTCGATGACAACTCGAGAGTGCGGATTGAGGTGCTGTTTGAAACTGGTTTCTCTGTCTGCCTCCGGGTTCTCAACGAGGAACAACCGGTCGTAGAGCCGGACCCGGCAGGGCAGGGCGTGGGTGGCGGAAACCCAGTGGATCGTGCCCTTGACCTTGCGTCCGTCAGGGGCCGATCCGCCGCGTGAGGCCGGATCGTAGGTACAATGGATTTCCTGGATGATCCCATCCTCGTCCTTGACAAAAGAGGTACAGGTGACGAGGTAGCCGTAGCGCAGCCTGACTTCGCGACCGGGGCCGAGGCGGTGGAATTTCGACGGCGGATTCTCCATGAAGTCGGAACGCTCGATAAACAGCTCGCGTGAAAAAGGCAGCATCCTGCTGCCCATTTCGGGATTCTGGGGATGGTTCATCGCTTCCATCTCCTCGACCTGGCCCTCGGGATAGTTGTCGATGATCACCTTGACCGGGTCGAGGACGCACATCGCCCGTGGCGCATTGACATTGAGGTCGTCGCGAACGGCGTTTTCGAGGACGGTCATATCGATCCAGCTTTCCTTCTTCCCCAGCCCGATCACGTCGCAGAAACTGCGGATCGAGGCCGGGGTGTAGCCCCGTCGCCTCAAACCGGAAATGGTCAGCATCCGCGGGTCGTCCCAGCCGTCGACATATCCCTCCTTCACCAGCTGCAGCAGTTTGCGCTTGCTCATGACGGTGAAGGTCAGGTTCAGGCGGGCAAACTCGATCTGCTGCGGGTGGCAGGGCGTCCTGAGGGTGTCGAGGACCCAGTCGTAGAGGGGCCGGTGATCCTCGAATTCAAGGGTGCAGAGCGAATGGGTGATTCCCTCGATGGCATCGGACAGGCAGTGGGTGTAATCGTACATCGGGTAGATGCACCAGGTGTCGCCGGTGCGGTGGTGAGGCACCTTGAGAATCCGGAAAATGACTGGATCGCGCATGTTCAGATTGGGGGAGGCCATGTCGATTTTGGCTCGCAGCACATGACTGCCCTCGTCGAATTCCCCGTTTCGCATCCGTGCAAAGAGATCGAGGTTCTCCTCGACACTGCGGTTGCGGTAAGGGCTCTCTTTCCCTGGTTCGGTAAGGGTCCCGCGATACTGGCGGATTTCTTCGGTGGAGAGCTGGCAGACATACGCCTTGCCGAGCTTGATCAGCTCCACTGCATAGTCGTAGAGGGCAGGGAAGTAGTCGGAGGCGTAAAACAGTTTGTCACCCCAGTCGAAACCGAGCCACCTGACATCGCGAATGATCGATTCGACATAGGCGACCTCCTCCTTGCTCGGGTTGGTGTCGTCGAAGCGCATGTGGCAGACGCCGCCATTCTCCAGAGCGATACCGAAATTGAGGCAGATTGACTTGGCGTGGCCGATGTGGAGAAATCCGTTCGGTTCCGGCGGAAATCGGGTGATCGTGGTCCGGTGCTTGCCGGACTTGAGGTCCTCGGCGATGATCTGGCGGATGAAATCGACGGGCTTGACGACTGGCTTGTCGGTGGTGTCCATGGCGTTGTCCTTTGCAGTATCCTCAGGGATGGAGATCAGGATGCCGGGAAAAACCGGGCGATATCGCGGATCCGGGCGAGGACGCGATCCCTGCCGATGACCGGCAGGATCTCGAACATCGACGGCCCTGCCAGCTGGCCGGTCACCACGGTGCGCATCGCATTGATCAGCACTCCCGGTTTGATATCGAGTTCTTCGGCCATCTCGCGGGAGACCCGTTCGGTTTCGATGGCATCGAAGACTGCCAGCTGCGCATACCGGTCGGCCAGTGCCGGCAGCCAATTCGTGAGCTCCGGAAATTTCAGCACGTTTTTCTGCAGCGGCTTGTCTTCGACGGTGAAATCGTCGGCGAAGTATGCCCTGCCGAGGCTGGTGAAATCTTTCAGGGTGTGGAAGCGGTCGCGGATCAGGTCGATGGTGTGGAGGAACCAATCGCGGCGCCCGCCGGCGTAGGAATCATCCCAGAGTCCCGCCGCTTCCAGTTCTTTTTGCACCATCGGTGCCAGTTCGTCGATGGCCATCGTCCGCAGATAGTGCTCGTTGATGGCTATTGCCTTCGGGTCGGTGAAAAACTTGGGGTCGTCGCGGCGGAAATTGAAGATGGCGCTGGAACGGTTGATCCGCTCCAGAGTAAAGGCCTCGATCAGCTCCTCTTTCGAGAAAATTTCCTGGTCGTTGCCGGGCGACCAGCCGAGGAGGACGAGGAAGTTGTTGAAGGCCCACGGGATGAAGCCGTGATCCCGGTAGAAATGGACGGCGACGATCTCGCCGTGGCTGCGCTTGGAGATCTTCGACTTCTTGGTGTCGAGCGTCAGCGGGATGTGGGCGAAGACCGGCAGTGGCGCCTGCAGGGCCTCGTAGAGCAGGACCTGCCGGGTAGTGTTGGTCATGTGGTCCTGGCCGCGGATGATATGGGTGATGCGGTCGCGGATGTCGTCGACAACGTTGCAGAGCAGGTAAAGCGGCTTACCGTTGGAACGGAGGATGACGAAATCGTCCACTTCGCGGTAGTCGCACTCGATCCGGCCCAGGACCTTATCGTCGTAGCCGAGCATGCCCTGACGGTCGGGCACCTTGAACCGGACCACCGACGGCAGCCCTGCCGCCATCTTCCCGGCCACCTGTTCTGGAGTCAGGTGGCGGCAGGTCCGGTCATAGCCGAGGTTCTGCTTGGCGGTCAAGGCCGCTTCCCGCTTGGCGTCGAGTTCGTCCTTGCTGCAGAAGCAGCGGTAGGCCAGCCCCTGCTCCAGCAGCCTCTCGGCGGCGGCGACGTGGTCGGCGGTGAAGTCGGTCTGGAAATACGGGCCTTCGTCGTAGGTGATGCCGAGCCATTCCAGGCCTTCGAGGATGCCACGGATCGACTCCTCGGTCGAGCGCTCGGTGTCGGTGTCTTCGATCCTCAGTATCAGCTTGCCGCCGGTCTTTTTCGCGTACAGCCAGTTATACAGCGCGGTACGGGCGCCGCCGATATGGAGGTAGCCGGTAGGGCTCGGTGGAAAGCGCAGTCGTGTCTCGGTCATGAACAGCTCCTTGAATGGAATATCGTGCGGCAGTGCCGGTCGTGCTCCCCTTCTCGGGAAGGCTGCGGAACAGGCGGCCTGATGCCAGCAATTATGGGTATTGTATATCGAATGCGCTATTTCTGTAAGTCAAATCCGGCAGATTCAGGCGGACTCCACGGAGGTAAGGGCAGATTGGCACATGTCTACGAAGAGTTTGCTTTATATCGTCTTCCCTGCAATTGTTCAACATTTCATTGAAGCACGGGATCAGCCGCGCGACAGTTGCATCCCGTGCCAGCTGTCCGACGCATGTTGACGGATATCGCAGTCAACGCATTTCTGTTGTCCTCTGTCGACGATATCATTATAATTGCAGATTTTACTGGGTGAACGGCTTCAAGCGAGCCAGGTCGCACACGTGATTAACCAAACAGCCTGTCCAGGCCATGGGCAGGCATATTCTGAGAAGGAGAAGGAGCGGAGATGAAGGTACTGATCAGCGATAATCTGTCGCCAGCAGGGGTGAAGATACTGGAAGAGGCCGGGCTCGAGGTGGACAGCATCCCGGGCCTGAAGCCCGAGGAGTTGAAGAAGATCATCGGCAACTACGAGGGCCTGGTGATCCGCAGTGCGACCAAGGTCACCGCTGATCTGCTCGAGGCGGCGCACAGGCTGAAGGTTGTCGGCCGGGCCGGCATCGGTCTCGACAACGTCGATATCCCGGCCGCCAGCCAGAAGGGCATCGTCGTCATGAACGCTCCCGATGGCAACGCCACCACCGCGGCGGAACACGCCATCGCGATGATGATGGCCCTGTCCCGCAATATTCCGCAGGCGACAGCCTCGATGAAGGAAGGAAAGTGGGAGAAGAAGAGCTTCATGGGCCGGGAACTGACCGGCAAGACTCTCGGCATCGTCGGTATCGGCCGGATCGGCGGGATCGCCGCCAGCCGGGGTCAGGGACTGAAGATGAAGACCATCGCCTACGATCCGCATATGCCGAAGGAAATGGCGGAGAAGATCGGTGTCGAACTGGTCGACCTGATGGAACTGGCCCGCCGTGCCGATTTCATTACCGTCCATGTGCCGTTGACCAAGGAGACCAAGGGGCTGCTATCCACCGAGTTCTTCCGGGCTATGAAAAAGGAGGCGATGTTCATCGACTGCGCCCGCGGCGGAGTCTGCGATGAGCAGGCCCTGTACGAGGCGCTGGCGGCAGGCGAGATCGGCGGGGCTGCCCTTGATGTCTTCGCCTCCGAACCGACTACCCTGGAGAATTGCCCCCTGCTTGGCCTGAAGAACTTCATCTGTACCCCGCATCTGGGTGCGTCGACCTGTGAGGCCCAGGAAAACGTCGCCCTGATCATCGCCGAACAGGTTGCCGAATATCTCCTGCGCGGGTCGGTGACCAACGCCATCAACATGCCATCGGTCAGCGCCGACGTCCTTGCCCAGGTCGGCCCCTACATCGTTCTCGGCGAGATGCTCGGTTCGCTGCACATGCAGATGGCGAAGGGCGGCGTGCAGACGATCAACATCGAGTACAGCGGCGAGTTGGCCGAACTCAACACCGCCCCGGTCACCGTGGCCTTCCTCAAAGGCCTGTTCACCCCGATCCTCCAGGATGCGGTGAACTATGTCAACGCCCCGGTCATCGCCAAGGACAGGGGGATCCGGGTTGTCGAGTCGAAATCGGAAAAGGCCCACGATTTCAATAACGTGCTGTCGGTCAAGGTCGTCACCACCGAGGGCGAAAACGTGTTGGTCGGGACGGTCTTCGGAAAGAACGAGCCGCGGCTGGTCCGCCTCAATTCGTTCCGTCTCGAGGCCCTGCCGGCCGGCCCGATGCTGCTGGTCTACAACAAGGATGTCCCCGGGGTGATCGGCGCCCTCGGCACCACCCTCGGCAACGCCGGAGTCAATATTTCCCGCATGACGGTGGGCCGGGAGGAGGCGAGCAACCAGAACATCATTTTCCTCAGCACCGATGAGCTGATTTCCCGGGAGCTGCTCGCCAAGGTTCGTCAGCTGGAACATATCGATGACGCGATAGTTCTCGAGTTGAACCGGATATGAGCGATGACGGTCGTACAGACGAGGAGGTCGGACAGATGGAAGAGCAGACGACAGCGAAAGACGAGATGACGGACGAGTGCCACTGCGGCGAGGGGAAGGTGCCTGACAGGCAGGGAAAGTGCGTCATGCCGGAGGTGACCTTCCCGGCTTTCGTCCTGTCCCTGAATACCTCCGTCCTGTATCATCTGGGCGAGATTGCCGATCCGGCGACCGGCAAGCGGGCACAGGACTTTGACCTTGCCCGGCACGGGATCGACACCCTGGTCCTGCTTGAGCAGAAGACCAAGGGCAACCTCGAGAAAGATGAGGAGGAACTGCTGAAGAACATCATCTACGATGTCAAGCTGCGTTTTGTCAAGGCCGTCAAAAAATAGCAGGGACAGGACGGGGGCTCTCGTGCCCCTGATGGACTGGCAGCTGATGGAAAGTGATCCCCCCAAGGTTCTCGAGCTTTTTGCGCCGGCCAAGATCAATCTGTTTCTCCGGGTTCTCGGCAGGAGGGCAGATGGCTACCATCAGCTCGAGACCTGGATGCAGAAGCTCGATTTCGGCGACACGGTGTCGTTGCAGCCAACGCTCGATGGCGTCATCCGCCTCAGCTGCAGCGACAGCTCACTCCCGCAGGATTCATCCAATCTGGCCTCGAGGGCGGCGGCACTGTTCTTTGCCCTGTCTTCCCGGGGAAAGGGATATGGCGCCGACATCCGTATCGAGAAACGGATACCCGTGGCTGCAGGGCTGGGCGGTGGCAGCAGTGATGCCGGAGTTGTCCTCCGCGGGCTCAACCGTTTGTTCGGGGGTGAATTTTCTGAAGAGCAACTCGCCTCGATGGGCCTGCAGCTCGGGGCTGATGTACCGTTTTTCGCCACCGGACACGATGCGGTCATCGCCGGAGGAGTGGGCGAGGAGATGTACCCGCTCCCGGGCCTGCAGGGCTATGGGATCGTATTGGTGAATCCCGGATTTTCAGTTTCCACCCGCTGGGTTTTTGAGAATTTAGGATTGACAACGGAATTGAAAGAATCTAAATTAGCGAGTTTTCGAAAAGATGCCTTCGCTTTGTTGACACGGGGGGAACTTGTCAACGATCTGGAGTCCGTGACTTTGGCCAGTTATCCGGAACTGATGAAGATCAAGTCGGATCTCGTGGATGCTGGAGCGGAGATCTCGCTCATGTCAGGCAGTGGGCCGACAGTCTTCGGTCTTTTCCCCGATGCGTCGAAGAGTGCAGTTGCCTTGCAGGCGGTTGCCGACGAAATGCGACGAAAGTTCGGCGAAAGGGTTTTTGTGGCACGGGCGAAAGTTGGGGCGTCGCCAAGCGGCTAAGGCACCGGGTTTTGATCCCGGCATTCGTAGGTTCGAATCCTTCCGCCCCAGCCAATTACGCATTTTTATTGTTGTTATAACAACGGGACGATGGCCAATATAATCAAGATTTTTTCAGGGAACGCCCACAAGGGCCTGGCTCTTGATATTGCCGCCCACCTCGATCTGCCGGTTTCCCAGGCGGAGGTGAGGAAATTCAGCGACGGTGAAATTTTTGTCGAGATTGGTGAAAACGTCCGGGGAACCGACGTTTTTGTTGTCCAGCCGACCTGCACCCCGGTCAATGACCATCTGATGGAGTTGGTGATCATGGTGGATGCCCTGCGACGGGCCTCGGCCAGGAGAATCACCGCGGTGATACCCTACTACGGCTACGCCCGGCAGGACCGGAAAAACGCTCCGCGGGTCCCGATTTCCGCGAAGGTTGTTGCCGAAATGCTGATGGTTGTTGGTGTCCGCAGGGTTCTGTGCATGGATCTGCATGCCGGGCAGATCCAGGGCTTTTTCAATATTCCCGTGGATCATCTCTACGCTGCCCCGGTGCTGTTGAAATTCATCGAGAGAGAATACAGCGATGCAATCATGGTCTCTCCCGACGCGGGCGGGGTCGAGAGAACTAGGGCCTTTGCCAAGCGGTTGAATACTGGTCTGGCAATCATTGACAAACGTCGAGACCGGCCGAACGAATGTGAGGCCATGCACGTGATTGGTGATGTCAGGGGGAAGACGGCGATCCTGCTGGACGACATGGTCGACACTGCCGGAACACTGTGCAACGGCGCAGCGACGCTGATCAAGAACGGCGCGAAGGAGGTGCACGCCTGCTGCTCCCATCCGGTGCTGTCAGGGCCAGCCGTGGAGCGCATCCGTAATTCAGAGATCAAGACCCTGGTTGTCACCAACTCCATTCCGTTGGGGCCGGAAGCGAAAGAGTGCGAAAAGATCAAGGTGTTGTCGGTGTCTTCGCTTCTGGCGGAGGCAATCAGACGGATTCACAATGAAGATTCAGTCAGTTCGCTTTTCGTCTGATTGAATTGTGAACATTGCAATATAACTGGTATTATTAATAAAAGAAACGTCCGACGGCAGTGGGTTCCTGCCATGGTGTCGGCCATTGGGCGAAGGAGGAAGTATGCTTCAGGTTGAAATGTCGGCCTCGTTGAGGACCGTGACAGGCAAAGGCGCAATGCGGCAATTACGCTTACAGGGGAAGACTCCTGCCGTCGTCTATGGCGGTGGTGCCGCAGCAGTGCCTCTGGCGCTGGATTCGAAGGTGATGATGCAGCAGCTGCTGGAGATCTACCGGCAGAACGCGGTGGTCACCCTCAAGGTTGAAGGAGATAAAGAACGCCATGTCCTGCTTGGTGAAGTCCAGACAGACCCGGTCCGGGACACCCTGATCCATGCCGACTTCTGTGAAATTGACCTCCAGAAGCCCCGGTGTTTCAATGTCCCGCTGGTTTTCACCGGCGTTGCCAAAGGTGTCGATTTTGGTGGCGAGATGTTTGTCGAGCACGACAGCGTGGCCATTGAAGGGCTGCCTCTCGATATTCCAGACCAGTGCTCTCTCGATGTAACCGAGTTGAAGATCGGTGACCATTTGACGCTCGGCAGCATTCAACTGCCGGCAAACCTCAAGCTTGTCTCCAAGGCCGACTCTGTCTGTGTGAAAGTGGACAAGAAAATCGGGAAATAGCGGCCTGGGTGCCGTAAGGCATGTTCATGGTCCTGCAAGCGGTTGTAGACAAATCCGGGGAGATCATGGTCTCCCCGGATTTCTTTTTTCCTGCATCAAGACTGCATGAGCGAGCGTAATCATCTCATTGTCGGACTCGGCAATCCCGGCGCCAATTATCAGCAGACCCGGCATAATGTCGGATTTGTCGTTGTCGATGAACTGGTGCGGAGATGGGGAGGGTCATTCTCGTCTGAAAAATGGCAGGCCCTGCCAGCGAGTGCTCTCGTGCAGGGAAGCCGTGTCTACGTCATCAAGCCGACCACGTTCATGAACCTGAGCGGTCGAGCTGTCGTCCAGTATGCCGATTTTTACAGGATCCCTGCCGCAAATATCCTGGTCATCCACGATGATATCGACATGGCCCCCGGCAGGCTCAAACTCGTTTTCAATGGCGGCGCCGGTGGGCACAACGGTATCCGCTCGATCACCCAGAGCCTTGCGACCAGCGAATTCACTCGCCTGAAAGTCGGTATCGGCCGGCCGGGAAAAGGCGGTATTCACCCCGGGATTCCTGTAGAACGATTCGTGCTGTCTCCTCTTGCCGAGGATGAGGCGAAGCTGCTCACAGAACGTATTGAAAGCATCGATTCAGGTATTCAACTCCTGCTGGAAAAAGGGTTGCCGGCAGCGATGAATCTGCTTAACAGCTGTAAGTAGCACATTTTCCTCCATCTGTTTGTCTCCTCCAGGCCGCTCATCTAACTGCCGGTGAAAAACAGGGCAATTTTTTCTATTCTATGGTAGGTTGAGAGCCTGCATCAGTGAAGTAGTCTCGTGTACACAATGATTCCAGGAGGCAGAGAGTCGTTGTGCCGTTCCTTGCCGTTCCTGTATCTGTTGAGGAGTCCTGGCGTCTTCAATCGCAATATCTTTCGGGTTCCGGTTGCGTGATGTCCGAATGCAGTCTCGAGTAGCATGAGGTTCTTTTAAGGGGAGAGAAAAGAGTGTTTACTGAAGGAGATATGGCAGTATATCCAGCTCATGGTGTCGGCGTTATCAAGGCGATTCAGACCCAGACGGTGGGCGGGCTCGATCAGACGTTCTACGTACTGGAAATCCTGGAGAACAACATGACCATCATGATTCCCACTGCCAGCAGCGACAGCGTCGGGTTGAGGTCGATAGTCAGCAAGGGCGAGGTTGATGAGGTGCTCGCCATCCTCGAGGACAGGACGTGTGAGATCGGCACCCAGACCTGGAACCGGCGATATCGGGACTATATGGAAAAGATCAAGACCGGTTCCGTGCACGAGGTGGCGACAGTTCTCCGTGACCTTTTCCTTCTCAGCATCGACAAAGATCTGTCCTACGGCGAGCGGAAAATGCTCGATACCGCCAAAAACCTGCTGGTCAAGGAACTTTCCCTGGCTCAGGACGTCGATGAGTCCAAAATCAGCCAACGGATCGACACCATTTTCTCCTGAGCCGAGGGCAGCCCGGTATGCTGCTGCGGCGCTTTCCAGCTGAGTAGGATCGGTTTCGTTCCCTTACTAAAAATGAACTCCATAACCATTCAGTCGCCTCAGCCAGCTGAGGAGGGTGAATCACTGTCGCTCATCGTCGACAGTCGATCGGCAGGGCTGAGGCTGGATCATTTCCTCGTGCAAGCACTCCCCGGATTGTCCCGGGCGCTGCTTATCTCCGCTGTCCGTTCCGGCGACATCAAGGTCAACGACAACGTTCGCAAAAGCAGTTACAGGCTGAAAACCGGTGACCTGATCAGCGGCCAGCCAAGGACGCTGGATATCCCCATCCGTGTCGAACCTGAAGAGATGCCGCTGCAGATACTCTTCGAGGATGAATACCTCATCGCCCTGTCGAAACCGCCGGGCATGGTCGTTCATCCCGGAAGCGGCAATACAGGCAGTACCCTGGTCAGCGGCCTGGTCCACCACTGCCAGTCGATCGCCATTGTCGGTGATGCCGCCAGGCCGGGTATCGTCCATCGCCTGGATAAGGACACCTCCGGGTTGATGCTGGTCGCGAAGACTGAAGGGGTTTTGCGAAAACTGGCGGCAGATTTCAAAAACCGGCGGGTGAAAAAGAAATATTTGGCGATAGTGAAGGGGATCATGCCGGAGAAATCCGGGCGTGTCGTTGCGCCGATAGGCCGCCACCCGGTCAATCGCCAGAAAATGGCAGTGCAACCCGCAACCGGCCGCCATGCAGCAACCAACTGGCGGGTAATCGGCGAGGCGGGGGATCGCTACAGCCTCCTCGCCATCGTCATCGAGACCGGGCGAACCCATCAGATTCGGGTGCACATGCAGCACATCGGCCACCCTCTGGCAGGGGATGCCGTCTATGGCGGAGGCTCGAAGGGCCACCTGTTCCCGCGGCAGATGCTGCACGCCGCCCGTCTTGGTTTCAATCATCCGGTAACAGGGCAGGATCTGGAGATCGTCGCCCCATTGTGGCCGGATTTTTTCATGGCGGTCAAGGCGGTATTCGGGGAAATTCCGTCACAACTCGGGGAATTCGCATGAAGTTGGCGATAACCGGGGGCATCGGATCTGGCAAGAGCAGTGTCGCCGCTGTTTTCGCCGGCCTCCTGCGGGCTGACCTGTTCAGCGCCGATCAGGTGTGTCATCAGCTGATGCTGCCCGGGGCATCCGGATGGCAGGGTATCGTCACGGTCTGGGGGGAGAGATTCCTCAACACTGACGGCACGATCAACAGGGGTATCCTCCGGGATGCTGTCTTCAGGGATGAGACCCTGCGCCACCGGCTTGAAACGGTCCTTCATCCTCTGATCAGGAGCACACTGAAGGACAACATGGCAGCGGTTGACAACAGAGGCGGGGTCAGCATTGTCGAGGTGCCACTGCTGTACGAGGTGCAGTGGCAGGACGAGTTCGATGCCGTTACTGTCGTCTATGCCCCGGAGGCTGTCTGCATTGCCCGGGTATGCGGCAGGGATGGTCTCGACGCCGAGGAGGCCGGCAGGATTTTCCAGGCCCAGATGCCTCCCGAGGAAAAGGCTGCGCGGGCTGCGTATGTCGTTGATAATTCCGGGTTGTGGGCACAGACATTTCTGCAGGTGAGTCGCCTCGTACGCCTGATCGGAAAAAACAGGTGAAGACGGAAAAGCCGTCGATTCCGCAAGACAAGGCTTGACACTGCAGAACTGAATACGTATAAGGGAGAGAACGATGCGAAGTACATTTCCTGCCTGTTCTCTGGTGGATCCGTATAACTTCCGTACGACATTCTGTTTGATCAATTCCCTGTCTTGGGTAGGTTTGGGTTGAATCCTGTTGTCGCTGAGAAATCCCTGATTTCGAGATACGTCTTCATTCCATTTCCTTTTTGATCTTATTGACAATTATCAGATAAATACTGTCTCTGCCTATCCGCTGACGTGCAGCTAGGATTCACTGGTTGCGATGCACTGCGGATTCTTGCTGAAAAATACTATCAATTATATTATGCGGCCTCTTCGATGTATGGCGATCCTGACCCATATCTGCTCTGGACCAGCTGATCTGCCAATGCCGCCCATCCATCTTGCCACTCGTCCTATAGGAGAAGGTGTTTAATGAATCTGGCGGAATTAAAGATGATGAAAATCGGCGAGTTGGTCAAACTCGCCAGGAATGCGAAAGTCGAGGGCTACAGTTCCATGCGCAAGCAGGAACTGATCTTTGCCCTGCTCCAGGACCAGGCCGACAAGGACGGCAAGCTGCGGGGCAGCGGCGTTCTGGAAATACTCCCGGACGGCTTTGGTTTCCTTCGTGCGCCGGATTACAATTACCTTCCCGGTCCGGACGATATCTACGTCTCCCCGTCGCAGATCCGCCGTCTCAACCTGAGGACCGGCGATGTCATCGACGGTCTGGTCCGCTCGCCCAAAGAAGGGGAAAGGTATTTCGCCCTGCTCAAGGTCGAGACGATCAACTTCGATCCGCCGGAGGCGTCGAAACAAAAGACTCTGTTCGGCAACCTCACACCCCTCCACCCCAATGAAAAGCTCAACCTCGAATGGCAGCCGGACAACTATTCGATGCGGGTCCTCGATATGTTCGCACCAATCGGCAAAGGCCAGCGCGGACTGATCGTCGCGCCGCCGCGGACCGGCAAGACCGTCCTGATGCAGAAAATCGCCAACTCGATCGTCCGCAACCACAAAGAGGTGTATCTGATCGTCCTGCTGATCGACGAGCGGCCGGAAGAGGTCACGGAGATGACCCGTTCGGTCAAGACCGCCGAGGTGGTCAGTTCGACCTTTGACGAGCCGCCGCAGCGGCATATTCAGGTGGCCGAGATGGTCATTGAAAAGGCCAAGCGGCTGGTCGAGCACAAGAAGGATGTCGTCATCCTGCTCGACAGCATTACCCGTCTTGCCCGCGCGTACAACACCGTTACCCCGGCGAGCGGCAAGATTCTCTCCGGCGGTGTCGAGGCCAACGCCCTGCACCGGCCGAAGCGATTTTTCGGCGCTGCCAGGAATATCGAAGAGGGCGGCAGTCTGACGATCCTCGCCACCGCCCTGATCGAGACCGGCAGCCGGATGGACGAGGTCATCTTCGAAGAGTTCAAGGGTACCGGCAACATGGAACTGGTCCTTGACCGAAAGATGGCCGACAAGCGGATTTTTCCCGCCATCGATATCAAGAGGTCGGGAACCAGAAAGGAAGATCTGCTGCTCAAACCGGAGGTCCTGAACCGGGTCTGGATCCTGCGCAAGCTGCTCAATTCGATGAATCCCTCCGATTGCATGGATTTTCTCCTCGACAAGCTGAAATCCCAGAAAACCAACAAGGACTTCCTCGATTCGATGAATGGCTGACAGTGCCCGCTGTTGTTTTGCCTTGAACAAATCCGATGATTGGGTATAATGTCGACCTTGTGCAAAAAAAGTTGTCCAGCCTGAGCAACTATCGCTGCAAAACGTCAACATAGAGAGAACGAGAGGAGCAGAACGCCATGAAAGATGGAATACATCCAAAGTTTAATAATATAAAGGCAGTATGTGCCTGCGGCAATGAAGTCGAGATGGGTTCGATCCTGCCCGAGATCAAGGTGGAGATCTGTTCTGCCTGCCACCCCTTCTTTACCGGCAAGCAGAAACTGGTCGACACCGCCGGCCGCATTGAGAAATTCAAACAGCGCTACGCCAGGCATTTCGAAAAGAAAGGCAAGTGATATCCCTGTCTGCCGGAGGCTGCTGCTGACGACTTCCCCACGCCTGCGGTTCCCAGCCGACAAAGCCCACAGTGATGCATTGCCATGACTGTGGGCTTTTCTTTTGTCCATACCATCTCAGCATCTTCGCGGATCCATGGTCGATGTATTTGAAAATCTAGTGGAAAAACTCGAGCACCTGGAGGGCCGGCTGTCCGACCCCGACCTGGTCGGCAACCAGCAGGAGTTTCAGAAGGTGGTGCGGGAGCACGCCCATCTGTCGAAGCTCCATGCCCTGCATACCGACCTGCTCCAGGTTCGGAAGGATATCGTCGACAACCGCGCGATCCTCCAGGATGAAGATGAAGATCCGGAGATGAAGGAACTTGCCCGCGTCGAAATCGAAGAGCTCGAGGAAAGGGAGAAAAACCTTGACCGGGATATCAAGCTCGTGTTGCTGCCCAAGGATCCCAACGATGACCGCAACATCTTCCTCGAGATCAGGGCCGGTACCGGCGGGGATGAGGCGGCGCTGTTCGTCGGCGACCTGTTCCGGATGTACTCGCGGTTTGCCGAGTCGATGGGCTGGCGGGTCGAGATCATGAGTTCGAGCCCGCTTGGGATCGGCGGCTTCAAGGAGATCATCGCGATGATCAGCGGCGACCAGGTCTATTCCAGGCTGAAGTACGAGAGCGGTGTCCACCGGGTGCAGCGGGTTCCGGAGACCGAGACCCAGGGGCGGATCCATACCTCGGCGGTGACTGTCGCCATCCTGCCGGAGGCCGACGAGGTCGAACTCAACATCGACATGAACGAACTGAAGTTCGATGTCTACCGCTCCTCCGGCCCCGGCGGGCAGAGCGTCAACACCACCGATTCGGCTGTCCGGGTCACCCACCTGCCGACCGGTCTGGTCGTCACCTGCCAGGATGAGAAGTCCCAGCACAAGAACAAGGCCAAGGCCCTGGTCGTCCTGCGGGCGCGTCTGCTCGACAGGATGCAGCAGGAGCACCACGACAGGATATCGCAGGACAGGAAAAGCCAGGTCGGCTCTGGCGACCGCAGCGAGCGGATACGCACCTACAATTTCCCCCAGGGCCGGATGACCGACCATCGCATCAACCTGACACTGTACAAACTCGATGCGATCCTCAACGGCAAGCTCGAGGACGTCATCGATCCGCTGACCGCCCATGACCAGGCCGAACGGCTGAAGGCCATCCAGTAGAAAACGACCGGTCATGTTTCGCATTGCCGCGGAATCGCAGGTGATCCCATGCGCATAATCGATTGCATCCGCAACGCTGCCAGGGAACTCGCCGAGGCGGGGCTTCCCGGCGGCGAACTGGATGCGCAGCTGCTGCTGGGCCATTGTCTGGGGAAGAGCCGGACAGAGCTCTATCTGGCAGGAGAAAGCGAAATCCCGCCGCAGCCGCTGGAGAGATTCACCGCCATGCTCGGGCGGCGCAGACAGCGGGAGCCGATTGCCTATATCCTTGGCGAACGGGAGTTCTGGTCGCTGCCCTTCACCGTTAACCCGGCGGTGCTGATCCCCCGTCCGGAAACGGAATTTCTGGTCGAACAGGTGCTGGCGGCAGTGGGGAAGAGGCAATTGCCCCAGGGGCACATGCTCGATCTCTGCTGCGGCAGCGGGGTGATCGCCATCATCCTGGCCCTGGAGCTTGAGCGCGATATCATTGCGGTCGATCTGTCAGGCGAGGCGCTGGCGGTCGCCCGGCAGAACTGCAGGCGGCACCGGGTAGAGGGCCGGGTTGCGCTCGTCCGCGCCGATCTCCTTGCCGCCTTTGCCGGGCGGGGAAGGATATCCCTGCTGGTCTCGAATCCGCCATACATAAGCCGGCGTGAGATCGGAGAGGACCTCGATCCGGAGGTGGCCGCCCATGAACCCCTTCTGGCTCTCGATGGGGGGGAGGATGGCCTGGATGTCATCCGTCGGATCAAGGCGGGCTTGCCCGAGCTGATGCTGCCCGGCGGCGAGGTGTTCGTCGAGATCGGGGCCGGGCAGGGGGGGGAATTGCTGGCGATGTTTGCCGGAGAGGATGAAACGCGGAGATTTTTCGAGTACGTCGAGGTTTTGAAGGATTATGCTGGAAGGGATCGCGTCCTGCACGTCAGGATGGCAGGGAACACATGGTGAGCAGAAGATGGATAAACTGATAATCGAGGGCGGCAGGTCCCTGCATGGAACGGTACGGATCAGCGGTGCGAAGAACGCGGCTCTGCCGCTGATTGCCGCGACGCTCCTGGCGCCGGGCCGGCATCGGCTTGGCAACGTGCCTGACCTGAGGGATACCCGGACGTTTCTCCGGCTGATGGAAAACCTCGGGGTGCGGCATGAACGGCAGGGCGATGTCCTCCATATCGACAGCACGGACCTGCGCAACACCGAAGCACCCTACGACCTGGTCAAGACCATGCGGGCTTCGGTGCTTGTCCTCGGCCCGCTCCTGGCCCGTATGGGCAGAGCCAAGGTGTCGTTGCCGGGCGGCTGCGCCATCGGCGCCAGGCCGATCAATTTTCATATCACCGGTCTTGAGAGACTGGGCGTGACCTGCCGGCTCGAGCACGGCTATGTCGATGCGGAGATAGACGGCAGGATGCGGGGCTGCACCATCTATTTCGACATCCCGACCGTCACCGGCACCGAGAACCTGCTGATGGCCGCGGTCATGGCCGAGGGGACCACGGTCCTGAAAAACGCCGCGCGCGAGCCGGAGATAGCCAACCTGATCGATATGCTCACCGGTATGGGCGCCCGTATCGAGGGCCGGAATACCGATCGGCTGACGATCCATGGCGTCGACCGGCTGGAGGCGGCCGACTGCGACATCATCCCGGACCGGATCGAGGCCGGCACCTACCTGATTGCCATCGCCGCAACCGGCGGCGAAGGGACCGTCACCCACTGCAATCCCGCCCATCTGCCTTCGCTGCTGGAGAAGCTGCGGGCTTCCGGCCTGATTGTCGAGGAAGGCGAATCCAGCATCTCCGTCCGCTGGCCCAAGGACAACGGACATGCGCTGAAAAGCGTCGATATCAAGACCATGCCCTTCCCCGGCTACCCGACCGACCTCCAGGCCCAGTTCATGGCCCTGATGACTCTCAGCTCCGATGTCTGCGTGATCACCGAAACCATATTCGAAAACCGCTTCATGCACGTGGCGGAACTGCAGCGGCTGGGTGCCGACATCCGGATCGACGGCCACAGCTGCGTCGTCAACGGCCGCGGCATGAGCGGGTTGAGCGGGGCGCAGGTGATGGCGACAGATCTCCGGGCCTCCTCGTCGCTGGTGATCGCCGGCCTCGCCGCGTCGGGACGGACCGAGATATCCCGGATCTACCACCTTGAGCGCGGCTACGAAAATCTCGTCGACAAACTCACCGCCCTGGGTGCCAGGGTCTGGAAGGACAGAGAGTAGTTCCTGCCGGTCTTCGCCTCGACCGTCAAGCGGCCGGGGCGAATTTGAACCGACCACGCCCTTGGGATGCACCGACTTCCCGCTCCATTTTCCCCCGCCGCTTCCTGCTGGCCGCGAAGGCCCAGCCTCAGCGACCGACCCGCCGTCATTCCGTTGATCGCCGATTGACTTCGACGGTGCCGGTAATTAGCTTTTCCTAAAGTGAATTGAGTCCGGAATTCCCTTCTGTGAAAGGGTTTGATCTGTAACGAGCTGGATTTTCCGTTCAGATCGAGTTGATAGGCGAGTCGTCCGGAGGCTCACTTCAGATACACAACCCATCCCGCGGACACGTGCCCGTTATCGTCCGGGCATGCCGTGCCAAGTCAGAGGAGGTACCATCATGAGTCACCTGCTACCTGAACTGCCCTATCCCTATGATGCCCTCGAGCCCCATATCGATGCCAGAACGATGGAAATCCATCACACCATGCATCATCAGGCCTATATCAACAACCTCAATGCGGCGATCAAGGACAAGGCCGATCTCGAGAAACTGAGCGTTGAACAGCTGCTTCGCAACCTGGCCGAAGTGCCGGAAGACATCCGCACCATCGTCCGCAACCATGGTGGCGGCCATGCCAACCACAGCTTTTTCTGGCCGATGCTGAAAAAGGATGTCAATCCTGCCGGCCCGGTCGTTGAGGCGATCAAGGACACCTTCGGCAGTTTCGATCTGTTCAAGGAGAAGTTTTCCGTTGCGGCAATCAAGGTGTTCGGCAGCGGCTGGGCGTGGCTGGTCCTTGACGGCGGCAAACTGGAGATCCTCTCCACGCCGAACCAGGACAGCCCGCTGATCCTGGGCAAAGTGCCGGTGCTCGGCATTGACCTCTGGGAGCACGCCTATTACCTGCTCTACCAGAACCGCCGGCCGGATTATATCGCCGCTTTCTTCAATGTCATCAACTGGGAGACGGTCAACGAGAACTACCTTGCCACCAGCCGCTTCCGCCGTTAACATTTTACGTAATCGGAAGCCCTCTCCTGTTGACACGGGAGAGGGCTTTTTTGTAGTCTCTGGGTATGCAACGCGACATGTCGATTCAAACAGCGAAGGACACAATGGGAGTCAATCGATTCAGCGGCTCGAGCCGCTATGTGCTCGATGAGGAACTGGCCAAGATCGTCAATATCTCGATGGCCCTCGAGATGCCGCTGCTGCTCAAGGGCGAACCCGGCACCGGCAAGACCATGCTGGCCCATGCGATTGCCGAAAGCCTCGGCATGCCGCTGATCATCCTCAACGTCAAGTCGAACATGAAACTGGTGGAGGCCCTCTACCAGTACGACACCCTGACCAGGCTCAACGACAGCCGCTTTGGCGACTCGCGGCGGGACGTCAGCGACATCAACGAATACATCCGCATGGGCCGGATCGGCCAGGCCTTCACGGCAGAGGAGCGGACGGTGCTACTGATCGACGAGATCGACAAGGCCGAGACCGAGTTCCAGGACGACATGCTCGATGTTCTCGACCAGATGCAGTTCGATATCATCGAGACCGACGCGGTGGTCAGGGCCCGCCACCGGCCGGTGATCGTCATCACCTCCAACGCCAAGAAGGATCTGTCCGACCCCTTTCTCGGCCGCTGCAACTTCCACCATATCGCCTTCCCCGAGCCGAAGATGATGCGGCGAATCATCGACGCCCACTTCCCCGACATTCCAGAGAAACTGGCGGAAAACGCGATCCGCGCCTTCTACGAACTCCGTGCGATCGACGGTCTTGAGAAAAAACCGGCGACCAGGGAACTGATCAACTGGATCAGGGCCTTGCAGGCCGATCCCGATTTCAGGCGGGGGGAGGCGCTGGAGCGGGAAATTCCCTATCTCGGCGTGCTGTTCAAGAAGAGCGGCGATTACCTGAAATCGGCCAACATGATGCTGAAGCGGGGCTTCTTCCGCTAGGCGGGGGCGACGCGTGTGTTCATCCACTTCTTCTATACCCTCCGCGACACCGGCATCCCGGTCAGCCCGACCTCGTTTCTGCTGCTGCAGCGGGCGATGGGCGAGGGGCTGGTCAATTCGCTGGCCGACTTCTATATCGCCGCCCGCACCATTCTGGTCAAGAGCGAGAAGTATTTCGACCTCTACGACCAGGTCTTCGCCCATACCTTCGAAGGGGCCGACCTGCCGCAGGCCGGCGAGGCAGAGTTCGACCTGGTAGCTGCAGGCCTGCTTGATGAGTGGCTGAAGAACCCGAAACGGCTGGCCCATGCCCTGGGCCTTGACGAAAAGAAGCTGGCGGCGATGTCGCCGGAGGAAGTGCTGGCCTATTTCAAAAAGCGACTGCAGGACC
>WBUQ01000185.1 GCA_008933635.1 Desulfobulbaceae bacterium | reverse complement strand
CACGGAAGTTAAGCTCTTCTGCGCCGATGGTACTGCATGGGAGACTATGTGGGAGAGTAGGTCGCCGCCGATTCACCTGCAACTGCCCCGGTCTGCTTCACTCAGACCGGGGCTTTGTCGTTTGTACCGCATCATTTGCGGTGTCCTTTCAGGTCTCCCTCTAACTTCATCTCTCATTTTCCTGGATTGTGAGGATTCGATTCCAAAGGTCTGGTGCTGTTCAACTGCCACTCTTTTTCAATCTAATCCGGCACGACACATTGCAGTCTGGCCAACTGCCAATTATAATGGCTCACCATCCCGATTCATCGCAACTCAGGTCGTTCTCTTCGCCTTTTCCGCCAACCAGAGGAATACTTCGATGCCGGCAGCCTCTTTCTTTCGCGTTTTATCAGATCTTCGTGCTCTCCGACTGAAGATATATTTCCTGACGATTTTCCTGAGCCTGTGGTTGCCATTTCCAGCCCCATCTCCCGGTCCTCATGGGTCAGTCTTCACGCAAGACCTGGCATTGGCTGCTGACACTGGCTCAGGCACCGACACTGGCTCAGGCACCGACACTGGCTCAGGTACCGACACTGGCACTGGTACTGACACCGGCACCGATACAGGGACCGACACTGGTACCGATCCCGGCACTGACCCCGGCACCGATCCCGGTACCGATCCCGGCACTGACCCCGGCACCGATCCCGGTACCGATCCTGGCACCGATCCCGGTACCGATCCCGGCACTGACCCCGGCACCGATCCCGGTACCGATCCTGGCACCGATCCCGGCACCGACCCTGGCACCGACCCTGGTGCTGGGATTGACACAGGGGCGAATGACGCTGACGGCACCGGTGGCGATTTCTATGAGGAAGACAAGGATCTGGTCGGCAACGCTGTTCGCGGCAACCTCCGCTCAAGTGATTCCTTTGACGCTGGAGGAGCTGCCGAAATTAAACGGAGTACAAGGAAAATCAGCGGCTTCGGTGATCATGATTCCACATTGTCGCAGATGGGCACCTTTGACGCCCTTGTTCCCGTTTCCTCGATGGAAGAACAACGCATACTTGGGGCCTGGGACGATGTCGAATAGCCCTTTTGCCGCGCCGCCGACGAAACATATTCATCCAAGAGCGTAATCATGAGATACGAATTGTCAGGAAGTCTATTGAGCACCCTGTTCTCCGTCTTTTCCCTGTGTGCATGTACCGTCTTGTCCGGTTGCGTCCCCAACCATCCAACTTCCCTGCAGCTGCAGCCACTGGCATCAACTCCTGCGATCGGCAGCAGCGCGTTGCCGACATATGCCATCGGAACAACATATGTTTACTCTAACGGATCGTGGGAAAGGATCGCAGAAATCCACCCCTCCTACCTCATCTGGGAAAATGAACGAGGTGACCAATTCCTCAGCTCCCCTGATTTCACCTATCGTCCAGCCAGGTGGGAGAGTAAAAACATGAAGGGATACCGGTCGTACAGTCCTACCGAATATCTGTATTCCTCAACCAGGACCAGCATATGGCCGCTCATGCTCGGCAATCGCATCAATTTCGATGAAAAGAGCAAATGGGGGGTTCCCGGTGTCTACGAAAAACACGCCGATGCGACGTGGAAATGTTCGGTGGACAGCACCCAACGGGTCAGCGTGCCTGCCGGAAGCTTTGACACCTATAAGATAACCTGTTCCCGCTACAGCAAGGTGACCAGAGCCAAGAGGCAAAAACTCTGGGAAGACAAGACCTTTTACTATGCCCCTGCTGTCGGACACTGGGTCCTCCTCGAGCAGGATTTTTTCGGGGCCAGACCGAAAGTGCGCAAGGAACTGGTCGCTATCCTTCCGTCGCTTTCAGCCCTCGGTATCGATAAAACCACCGCCATCGGCATCAAGGAACACTTTCAGCAGACACTCGGCACGGCGCGTAGCGGCGAAATGGAGAGATGGACTGATGGTAGCCAGAAGATCTCTTTTACAATGACTCCCCTCGCCACTTACCGCCTGGCCGATGGCACTCCATGCCGGCAATACGAACAACGGCTCGACCTCGGCTGGCAGTCAAAGAATTACTACGGCATCGCCTGCCGAGGCGAATCCGGACTCTGGGCTGTACCCAGGCGATAAAGGCTGTCTTCCATATTGACCGACATGCATGACCTCGAACTCGTCCGCGAAAAAATCGATCAGGCCATTCAGGTCCTGAATGAGCTGGACATCGATCTCTGGCTGACCTTCTGCCGTGAATCGGCCTGCGTCCCCGACCCGGTCATGGACCTCGTTGTCGGCCAGGGAGCCTGCTGGCTATCCGGTTATTTCATCACCCGGGACGGCGACAGCACCGTCCTGGTGGGCGAGGCCGATGCCGCCGATTTTGAACTCTCCGGACTCTACCGCCAGATCCGGACCTACTCCACCGATGTCGGCCAGGAACTGCGGGATATCGTCCTTCAGTACGCCCCCCGCCATATCGCCCTCAATTTCTCCGAGAGCAATTACGCGGCAGACGGGCTCTCCTTTGGTCTTTACCGCCAGATTGTGGCTGCCCTGGACGGGACTCCTTACGGCCAGCGCCTTGTTTCCGCAGAGAATATCGTGGCCAGGGTTCGCGGCAGAAAATCGCCGGAGGAAGTGAGAAGACTGCGCCAGGCCGCTGAAATGGCGGCCTGCTGCTGGGAGAAAGCGGTTGACCACGTGCGGGTCGGGATGAGTGAAGTACAGATTGCCGCGCTCTTCGAAAAGATCATCGCCGACCTCGGCGGCACCCCCTCCTTCAACACCATCGTCAACGCCGGCTCCAAGACCAAGCCCGGTCACAGCTCACCGACGGAGACGATAGTTGGACCGGGAGATCTGCTGCATGTGGATTTCGGTATCCGTTACCAGGGCTATTGCTCCGATATCCAACGCCTGATCTATTTCCGCCGACCTGAGGAATCGGCACCGCCTGCCGGACTTCTCCAGGCATTTGCCACCGTCCGCGATATCCAGCACGAGGCGATCGCGCTGTACCGACCCGGCGCGATCGGCCATGAAATAGACGCATTTGCCCGCAAGCGTCTTCTCGCCGCCGGCTACCCCGAGTTCAATCACGGCCTCGGCCACCAGATAGGCAGGGCCGTGCATGACGGCGGGGCCATCGTCGGCCCCCTGTGGCCCCGTTATGGCAACCTCGGCACCATTCCCCTGGAAGAGAACAACGTCCTCACCGTTGAGTTCGGCATCACCCTCGACGGTATCGGCCATGTCAGCCTCGAGGAAGACGTCCTCGTCACCCCGCAGGGTGGCCTCCTCCTCTGCCAGCCCCAACTCGAACTGGTCGTCCGCTGATCGACCGCGGCTTCAGCCATCCCTTGGCTCCGCCGGAGTCGGCAGAATGAGCTGGTGGAACTCGAGATCGAGCCATCGGCCGAACTTGAAACCGGCTTCACGGATAGTCCCGGCGTGGGTGAACCCGAATTTCCGGTGCAATTCTTTGCTCGCCGTATTTTCCGAGTCAATGCCTCCGATCAGCAGATGATAGCCCTGCCGACCGGCCCGCAGGATAATCTCCTGCATCAGCCTCCGCCCTGTCCCCTGTCCCCGGAAACCAGACGCCACATAGAGGGAATGCTCCACCGTATACTTGTACGCCGGCCAGGCCCTGAACGTGCCGTAACTCCCGAATCCGGCCAGTTCCCCCCCTTCAGTCACCACACCGATAACCGGATAATCGCCGGCTTTCTTGGCTGCAAACCACTGCCGCATCGTCTCGCTGCTGCGCGGCGAGTAGTCATACAGGGCGGTTGAATTTGCAATCGCCTCGTTGAAAATGGCCCGGATCTGTTCAGCATACTGTTCGCCGCAATCGACTATGTGCATTTTTCCTCTTTTGCCCAGCTCATTCATCCGTGTTCCCGCCTGCCACTTTCCACGCCATCAGATCAGAGCAGCAGCGTGACCTCTACCGAAAAACAATTGCAAAATACATTGTGCGGGGGTATTGCATGGCAGCATCACTATCCGGCCCGCTGGCGATCTGCGGTACCGGACCAACCTCGACAGGAGAGAATAATGCTGGGAACAATCGTCAACGCGCTGGCCATCATCGCCGGCAGCATAACGGGCCTCCTCTTCAGCAGGGGCATACCCGAGCACTACAAGGTCACCGTCCAGAACGGCGTCGGCCTCTCGGTGGTGCTGATCGGCGTCAAGAGCGCCCTGGTCGCCGACAATCTGCTGGTGGTGATCATTTCCATCGTCATCGGGTCGATCTGCGGCGAGCTGGCGCGGATCGAGAACCGGCTGGAACAGCTGGGCACCTACCTCGAGACGAAAGTGGCGGGCAGAAACGGCGACAACGGCGAAAGCTCTTTCGCCAAGGGTTTCGTCACCGCCAGCCTGGTCTTCTGCGTTGGCTCGATGGCCATCGTCGGCTCCCTCGAGAGCGGACTGACCGGCAATCACCAGACCCTGTTCGCCAAGTCTGTCCTCGACGGCGTGACCTCCATCATCTTCGCCTCGACGATGGGGCTGGGTGTAGCGTTCTCAGCCGCCGCCGTCTTCATCTACCAGGGAGCCATCACCCTGACCGCCGTCTTCATGAAGAGCTTTCTCGTCGCCACCACCGTCCAGGAAATGACCTCTGCCGGCGGCCTGCTCATCCTCGCCATCGGGCTGAACATGCTCGGATTGACCAGGATCAGGGTCGGCAACATGCTCCCCGCGATCTTCATGCCGCTGCTGTATTTCGCCGTCAGACAGTGGCTGCCCTGATCAGCCGGGAAAAGCGGCCTGTCCCAACCGGCTTCGTTCAACAGACCGATTCGGGCAATACGCGCGACAGCGTCCGGGACAATTCGATCAGCTGATACGGTTTGGCAACGGTATCGCAAAATCCGGCACTCCGATAATCATGGATCACCGGATCGTCCGAATAGCCGCTGGAGACAATGGCCCGCAGCCCGGGATCGATCTCCAGCAGCTGCCGCACCGCATCCTTGCCGCCCATCCCGCCTGGGATGGTGAGATCCATGATCACCGCATCGATTCTTCGCCCCGCCTGCAGACTTTCTCGGTAGAGATCGATGGCCTCCCTGCCGTCCCTTGCCTCGATTCCCTCAAATCCGAGATAATACAGCATGTCACAGACAGCCCTGCGCACGATTTCCTCATCGTCCATGACCATCACCCGCCCCTTGCCGCGGATGAGGATCTCCTCCCCTGCACCCTCCCCGCCGGCCACCCCTTCGGCCGCCGGGAGATAGAG
>WBUQ01000184.1 GCA_008933635.1 Desulfobulbaceae bacterium | reverse complement strand
GCTGCCCTGCCGCCGCCCGCAGGGCATCTTCCTTCAACACCCGGTCACCCGGGCCGGTACCGCTCACCCGCTCCTCAGGAATCCGGTTCTGGGCGAGCACCCTGGCCGCCGACGGCATCACCTTTTTCCGCGGTTCCTCCTCAGCGCTCTCTTCCGGTTCGCCCTGCTTGCGGCCAGGCTCCGGCTCTTCTTCCCTGCCCTTTTTCCCGGTGTCGATGCGGCCGATGATCTCCCCGATTTCCGCCCTCTCGCCCTGCCGCTTCACGATCTCAACCAGCACTCCTCCCCCGGTAGCGGGAATCTCTACCGTCGCCTTATCTGACTCGATGGCCACAAGGAGATCGTCCTGATGAATCGTGTCGCCGATTGCAACCAGCCATTCGCCGATTTCCACTTCGCTGATCGATTCACCGAGATCAGGCACCGTAATGTCGACTATCATTGTTTTCCCCTGCTGGTGAAGGCTTGATCTATCAACCTCTTCTGCTCAAGCCGGTGACTGGCGGCCGACCCTGTGGCCGGGGTCGCCGACTCGGGTCGCCCGACCTTGTCAAAATGCCAGAGGCTGCCGAGAACATTCCCGAACCTCAGACACATGAACGGATAGGCACCCATGTTGAGAGGTTCTTCCTGAACCCAGATCAACGGGATATTTTCCGGATACTGCCGAAGGGTCGCCAGCAGCGTGGCCTCCGGCAGAGGATACAGCTGTTCGATGCGGACGATGGCGACATTGTTCAGTTCCCTCTCCTTGCGGCCCTGCAGCAGATCAAAGTAGATTTTTCCGGTGCAGAGGAGGACCTGCTGCACATCCTCCCTGGCCACGGTCTCGTCGGCGATGATTCTACGGAAAGAGCCGGTTGCAAGGGCTGAAAACGGGGAGACAGCCTCCGGATGCCTGAGCAGGCTCTTCGGCGCCATGACGATCAGCGGCTTGCGGATCTTGCGCAGCACCTGGCGCCGCAGGAGATGAAAGATCTGCGCCGGCTCGGTGGGATAGACCACCTGGTAGTTGTCCGTGGCCGCCAAGGCGAGGTATCTCTCCAGGCGGGCGCTGGCGTGTTCCGGCCCGGTGCCTTCCAGGCCGTGGGGCAAGAGCAGCACCAACCCGGAAAGCAGATTCCACTTGGTCTCGGCCGAAGCGATGAACTGATCGATGTAGACCTGGGCCACGTTGGCGAAATCGCCGAACTGCGCCTCCCAGATGACCAGGGATTCGGGAAAGGCGGTGGAATAGCCGTACTCGAAGCCAAGCACCGCGCCTTCGGTCAGTGGGCTGTTGATGATATCGATCCTGCCCTGATCCTGCGCAATATGGGCAAGCGGCATGAATATCTCACCGCTCTCCATGTCGTGCAGGACGCTGTGGCGATGGCTGAAGGTGCCGCGCTGGCTGTCCTGGCCGCAGAGCCTGACAGCTACCCGCTCGTTGACCAGGGAGGCCAGGGCCAGGCTTTCGGCGGCACCCCAGTCCAGCTTGCCGTTTTCGCTGTACATCTGATGCCGGGCGTCCAGCAGTTTTTCGATCCTGGGATTGGCCTTGAAATCGGGAGGCAGTGAAGTGAGCGTCCTGCCGAGACGCAGCAGGGTTTCACTCTCCACGCCCGTCTCGACTTCCGGAACCCGCTCATCCACCCCGCCGACATAGGCGCCGGCGGAGGGCATAAAGAGGCTGGCGCGCTCCCCTCCTCCATCCTTATCGGCCACCAGCCTGCCGTATTCCTCCTCCAGGAACTGCTCCCGGCTTCGCCTGATGGTCTCCGCCTCTTGAGAAGTCAGCTCACCGAGGGAGAGCAGATGTTCGGTGTAGCGCTTCATTACCGTGGGCCGCTCGTCGATCAGCTTGTACATCAGCGGCTGGGTAAAGCGCGGCTCATCCCCCTCATTGTGTCCCCGGCGACGGTAGCAATACATGTCCAGCACTACATCGCGCTGAAATTCCTGGCGGAAATCCAGCGCCACGTCAAGACACTGAGCCACCGCATCGGGAATCTCGCCGTTGACATGGAAGATCGGCGACTGGAGCATCTTGACCACATCACTCGCGTAGGTGGTCGAGCGGCCCTCCGCAGGCAGGGTGGTGAAGCCGATCTGGTTGTTAACCACCACATGCAGCGTCCCGCCCACGGAAAAACCGTTGAGACCGCTGAGATTCAGGGTCTCCTGCACGATGCCCTCGCCGGCGATCGCCGCATCACCGTGGACCAGGATCAACAGCCCCTTCTGTGACGTGCCGTCACCCCTTTTCACCTGCAGCGCCTTGAGCGCCCCTTGCGCGACCGGTCCGACAAATTCCAGATGGCTGGGGTTGAAGGAGAGATCCAGAACGACTCTGCCACCCGCCTCCGTTTTCCATTCGCGGTGATAGCCTTTATGGTACTTGACATCGCCGCGGCCGATATACTCTTCCGCGTCCGCATCCTTGAATTCCTCGAAAATCGTGTGCGGATGCTTCCCCATGATATTGGCCAGGACATTGAGCCGGCCCCGATGGGCCATGCCGACAACGATATCCTCGATTCCCTGGGCGGCAGCCTTTTCGATGGCCTGATCGAGAAGCGGGATCAGGGTCTCAGCCCCTTCCAAGGAAAAGGATTTGGCGCCGACAAATTTCTTCTGGATGAACTGCTCGAAAACCACCGCGTCGGTGAGCCGCTCCAGAATCCTGACCTGCTGTTTCCTGCTGAGAATCAAGGTGTTTCTAGACGATTCCATCCGGCCCTGCAGCCATTCCCTCTCGGCCAGGGAATCGATATGCATGAACTGCACGCCGATAAAACCCGTGTAGGTATCTTTCAGGATCTCGATGATTCTGTGCAGGGGCATCGCCTGCTGTCCGGAGATGTGGCCGAAGTTAAAGAGCAGATCGAGATCCTCATCCGACATGCCGTAATGCTCGGGCTGCAGTTCAGGCAAGGTTATCCGGGGATTGCCCAGGGGATTCACCTTGGCGAGCAGATGCCCGCGCACCCGGTAATTGCGCACCAGCAGGCTGACATTGTACTGCAGAATCGACATCGCTTCGGCCCTGCCGCAGCCTGCGCACAATTTTCCACCCGGCCCGAAGCCCTGGCGAAGCTGCTGCCTGCCGAGCGCGGGGGCAGGCGGAGCCACTTCCGCGGCTTCTCCGACCCGACCAAGCTCATCGAAATAGTTCCGCCATTCAGCCGATACCGCATAGGGATCCTGCTGATAACGTTGCCAGACTTGCTCTACATACCCGATATTCTGAATATCGAATGTTTCAATCTCCATTGCCGATCCGTCGCCATGGGTTATCCTTCAATGGACTCCTTGCCCATTCCAGGCAATGACAATATCTGCATGAAACTATTCAGGGGATGTTCGTGTTTTGAGAGGGGCTATTTACAGGCATATCATTTTGAAGCGGCTCTGTCCAGGCGCTGCGGGATCCAGAAGGGTATTGCGGAGAGACCGTAAAAAAAAAGCGACCTCCAGGAACCACGGCTTGCAGCATCTGAAAGTCAGGCATCAGAGACAGAGCAATGCTTTCCCGGAATAATCTTTTGCCTTGTTTTCTCAAGACAGATCAACACTTCCAGTATCCATTGGAACAGTCCCTCGATTATGTCATAAAATCGGGACCACTTCTAACTTGAGCGCACCGTACATGTTGATCCGCAGCAGTTGAAAAAGAATGGCAAGAAGAGATACAACGGAAGGAATCAGGATGATATTTGGACTCGCCACCCTTGCTGACACATTGAGGAGAATTGCATGGACACACCCCATTCAAGTGAATCGATCAATAAACTGAGACAGGGGTTTATGACCGCCCGTATCGTTTTTACTGCTGCGGAACTCGATCTCTTCAGCCTGCTCGCCCATCGACCGCTGACGGTGAACGAGGTGACGGCGGAGACAGGCGGTGATCAGCGGGCGATGACCATACTCCTCGATGCGCTGTGCGCTCTCGGCTTTCTGGTGAAACAGGAATCCAGCTATCAGACCGAACCATCGGCCGTTCCTCTGCTGGTGCAGGACAGTGCGCAAAGCATGCTGCCGATGGTCCAGCACATGGGAACTCTCTGGCAGACCTGGTCAAAACTCACCGATATCGTCCTCGGCAAGACTGCAGCTGGCAGAAGCGGGCCGGGGGCGTTGCACAAGGACCACATCAAGGCCTTTATCGGCGCCATGCATGCTGTTGCCGCAAAAATGGCGCCTGCGGTGGTGGCGACGATCAATCCTGCAGGAGTCCGCAAAATGATCGATGTCGGCGGCGGCTCGGGGAGCTACACCCTTGCCTTCCTGCAGGCATCGCCCGAGATGAGGGCAACGCTTTTCGATCTGCCGGAGGTGATCGACATGGCAAGAGAACGTATCAAAGCAGAAGGAATGATCGACAGGGTGACCTTGATGCCCGGAGATTTCTATAGCGATTCGCTGCCGCCGGGCCATGATCTTGCCTTTTTATCCGCGATCATTCATCAAAACAGCCACGAGCAGAACAATGCTCTGTACAGCAAGATTTGCCAGGCCCTGGAGCCCGGCGGTCGGATTGTCGTGCGAGATCACGTGATGTCTCCTGACCGCACCCAACCCCTCGATGGGGCCCTGTTTGCAGTGAACATGCTGGTCGGCACCTCAGGCGGCAGCACCTACACCTTTGACGAAATTGCGGAAGGGCTTTCCTCGGCAGGATTTTCCGGCATCCGCCAGCTGCAATCCAAAGGGATGTTTTCCCTCGTGGAAGGCTTCAAGGAAAAATAAAGCGACATTGGATGTTCAGCGTGTCACGGATTGCGCAGCAAAGAATGAAGAAATAATCGATTACCGGTGAATATCTGGCACGCCTTGCATTCGATTATGAGGAAAAAGGGACAGAATTATTTTTCTGGCAAAAGATAAATTCTGATATCACCCATTTGAAATTGCCTAATCGTATCTCATCAAATCATTGATAGCCCATGATCGAAAGTTACTATTGTTCAGGTAAGCCATATATCCCAGGAAAGGCACAATTTCCGAAATTCAGCCAAACCTCACGCTTGCCAGTGAACATATCCTCCTCCCGGGAAGCATCATGTGTCGTCCAAAATAATCTTGAGAAATGTTCTGTCTGCCGCTGCTTATTTAGGTTATGATATTTTGGAAGTATACGTAACAAAAATGAAGATGTACCTATGATATAATCAGGTCATTAACATCCTGTTTTTTCTGAAAAAGAAAAAGGAGGTATGTATGACCACATCAATGGGTTCATTTAATGATTACTTC
>WBUQ01000023.1 GCA_008933635.1 Desulfobulbaceae bacterium | reverse complement strand
CTCGAGGCCCAGTACAGCGACGACCCGCCGGCCCACTTCTCGTTTGCCTCCAGGGGCCGCTATACCCTGCCGCAGCTGCCCTGTCATATCACCTACACCAACGAGCAGACCCATGCGATCATCCGCCAGGGCATCGGCCAGTCGCCGATGTACGCCGGCATCATCGAGGGCATCGGCGCCCGCTACTGCCCGTCGATCGAGGACAAGGTGATGCGCTTCCCGGAAAAGGAACGGCACCAGATCTTCCTCGAACCGGAAGGGCTCGACACCGTCGAGGTCTACCCCAACGGCCTGCCGACCAGCCTGCCGATCGCCACCCAGACGGCGATGATCCACAGCATCAAGGGGCTCGAAAGGGCCGAGATCATCCGACCCGGCTACGCCATCGAGTATGACTATATCGACCCCCTCGAGCTCCTCCCGTCCCTTGCCACCAAGCGGATCGAGGGGCTGTACCTGGCCGGCCAGATCAACGGCACGTCCGGCTACGAGGAGGCCGCAGCCCAGGGACTGATGGCCGGGATCAACGCCGTCCGTTTCGTGCAGGGCCGGGAACCGCTGATCCTCGACCGCTCCCAGGCCTATATCGGCGTGCTGATCGACGACCTCGTCACCTGCGGCACCAAAGAGCCGTATCGTCTGTTCACCTCCCGCGCCGAGTACCGTCTACTGCTGCGGGAAGACAACGCCGACACCCGGCTCAGCCGGACCGGCTTCGAGATCGGCCTGCTTGATGACGCGGCATACCGGCGGTTCCTCGACAAGGAACGCCAGATGGCCGAAGGCGCCGCCCTGCTCGACACCATCGCCGTCAAGGCGACGGCCGGGACCAACGAGGCGCTGGCGGCAATCGGAGAGACCGGGATCCGGCAGAAGAGCAGCCTGACCGAGCTGCTCCGCCGGCCCGGCATGACCATCGATCTGCTCGCCGGTCTGCCGCTGGCCGACGAGGAACGGCAGGATCTCGAGGCGCTGGCCGCATCACCGTTCAAGGACGAGGTGCAGCTGCAGATCAAATTCGCCGGCTATATCGAGCGGCAGAACGAGCAGGTGGAGCGTTTTCGCAAGATGGAGTCGCTGATGCTGCCCGAGGATATCGACTACAAGGCGCTGTCCGGCCTCTCCAACGAGGTGGTGGAAAAGCTCAGCCGGGTCCGGCCGCGTTCCCTCGGCCAGGCCTCGCGCATCTCGGGGATCACCCCGGCCGCCATCTCCGTGCTCCAGGTCCACATCAAACGGCTCAAGGCCCAGAACTGACGCTCTTACCTGCCATGCAGACACCCTTCGTCCACGCCCTCGATCCTGTCTTCCTCAGCCTCGGCCCGCTGCAGATCCGCTGGTACGGCCTGATGTATGTCATTGGCTTCAGCGCCAGCTATTTCCTGGCGCGCCACCAGATCCGCCGCTGGCAGTTCAGCGAGCTGGAGCAGCATTTCGAGAACCTCAACCTGGTCCTGATCCTCTCCGTCATCCTCGGCGGCCGCCTGGGTTATGTCCTGTTCTACAACCCGGCCTACTATTTCCGGCACCCGCTGGAGATCCTCGCCACCTGGGAGGGCGGGATGTCCTTCCACGGGGCCTGCCTCCTGCTGATCGTCAGTGGCTGGCTGTTCTGCCGGAAGCATGGCATCGATTTCTGGAAGGGCGCCGACATCTATGTTGCGACCATCCCGGTCGGCCTGGGCCTGGGACGGATCGGCAATTTCATCAACGGCGAGCTGTTCGGCCGCCAGACCGACGTTCCCTGGGGGGTCATCTTCCCGGATGGCGGCGCGGTGGTGCGTCACCCTTCCCAGCTGTACGAGGCCCTGCTCGAAGGCGCGGTCCTGTTCCTGCTCCTCTGGACGGTGAAGGCCCGTCCCTGGCAAGGCAGGCCGCTGTGGCCGCATGGCAGCATCCTCGCCCTGTTCCTGATCGGCTATGGGATCTTCCGGATGTTTGTCGAGCAGTTCCGTGAACCCGACCCGCAGATCGGCTTCCTCTTCGGCCTGGTGACCATGGGCCAGAGCCTCAGCCTGGCGATGGTGATTGGCGGGATTGTCTTCTGGCTTGTCCGGATGCGGCAGCAGAAGACCACCCCCGCCGCTACCCCCCGTGCCGGCCGGAAACGGAAATAACTGTCCGATGATGCAGCAGAAAACCGTGACATCGCCATCCTCCCAGCCTCTGCCGGTCTCCTGGAACGAATGCCGGCAGCGCGGATGGGACGGCATCGATATCCTCCTCGTCACCGGCGATGCCTATGTCGACCACCCGTCCTTCGGCGTCGCCCTGGTCGGCCGGCTGCTGGAAAGCCGCGGATACCGGGTGGCGATCCTGCCGCAGCCGCGCTTCGACCGGGCGGACGACTTCCGCCAGTTCCCTCCGCCCCGCCTCTTCTGCGGCATCACCGCCGGCAACCTCGATTCGGTCGTCGCCAATTACACCGGCAACGGCAAGGTCAGGGACTTCGACGCCTTTTCACCCGGCGGCGACCCCTGGCGGGGCGAAGAACACTCCAGAGCCAGCCGCCGCCGCCCCGACCGGGCCGTCCTGCTCTATGCCCAGCTGGCCCGCGAGGCCTTTGGCAGGACGCTCTTGGTCCTCGGCGGCATCGAGGCCTCCCTGCGGCGCTTCGTCCACTACGATTACAAGCAGGAGAAGCTGCGGGCCTCCTGCCTGACCGACGCCAAGGCCGACCTGCTCGTCTACGGCATGGGCGAGCGGGCTGTACTGGAGATCGCGGAACGCGTGGCGGCCGGCGACCTTCTGCCTGATGGCATCGCCGGCACCTGCCGCCGCCTCACCGACAGGGAGCTCCATGAACGGCTGCCCGAGCTCGCCGGGGCCAACCCCGAGAGCTACCTGGTGCTGCCGTCCTGGGCTGATATCGAAAGGCAGCCGGAACTCTTCCTCGACCAGGAACTCCGGCTCGACCGCCACGCCCGGGCCCGCTCCGCCGCGGCAGTGCTGCAGCGCCAGCAGAACCACTGGGTCATCCAGTATCCGGCGGCCGCACCGCTTGACAGCCGGGAACTCGACGCCCTCTACGGCCTCCCCTTCAGCCGCAGGCCCCACCCGTCCACACCCGACATCCCCGCCTGGCGGATGATCCGGGATTCGGTGACCATTGTCCGGGGGTGCTCCGGCAACTGTTCGTTCTGCGCGATCACGCGGCACCAGGGTCCGCAGGTGACCAGCCGCAGCAGGAAGTCGATAGTCGATGAAGCTAGAGCGATCAGCAGCGCCGAGGATTTCGGCGGCACGATCAGCGATCTCGGCGGCCCAACGGCCAACCTCTGGGGTACCGGCTGCGCCAAAGGCGGCTGCGCCAGACACGACTGCCTCTATCCGAAGGTGTGCCCCCACCTCCAGCTGGCGGAACCGGAGTTCCTGCGCCTGCTCGACGAGGTCGCAGCCGTAAAGGGGGTGGAACACGTCTTCATTTCCTCGGGCCTGCGCATGGAGCTCCTGCTGAAGACCCCCTCCCTGCTGCGGCGCATCATCCGCCACCACACCCCGGGGGCGCTAAAGATCGCCCCGGAGCATACCGACCCCGACATCCTGAACCTGATGCACAAGGAACCGCCGGCCCTGCTGCGCCAGTTCGTCGAAACCTGCCGTCGGATGGCCGGCGAACTGGGCCGGGATATCCGCTTCTCGCCCTATATCATCACCGCCCATCCCGGCTGCACCGAAAGACAGGTCCGGCAGCTGATTCACGACCTGCGGGCACTCGACCTGCAGATCAGGGCTTTCCAGGATTTCACCCCGACGCCAGGAACACTGTCCACCGCCATGTACGTCACCGGCCTGCGCCGTGACACGAAGAAACCGCTGGTTGTGCCGAAAAGCGCCAGCGAAAGGAAGAGACAGCGGGATATCCTCGAACGGGAATATCTGAAAGGAACTCCTCCACCTTCGCCAAGGAGAAGGAGCAGTAAGCGGTGAGGCTGACTACCCGATTCGGGGCGATCAGCCTCCGTCAAGCCGGCTTGTCATAGTCGCCGTAGTAGGCGTACTGGCCCAGGATCCTGTCTTCGAGGTAGCTGCGGACATAGCTGTTGAAAACGATCCCGATGAGCTTTTCCCGGCCGATCAGCTCGATGATCCGCTTGATCTGGCTGCGTCCGGAGGCGCCCTGCCGCACCACCAGCACTACCCCGTCAACCTTCTGGGACAGCACCAGGGCCTCTGATGCCGCCAAAACCGGCGGCGTATCGAAGATGATGAAACGGTCATCGTATCGCTCGGCCATCTCCTTCACCAGGCCATCCATCCTCGCCGAGCCGAGCAGCTCGGAGGGGTTCACCGGCGGCCGGCCACTGGGCAGGATGGTCAGCTTGTCGACCGAGGTTTTCAGGATCAGTTCCGCCAGGTCGGTGCCCGATTTGAGGAAATCTGCCAGGCCCTTCTGCTGCGACAGACCGAACAGCTGGGCCAGGGTCGGGCGACGCAGGTCGCAGTCGACCAGCAGCGATCGCTGATCGACCCCCTGGGCCAGGGCTATGCCGAGGTTGGCGGCTACGAAGGTCTTTCCTTCGCCGATGGCGGTGGAGGTGACCATGATGGTTTTGCAGGTCGGGGCGCCATCGTCGGGGAACAGGATGCGTGAACGGAGTACCCGGAAGGACTCGGCCGATTCGGCAGAAAAACTCGTCGACTGGGTGAGACGAGTATCCCAGCCCCCCGACGGCTGACGCAGCTTTTTCTCCGGCTTCGATGTTTTTTCAGCGCCGGCACGCTCCGGCGCGGCCGGTGCCTCCGGCCCGGATTCCACTGCACCGTCCCGCTCCTCTTCTCCAGGCGCCCCCAGCCCCGATCTTTCCAAAGCCCGTGAAAATTTCCCCATTATCTTTCCCTCAACCTCTCCCTCAGAAGATAAATCGCAGCATATTGTTGAGTAGTCCACCCAGGTAAAACCCGACGATCTCAACAACGCACAGCACTACGGCAACGGCAACCCACCAGGGGTTGACGGACTTTCGCAATTTTTTCAGGAAGCCGACTTTCCTCTCCCCGGGCAGGACCATCTCGTCGGCACAGGCACGGATAATCCCTTCGTCGATAACCAGTTCATCGGCGGCATAGGCACTGACCAGCGCATTGTCGCAGAGGATATTAATCAGGCGGGGATTGCCGCCGGTCTCCCGGTAAACCCGTTCCAGCGCCTTCTCGGTAAAGATGTTCCTGCTGCTCGCTCCCGCCCGGTCCAGTCGAAACAGGATGTAGTCCTTGGTATCCTGCAGTGTCAGCGGTTCGATATGAAAACGGATGGCGATGCGCTGCCGCAGCGGCAGCAGCCGCTCATCCGCCAGACGGTCCAGCAGTTCCGGCTGCCCGACCAGGAAAATGCTGAGGATGGCCTGATCTTCCGGCGGCAGATTCGACAGGAAACGGATTTCCTGAAAAATATTCAGCGGCAAGGCATGCGCTTCATCGATGATGAGCAGGATCCGACTCTGTTCCTTGCGGCATCTGGTGATAAAATCCGCGAACTGTATCAGGAATTTCGCCTTGTTGCCGTCAAACGGCAAACCGAGCCGCTCCCCCACGTAATAATAGAAGTCCGCTATCTCCAGGGCGGGATTGGTCAGCAGGCAGAGGTGATAGGAACAGTTGAGGTTTGTCGTCAGGACGTAGAGCAGGGTCGTCTTGCCGGTTCCAACCCCACCGGTCAGCAGCAGATATCCCTTGCTGTTGACGACGCCATACTGCAGAACCGACAGGGCCTCCTTATGCGATTCGCTCAAAAAAAGCGCCCTGGCATCGGGAGTCAGCTCAAACGGCTTGTGCAGCAGCCCAAAGTGTTGACGATACATGGTGCGCGACCCGGTGAAATGGCAAACCTAGACGACGATCAGCCCACGGCGCCAGAAATACGCATAGAGGGCCACGATACACAGGAAGAGCAGGATGGCAGTCCCGGTTCCGAGATACAGCTTCCGTTTTTTCCAGGTTTTCTCCTTGTCAGTCAGCACCAGAGGCACGGCGCAGATCACCTGGACGCCGAGAAATGTCTCGATATCGTTGACATCGCGGAACGAGGAGTCGAGGAAGGCCCACATGAAAGGAATGCCGAAGCCGAGACCGGCGCCGCAGACCAGGGCGATGCCAATGATCTTGAGGAAATCGGGTTTGATCGGCTTTTCCGGGAAGCGGGCGGCGTCCTCGATCTTGAACTGGCTCCCTTTCTGCCGTTTCTCGAGGTTGAGCATCGATTTTGCCTGGAGGTCCGACGAGACCAGCAGGTCGTAATGCCTCTTCAATTCCCCGTACTCGCGGGTCAGCGCCGACCACTCGGCCTCGCGGACCGGAGCGGCGGCGACCCATTCTTCGTACTGGGCGATGGTCTTTTTCAGGCTCTCCTTTTCCTCGTTGATATTCTGGATGCTCAGCTGAACATTCTTCAGCTGGGCCTCCAGCTGGAGGATCACCGGGTCTGCCGAGTCACGCACGGGGACAGCCACTGATCCGGTCGTGCCGCCTGCGGGACTTCCACCTGCTGCCAGGCTCTCTTCCAGACGGGCGATCTGTTTTTTCGTCCGTTTGACCTCGGGGTGGTTATCCGTATACTTGACCTCAAGCCCCTTCAGCACCCCCCGCAACTGGATCAGCCGGTCGGCCGGACTGAGCGCCGAATCCTGCGCCGCCTGCGCTGTGCCTGCCCTGCTGTCTTCCACGTTCAGATCGCTCTGGCTTGATATGAGTTTGCGCCTGTTCGAGACCTGATCCTGGATCAGGATCATCGTCTTCTCCAGGTCCTGGATGCTCTCCTGCTTGAGCTGGTACTGCTCCCGCAGGGCGATGAGCTGCGACACGTTGGTCTGCCGCTGTTCGGGCAGCTCGTTGTAATGCTTGAGCTTGTAGTCCCGCATGGCCGCTTCTTTCCGATCCATCGTCTCCTTGGCCATCGCCAGCTCGTCGCTGGCGTAGGCGGATGTTTCGGTGGCCTGCTCTTCCCGGTATTTCAGGTTCTCCTCGATGAATTTGGCGGCCAGGGCATTCGTCACTTTGACTACCTCGTCAGGTTCTCCACCTGAACAGCGAATCTGAAAGGTGTCGCCTAGTGTCGATGGTTCGATCTCAATGGATTTGCGCATCAGCTCGACGACATCCTCCATCGGCAGTTTTTTCCGCGCCTCCTGATAAAGATTGAGATCCGTGATAAGGGTTTCGAGATTGGTCCTGCTGGTCACGATCTGGGTCAGGGAGGAGACCACCTCGCGGATGGCCGCCTCTATCTCCGGCGACATATTGTTGGGGCTGACCTTCTGCTGCTGGTAGCTGAGCAGGGAGGTGGCCTGATAGACCTTCTGCGTCTTCAGATAGACCAGCAGGCCGACGGGCAGGCTGATCAAAATGGTGAAGACGATAAAGGCCTTCCAGCGGAGAAAAAGGTCGAGAAGTTTTCCGATCTGTTGGTTCTGTTGTTGATCCATGATTCCAGAGTTCAGGTTGAGACAGACTGACGCACAGGCAGCTTTTCGACCGCGACCCACTTCCCTTTCAGGATAGCATTGGTCTGAATGATATTGCCAGTTTTCTTTCTCTGCCAGGCCAGGACCAAAGAATTAAAACAGATTTTGACCGCACGGCTCGATCAGAAATCCCCTGGCGCAAAAGACACGGCCCTGCTGATATCCTTCTCCCCGGTGAGCAGCATGAACAGGCGATCCATGCCGAGAGCGATGCCCGCTGCAGCCTCAATGCGTGCCAGGTCGGCCAGGAAGCGTTCCGGAATCCCGGCCGGAAGACGGCCGGATCCCTCAATGATCCCGATTTCATGGATGAAGCGCCGGCGCTGTTCATCGGCATCGGTCAGCTCGGAAAATCCGTTGGCCAGTTCCATCCCGTTCACATAGAGCTCAAAGCGTTCGACTCGTGTCGGATCGTCCGCCCTGCATTTCGCCAGCGTGGCCATTTCGACCGGATAATCATGGAGAAAAGTCGGTACTGGCCGCCCGAGGTTCGGCTCGACATGTTCGACCAGCATCTCGTCGAAACAGTCCTCGGCGATGCACCGGTCAAGCGGCAACGGGCTGTACCGGGAAAACGCCTCTTGAACCGTCAGCCTCTCCCAGGGCACTGTCAGCTCGAGGCCGGGGAACGTTCCTCCTTCAGGAAGCTTTTCGGTGTCAGGAAAACCCGGCACCGTCGACCCGGCAATCTCGACCAGGAGCTCCTCGCAGTCGCGCATCAGCTGCAGGTAGTCGGCGTCACGGCGATACCACTCCAGCATGGTGAACTCTTCGAGGTGTCTGCGGCCCCGCTCCTCCTTGCGGAAGCAGGGACATATCTGGAAGATATTGTCGCAGCCGGCGGCGAGGATCCGCTTCATGCAGAGTTCCGGTGAAGTCTGCAGGTACTGCCCCTCAGCGGCAAGAGGATGGATATTGCTCTCGGGGATGATAACGGGCTGACGGATCGGGGTGTCGACCTCGAGGAACCCCCTGGTTCTGAAAAATCGCCTGACCGAGGCAAAAAGGGCGGCACGGCGATGCAGCCCCTTTCTGTCGAGCATCGCTTCAGTCCTTGACCCTGGTCACGTATTCGCCGGTACGGGTATCGATCTGGATCTTTTCTCCTTCCTCGACAAAAGGCGGCACCTGCAGAATATATCCCGTTTCCACCGTTACCGGCTTGGTATCGGTGCCGGAGGTGTCGCCCTTGGCCCACGGGTCAGCCTTCGTCACCACCAGGTTGACAAAGATCGGCAGGCTGACATCGATAGCCTTGCCGGCGAAAAACAGCACCTCGACCTCCATGTTGTCGATCAGGAAATTGACGTTGTCGCCGAGCTGCTCCCTGGTGATGAAGAGCTGCTCAAAATTGTCGGTATCCATGAAATGGTACTCGTCATCCTGATTGTAGAGATACTGCATCTTCCGCTCTTCGAGATCCGCCTTTTCAAACTTGTCGACCGAACGGTAGGTCTGGACAAGCTGGTTGCCGGTGATCATGTTGCGCATCTTGCACCGATACAGGGCCTGCCCCTTGCCGGGTTTCGAAAACTCAAAATCGATGATGATATAGGGATTGCCGTCAATCTGCAGCTTGAGGCCCTTTCGCAGGTCAGAAGCGTTATACATCGTTGTTCTCCATCTTGCTTCGGTCTGGCCGAAGAGGTACAGGTTTTCATTTACCGGACAGCACGAGTACAGGCCTGTCTGAGGAAATGTCGCTCATGGTGATAAACATTGCAATATACCTTTACCTGTTGATTTTTGGCAACCGTTATCGCCTTCATTTCCACGCGGCCATGCAAGACAGGATCCTGCCCGATATGGTTGCATTCCTTTGGAATCGACTTTTTCCTGTTTCACGGTGCAGCAACCCGGTATAATGCGACTTTGTCCTTCAAGATGGAGATCGATCCCCATGCTGCGTATCGGCGTTCTCTCAGACACCCACCTTGCCGGGTGCACAGAGCTGTTCCGGCTTCAGGCCCGCCATGCCTTCGCGAACTGCCAGGCAGTCATCCACGCCGGCGACCTGACCGACATGGACATCCTCAACGCTTTTCCCGGCATCGACGTCTACGCTGTCCACGGCAACATGTGCAACAACCGCACGCAGGCTGCCCTGCCCCATCACCGGACGGTGCGCTTCGACCGGTTCACCATCGGCATCTGCCATGGCGCAGGCAGCAGGCAGGGGATCGAGGATCATCTTCTTGCCCTGCTGCCAACTGTCGACTGCATCGTTTTCGGGCATACTCACAGGCCGATGCAGACCAGAATCGGCGCCGTTCTCCTGGTCAACCCCGGCAGTTTTGCCGGCACAGGGCGATATGGCGCACCGGGAACCTATGCCATCCTCACCATCGGCGAGCATGGTATTTCGGCTGCCATACATGAGCTGCCCGCACTCCCATGAACATTCTCTGGCCCTGCGGCAGAGGAATCGCATCGGGAAGGATTGTCGATCGGATTCCCCCTGATATCCAGCAACTTTTCCACCAGCGACAGGACCCTGCATGACGACCATTGTGAAAATGACGCCGATGCTGCAGCAGTATCTCGAGATCAAGACCCAGCATCCCGATGCCATCCTCTTCTACCGAATGGGCGATTTCTACGAAATGTTCTTCGAGGATGCGATCACCGCCTCGAAGATCCTCGGCATCGCCCTGACGTCACGCAGCAGCAAGGAGGAAGAAAACCGGATACCGATGTGCGGGATCCCCTTCCATTCATCCAGCGGCTATCTCGCCAAATTGGTTACGGCCGGCCATCGGGTCGCCATCTGCGAACAGACGGAAGACCCGGCATCCGCCAGAGGCCTCGTCAAACGGGAAGTGGTCAGGATCCTGACTCCCGGCGTGGTGACCGACAGCCAGGTACTCGACGACAGGAGCAACAACTACGTCTGCTCCCTCGTTCTCAGCCGCCACCTAAAATCTACCACATACGGCCTCTGTTTCCTCGATGTCAGTACCGGTCGATGCCTGGTTGGTCAGACAGGAGACGATTCCGCAGACGGGCATCTTGTCCTTGACCAGATTACCCGACTCGCGCCAGCGGAGATACTCATCAACGCCCAGGACAAGAATTCCCTGGCCGCCCTGCTCCGGTCGATATCAGCCCTCCTGCCCGGAGTATGCGTCACCGAACGCACTTCCCGCTGCTATTCGCTTCAGGAGGCCACCGAATCACTCTACGAACACTTCAGGGTTGTTACGCTGGACGGCTTCGGCTGCGGCAGCCTCGCTTCCGGCATCCCGGCCGCTGCCGTCCTCATCGAGTATGTCCGGGAAACCCAGAAGGCCGCGATCACCCATATCGAGAAGCTCACCCCGCTGGAACTCTCAGCCTTTCTCCAGATTGACGACGCCTCGCGGAGAAACCTCGAACTGACCCAGACCATTATCGGCGGCAAAAGGGAAGGGAGTCTCCTCGCCGTGCTCGATCAGACGTGCACGCCGATGGGGGCCCGGCTGATGAGGCATAACGTCCTGTTTCCACTTCAGGATATCGCGCAGATCGAGGAAAGGCTCGACGCCGTTTCGTTTTTCCACCAGAACAACACCGCCCGGGAGCAGCTGCGCACGATTCTCGACCGGATCTACGATCTCGAGCGGCTCAACGGAAGAATCGTGCTCGGGTCATGCAACGGCCGCGACCTGCTGGCCCTCCGCGACTCCATTGCCATCCTCCCCCAATGCGTTGAGACCCTCACCAGCTGCAGAACCGCTGTCGTCGACCACCTGGCGGCCGGCATCGACCCCCTTGTCGACATCCACGATCTCCTCGCCGCCGCCATTCATCAAGAGGCTCCTCTGTCCGTACGGGAGGGAAACCTGATCAGGGAAGGATTCAACGCCGAACTCGATGAACTTATCCATATCCAGCGGGATGGGAAACAAATGATCCTCGCCGTGGAAGCCAGGGAACGGGAACGTTCTGGGATCCCCAAGCTGAAGATCGGATTCAACAGGGTCTTCGGCTATTACCTCGAAGTCAGTAAAATCCACTGCGACAAAGTGCCCGAGGATTATATCCGCAAACAGACCCTGGTCAATGCCGAGCGTTTCATCACTCCAGAACTGAAGGAATTCGAAAGCAAGGTGCTCAGTGCCGAGGAAAGGCGCCTTGAGCTTGAATATCGGCTGTTCTGCGAAATCCGGGTTCACCTGGCGCAAGAGAGCAGTCGCATCCTGAGGACGGCGCAGGCTCTGGCCCAGATCGACTTCCTCTGTTCCCTCGCCGAAACTGCCCGGAATCACGCCTACGTCCGCCCCATAATCGACGAATCAGACACGCTGCACATCCGAGAAGGCCGGCACGCTGTCATCGAACGGAGCATGCCGACAGGCAAGTTCGTCCCGAATGACATCCTCCTCGACCAGACAGAGCAGGAGGTTCTGATCATTACCGGACCGAACATGGCCGGCAAGTCAACGATTCTGCGACAGACGGCCCTGATTGTGCTGATGGCCCAGATGGGCAGCTTTGTTCCGGCGGAATATGCCAGGGTTGGTCTGGTCGATCGGATTTTCACCCGGGTCGGCGCCATGGACGATCTTCGACGAGGACAATCGACATTCATGGTGGAGATGAGTGAGACGGCGAATATCCTCAACAACGCGACAACCCGAAGCCTCGTCCTGCTAGATGAAATAGGTCGCGGCACCTCGACCTACGATGGCCTGTCCATCGCCTGGGCCGTAGCCGAGGAACTCGCCCAGAAGGATGACAAGGGCGTCAAAACCCTCTTCGCCACGCATTACCATGAGTTGATCGACCTTGCCCTTACCCAGGAACGAGTGAAAAATTTTTCGGTCGCGGTCAGAGAGTGGAACGACTCGATCATCTTCCTGCACAAACTTGTCGAAGGTGGAACGAACAGGAGTTATGGCATCCAGGTAGCCGGCCTTGCCGGGGTACCGAGCCATGTCATTGAACGGGCCGAAGAAATTTTGAAGAATATCGAGCAGAGCGAGTTCGACCTGAAAGGCGATCCGTATTTTGCCAGAAGCAACAAACCGCGTAAGCACAGAAAAAAAGTCCATCCGAACCAGCTGTCGCTTTTCACGCCGAATCCAGATGCGGTCAGGGTATTCATTGACGGTCTCTCCATAGATGATTTGACCCCGAGACAGGCGATGGAGGCACTCTATACGTTGAGAGAGCTCTACAATCAGCGGGACAACTAGCCTCATCCGCAAATTTTCCTTGCAAGAGGTACATCTATTTATTTTGCCATACAAATCTGTTTTCTGTATAGTGCAAGTGAGACGATCTGCTGACACGACCCCCTGCCACCTTTCAAACAATCACGAATACTTCCTCGACATAGCCTGCACAGTTGCTCATGCTGCGATATCTTCTTTTTTTGCTGTTCCTTGCCGGGTTGCTCACGACCGACAGCCTCCTGGCGCAAGTTGCCGGCTCTGCGTCTGTTTCTCCTGTCTCCTCTGGGGGGACTTCCTCTCCTGGCCAGATGTACGATCAATCCAAATTCTATTTCAACCAACTCGAAAATAACCGCAATCTCGCCCGTTCACGGGATAACTGGCTGAAAGGAACGCGGAATTTCAGAAAGGTCTACCTCCTAAACCCCAAAAGCGAATTTGCGCCGGGGTGCCTGTATATGCTCGGCACCATGTATCTGAAAATGTATGAACGGTTCAGCCTCGGGATCGATCTGGATGAATCGCTTGCGTACTACAAAGATACCTCTCGCCTTTTTCCCGAACACTTCCTTGCCGACGATGCTCTCTACGCAGAGTCCCAGATCTATTTCCAGCTAAAGAAAGATCCCAAAATGGCATCCTCCACACTGGAAAAAATCATATCGCAATACCCCAAAGGGGACATGCACCCCAACGCTGCAGAAAAACTGAAGATTCTGTCAAAGGACTTCGACCTCCCTCTCCCTCGCGCGCTTGTCGGCAACGCACACAGCAACCAGTTGACTACCATTCATCCAGTGAAATTCTGGTCATCTCCGGACTATGCGCGGATTGTCGTCATGGCAGACAGTCCTGTCACCTATAGCGAGAATGTGCTGCGGAAACGGAGCGATGCGCCTCACAGCCTATCAATTGACTTCAAAAGCAGTTATACCGCTCCGGAATTGCGACGTAAAATTTCCGTGCAGGAAGGTCTGCTCAAGCAGCTGCGCGTTGATCAGGTCCGGACCGATACGGTTCGTGTCTATCTCGATGTCAAATCGATTGATACGTATAAAATCTTCAGTCTGCCAAATCCGTTTCGCATCATCATCGATGTTCATGGCCAGAAGGAAGTCGTTACTTCACCGCTTAAGCCGCCCGCCCTCGATGGACCGACCATCGCTCATTTGGCAGATCAGTCAAGGCAGGCAGATCAGGCAAAGCCGGAGAAACCCCTGACTGCTGAGCGGCTGGACAACCAGCTCCCCCAACCAGTCAGTATAAAAAGAGAAAATAAGAAAAGGATCGTTCAACGGCCGGCGCCGCCGCCTCCGGAAACCCCTGGGCCAAGCGGCAAGGAGCCGAAGCTGTCCCTGGCTCAGCAACTGGGACTGGGTGTGAGAAAGATAGTCCTTGATCCTGGTCATGGTGGGAAAGACCCTGGAGCAATGGCCAATCAGATGCTTGAAAAGGATATTGTTCTCAAGATAGCGCAGAAATTAAAACCAAAGCTGGAGCATCTCCTCAACTGCGAGGTTATCCTGACCAGGAATGACGACAGCTATCTCACTCTCGAAGAACGCACCGCCATTGCGAATACGGAGGAGGCTGATCTGTTCGTTTCACTCCACCTGAATGCCCATCCGTCAGAAGAGTCTCGCGGACTCGAAACCTATTTTCTGAACCTCAGCACCAACGCTGAAGCCATGCGAGTCGCTGCAATGGAGAACGCCACATCGACCCATCAAATCAGTGACCTCGAGGGGATTCTCTCCGATATTCTGAAAAACTCAAAAATTGATGAATCCTCCCGTCTGGCAGAACGTGTCCATGCCACCATGCTGAGTGGATTGAATGGGAAACAATTCGGGGAAATCAAGAACCTGGGCGTAAAGCAGGCTCCATTCTATGTCCTTATCGGAGCACAAATGCCATCGATTTTGCTCGAAATCGCATTTATCAGCAATAAAGACGAAGCGGAAAACCTGAAAAACCCCTATTACCTAGAAACAGTAGCCAGCCAGATTGCCAATGGCATCTCGGCTTATGTAAAGACCAACACTGCAAGCCTCTGAGCTGTTGCCGGTTTTATTATCCTAAAGACAAACAGCATTGAGTAGAGCTTGAAACGAAAAAGGCCACCTCCGAAGGGGGTGGCCTTTTTCGTTTCCAATCAGATTAAATCAGTTAGACTTAGCCGTCTTAATTCGTGCAAGCGCGCGTTTGAGCGCCGCCTCGGCTCTTGCCCTGTTGAAGGCCTCATCATGTTGCGCAGCCTGGGCCAGTCTCTTTTCTGCTCTCTCTTTGGCCCGCATCGCCCTGTCAACGTCGATTTCACTGCCGAACTCGGCACTCTCAACAAGAAAGGTGATCTTGTTGTTGGATACTTCACAGAATCCGCCACTCACCATCAGGGTCTCGCGTTTGCGACCTTGCTCGTAAGTCAGAGTCCCGATCTTAATCGTCGATAAAAAAGGCGCATGATTTGCAAGCACACCAAAATCACCCCCGTAGCCGGGTGCGTTAACGATGTCGACATCCTCGCTAACAACGGCACCTTTGGGAGTTACAACCTCCAATCGTATCTGTTGTGCCATGAAATTTACCCTTGAGTATTAGGATTGTGATTTAGCCTTGGCGTCCTTCGCTACAGCTTCATCAATCGAGCCGACCATATAGAAGGAGTTCTCGTTCAGATCATCATGCTTTCCTTCAAGGATCTCCTTGAATCCCTGTACGGTATCGGCAACCTTGACGAACTTCCCTGCCATGCCGGTGAAAACCTCGGCCACGGTAAACGGCTGCGACAGATACCTCTGGATTTTACGGGCCCGGGCAACGAGCAGCTGATCCTCTTCAGACAACTCATCCATACCCAAAATCGCGATGATATCCTGAAGATCTTTATACTTCTGCAACGTAACCTGAACACCGCGCGCTACCCGGTAGTGCTCCTCGCCAATGACATTCGGGTCGAGAATACGGGAGGTGGAGTCCAGCGGATCAACGGCAGGGTAGATTCCAAGCTCGGAGATCTGCCGCGACAGAACAACGGTTCCGTCGAGGTGGGCGAAGGTCGTCGCAGGAGCCGGGTCGGTCAAGTCGTCAGCGGGAACGTATACACACTGAACAGCAGTGATCGAGCCTTTGGTGGTTGAAGTGATCCGCTCTTGCAGTGCACCGAGGTCGGTAGCAAGAGTAGGCTGGTAACCAACCGCTGAAGGAATACGACCCAGCAGAGCTGAAACCTCAGAACCGGCCTGGGTGAAACGGAAGATGTTATCGACAAAGAACAGCACGTCCTGACCTTCGACGTCACGGAAGTACTCCGCAGCGGTCAAACCGGTGAGGGCGACGCGGGCGCGGGCACCGGGCGGCTCGGTCATCTGACCATAAACGAGGGCCGCCTTGGGGAGAACACCCGATTCCTTCATTTCATGATAAAGGTCGTTTCCTTCACGGGTACGTTCACCAACACCGCAGAATACGGAAATGCCACCATGGTGCATGGCGATGTTGTTTACCATCTCCATCATGATAACTGTCTTGCCGCAACCGGCACCGCCGAACAGCCCCATCTTGCCGCCAAGCGGGAACGGAACGAGCAGATCAATGACCTTGATTCCAGTTTCGAGTACCCGAACCTCTGTATCCTGCTCGGTGAAGAGAGGGGCATCGCGATGAATCGGCATCGTTTTTTCTGAAGTGATCGGCCCCAACCCGTCGACAGGGCGACCAACAACATTCATGATTCTGCCAAGCGCAGGAGTTCCTACCGGAATGGTTATCGGTTTGCCGGTATCCCGAACTTCGAGTCCTCTGACCAGACCGTCGGTCTGGTCCATGGCGATGCAGCGGCAAAGATTGTCACCGAGGTGCTGGGCGACTTCGATAACGAGATTGTCCGGCTCGTCTGAAATGCCGGGATTGCTGACGAAACAGGCATTCATGATGTTAGGAAGTTTCCCTGCTTCAAATTCGACGTCGACAACAGGACCGATTACCTGTGTAACTTTTCCAATTTTTTGATCACTCATAGGGCCTTACCCCTCCTTAGATGTGTGTGATTAGCAAATTTCAAATAATTATTTAAGGGCCTCGGCACCGCCCACAATATCCATCAATTCATTGGTAACGGCGGCCTGACGGGCCTTATTGTACACAATGGTCAGGTTGGCCACGATATCCTTGCAGGCACTGGTAGCGTTGTCCATCGCAGTCATCCTCGCCGCATGCTCGCTCGCACCTACCTCCAGCATGGCTTGGTAGACGATGACATTCAGGTAGAGCGGTTGCAACACATCCATAATCTCTTCGGTAGAGGGCTCGTAGATGTAGTCCCCAGAGATCTTCTTGGTCTTCTCCTGTCCAGCGGCTTCAACAGGCTGAACGGGAAGAAATGCAGAGAATGTGGGCACCTGAACAGCTACCGAGCGGAACTCCCCATAAAGAATCTCAACTTTGTCACTGTTGCCTTTGAGGAAATTGTCGGCAAGATCAGTAGCTACCTCACGGGCGTTGAACATCTGGAAACTGGCCATGATGTCGGTGTATTTTTTTCTAACCTTGCCGGTTTTGTTGAGGGCCTGAAAACCTTTCTTTCCCACGCAGACGAAGGTGACCTTCTTCCCCTCGTCCTCATAGGCTTTGGCCTTTTTCAATGCAAGTTTGATGATGTTCGCATTGTAGGAACCGCACAGGCCTCGGTCAGAAGTGACAGCAACCAGCTCGACGGATTTCACTTCCCGTTTCTCCATCAAGGGAAACTGATCGGTTGTCGCTCCTCCAGACAGATTGGACATGGCCTCGTTAAATTTCTGCGTATAAGGACGGAATGCTTCCATCTTCTCCTGAGCACCACGTAGCTTTGCCGCAGCGACCATGTTCATGGCCTTGGTGATCTGTGATGTCTTTTTGACACCCTGGATCTTCGTTTTAACTTCCTTTAAGCTCGGCATAGTTTGGACCTATCCAGAATTAGTTGAGACCTTTTGTTGCCTTGAACGTTTCACCAAAGCTGGTCAGTGCTTTATTGAGTTTCTCCTTGATCTCGGCGGTAAACTCTTTCTTTTCCTTCAGATCTGAGAAGATCGAGGGATCGTTGGACTCGATATAGGAATAGAGTTCCTTCTCGTAGTCAGCGAGAGTATTCACCGGCAATTTATCGAGGAAGCCATTCGATCCCGCGTAAATGATCGTCACCTGTTTTTCCATGGGCAACGGCTGATACTGGGGCTGTTTGAGAATCTCGACAAGTCGTTCGCCGCGGGTCAGCTTTGCCTGGGTAGCAGCGTCGAGATCGGAACCGAAGGCGGCAAACGCAGCCAACTCACGATACTGGGCTAGATCGAGGCGCAGGGTTCCAGCTACCTGCTTCATCGCTTTTACCTGTGCAGCGCCACCTACCCGCGAAACGGAGAGACCGACGTTGATGGCTGGGCGGACACCGGAGAAAAACAGGTTCGGCTCGAGGTATACCTGGCCATCGGTGATCGAAATAACGTTTGTCGGGATAAACGCGGAAACATCACCGGCCTGGGTCTCGATGATCGGCAAAGCGGTAAGGGACCCGGCTCCGAGAGCATCATTCACCTTTGCGGCACGCTCAAGGAGACGTGAGTGGTTGAAGAAAATATCCCCGGGATACGCCTCACGTCCAGGAGGCCGACGGAGCAGGAGGGAGAGTTCGCGGTAAGCGACCGCCTGTTTGGAAAGATCGTCGTAGATGATCAGGGCATGTTTGCCGTTGTCGCGATAGTACTCGCCCATGGAGCAACCTGCGAATGGGGCGATGTACTGCATTGGGGCCGGATCGGAAGCACAGGCCGCTACTACCGTGGTGTATTCCATCGCCCCATGTTTTCTCAGTGCCTCGACAACCAGGGCAACGGTGGATTTTTTCTGACCTACGGCAACATAAATGCAGTGCACGTCCGTGTCCTTCTGCGCAATGATCGCATCAACACACAGGGCCGTCTTGCCAATCTGACGATCGCCGATCACGAGCTCACGTTGGCCGCGTCCGACAGGAGTCATCGCGTCAACCGCTTTTGCACCGGTATAGCACGGCTCGTGAACGCCCTTACGGGCAATAACGCCTGGCGCAAGGACTTCGATTTTTGCATAGAGATCAGTTTTGATCGGTCCCTGACCATCGATTGGCTGTCCAATACCATCGACAACACGTCCAAGCATTGCGGGTCCGACTGGAACCTCGGCGATTTTACCGGTTCGCTTGACTATATCGCCTTCCTTGATGTTCGAAACGTTGCCCAAGATCGCGCAACCGACGTTGTCTGCCTCAAGATTGAGGGCAAGGCCCATGATTCCACCGGGAAACTCCAGGAGCTCCATGGCCATACAGTTCTGCACACCGTATACACGAGCAATACCGTCACCAACCGATATGACGGTTCCGGTTTCGTTCAAATCAACGCTTGTCTCGTACTCTCCAATCTGATCCTTGATGATCTGGCTAATCTCTTCGGCTTTGATCTGCATCTATTCTCTCCCCTTGATGGAATCTTTTAAACCTGCAAGTTGTGTCTTAATGCTGCCATCCAATACAAGATCGCCGACCTTGGCTATGATTCCGCCAATAATCGATGGATCCACACTGGTTGTCAGTTTCACCTTCTTGCCTGTCAACTTTTCTAATGTGGCCTGGACGTTTGCCTGCAAATCGGCGCTCAGCTCAATTGCAGAAATGACATTGCCATGGCTGATATTCTTTTCGTCATCAACCATGACCTGAAACTCTTCAGCTATCTCCGGCAGAATTTCAGTTCGTTTTTTCTGAACCAGCAGACGGAGAAAATTACCCATGATCTTGTCGACACCCATGGACCTGATCATCCCATCCATGACTTTTTCTTTTATATCGATAGGATACAGTGGGTTAGTCAACGCATCAACAACTTCAGGATTGGAAACATACAGTTCTGCCACACCCTGCAGTATCTGGTTGTATTCCTCAAAGGTAGTCTTTTCCTTGCCAACGGTAAAAAGCGCCTTGGCGTATCTTCGCGCGAGGATAGTCTGTTTCACTGTACGGCCCCCACTTTAGCTAAATAATCTTCGACAATCTTCACCTGATCTGCAGGCGTCAGATTCTTAACGATCAGTGCTTCAGCCATTGCAGCAGCCTTATCTGCAACTTCATCCTTCAGAGACCGCTTCGCTTCCATGATCTCCTTCTGAACGGCCATCTCGGCCTGTCGCTTGATATCCGCGGCGGCCTGCTCCGCCCTTTCGAGAATCTTTACTTTCTCAAGTTCAGCCTGGGCCACGGCTTTTTCAACAATCTTGTCGATGTCTTTTTCAACAGTTGCAAGTTTGGCCTCAAAATCTCTGTAGGATTTCTCAGCAGCCACTTTTTTTGCTTCCAGATCCTCTATTTCTTCACGAATTCTTTTCTGTCTGCCAGCAAGGCCGGCGCCGATGGGTTTGGCTCCGAACTTGACCAGGATGATCATCAGGGCAACAAAGTTGACAACACGCCAGAAGAGATCTTTCAACTTCGCTGCGGAGAGACTGCCACCTGCAGCAGCACCATGTCCCCCCTCAGCAGCTGCACCATGACCTCCCTCGGCGGCAACCGCATGTCCTGCTCCAGCAGCGGCTTCGCCATGTCCCTGCGCCGACGTTGCCTCCTGAACTGCACCAGTTGCTTCATGACTCGCTTGTTCAGTCGCCCAGACAGTTCCAGCAGACAAGGCAAACCATAGTGCCGCCGTGACCAGAACCATCATTCGGGCTACTTGCTTCACTCCTCTCATCTTTACAGGCTCCTTCCCAGAATTTTACTGGCCATATCGTTTGCGAATCCGTCAAGATTAGCCTGAAGGCTGGCCCTGGCACTCCCGATCTGTGCTCTGATCTCGGCAAGCTGCTTATTCTTGCCATCCTCAGCCTCAGTCTTGATAGCCCCGAGTTTCTGGTCTCCGGCCGCCTGAGCTTCAGCCCGAGCGGAATCAAGAGCTGCCTTGGCCTTTCCCGACGCCTTTGCCATTTTTTCGTCTACTTCCTGCTGGCGAAGCCGCGCATTTTTTTCAAATTTTGCGATCTCGCCCTGCATGCCCTGCTGCCTTTCAGCCCTGTCCTTCAGGATCTTCTTTACAGGCTTGTAAAGAACCCCGTTGAGCAGAAACATGAGGATAATCATGTTCACAATCTGAAACAGCAACGTGATGTCCATCGTTATCATGTTAGTAAGCTCCCGATTAACTTAGATAACAAATATAAACCTTAACATTCATGCACTGAATGTTGACCGCATAGCGATAATGCCAGAAATCAAGCAATTAACGAGCAAAACAAGAGTATTCCGGATAAAAATGAACCACCATTCACTACAGCAAAAAAATCTTTACTGTAAATATCTCAGCGTGTCAATCAATTTATAAACAGGAGAAAAACGGCATTTTCCTCCTGTTTTCAGGGGTTCCCCTCCCAGTTGCCGAGGAGGTTTCGGCATTGTCGCTCCTGTTATTCAGCTGCAGTTTTGATCATCGCCTCGACTATGGCAGGTACCGTCGCGATTGCCTCGCCAAGTTTGTCGGCATTTGGACCGCCGGCCTGGGCCATGTCAGGCCGACCGCCCCCTTTCCCGCCGACAATGGCCGCCACTTGACGAACCAGATCCCCGGCTTGAATTTTATCCGTCAAATCCCGTGAAACCAGGGCCAGGATTGCCGCCTTTTCGTCAATAACTCCTCCCAGGACCGCGATTCCCGAACTGAGGAGATCTCTCACCTTATCTCCGACCTCCCGCAGGGTTTTCGCGCTGTCGAGGGCCAGTTCCAGCGCAAGGACCTTGATTCCATTTACTTCGACAGTTTTGGACATCAGCCCCTCAAGGCTTGTCGAGGCGAGCTTTGTGGACAGATCGGCAATCTGCTTCTCCAATTGTTTCTGGTGCAGGAGCAGCGCCTCGACCTTTTCCTGGACCTCGTCCTCGCGTGCATTCAGCATCCTGCCAAGTTCTCCGCTCCTTCGACAGATCTTCTGGACATGCTGAAAAGCTGTCTTGCCGGCAACGGCCTCAATCCGCCGAATTCCTGCAGCAATGCCACTTTCGGCAAGGATTTTAAAAAGTCCGATCTGACCGGATGAACTCGTATGGGTGCCCCCGCATAACTCCATGCTGACATCCCCAATCTTCACCACCCGGACATCATCAGCATATTTTTCGCCAAACAATGCTGTTGCCCCCTCACGGATCGCCTCATCTTTGGCTAGAATTCTGGTCATGATCGGGTGATTTTCTCGAATCTGATCATTGACCAGGTTTTCAACTTCCTCGATCTCTTCCTCGGTCATCGGAGAAAAATGGGTGAAATCAAATCGCAACCGGTTCGGCGCAACAAGTGATCCGGCCTGCTTGACATGATTGCCGAGAACCCGTGACAGGGCAGCATGCAGGAGATGCGTGGCCGAATGGTGCGCCGCCACATTCCGACGACTGCTTTTCTTTACCAGCAACGTAACATCCTGGCCAGGGGTCAGCTCACCCTGCACTACGACTGCCTCGTGGACAATCACTGAATCCCCTTCGAGCAAAGCAGTATCCACCGTGGCTTTGCCACCCGCCCAGCAAATTTCCCCGCTGTCGCCTACCTGCCCTCCCGATTCGGCATAGAATGGCGTCCTGGCAACAATGACTCTTCCTCTCTGCCCCTCTATCAGCCTCTCAACCGTTTTACCTTCATTGTCCAGCAGGGCCTTGACCTCCGACTCTACCTCAAGGAAGTCGTAACCGAGAAACTCTGTCGTCACTCCGGATTCGATCAATCCCTTGATGCCCTCCTGGCGCAGACGCAGGCGGTCATCCTTGCGGGATGCACGCGATTTACTCCGCTGCTCTTCCATCGCCGCATGAAAACCAGCTTCATCGACCAGGAACTTTCGCTCATGGGCAATGTCGCGGACTATATCGTACGGGAATCCATAAGTGTCATACAGTTTGAAGACAAAGCCGCCTGGCAGCACTTCCGCACCTGACGTTTTCAGGTGGTCTATTTCCCCTTCGAGGAGTTGCAATCCGTGATCAAGGGTTTCCCTGAACCGTTCCTCCTCGTTGCGGACGACCTTGTCCATCAGCGGCATGGCCACCTTCAGCACCGGATACGCTTCACCCATGGTCTGGATCACAGTATCGACGACGTGTTCAAGGAAGTTTGACTGCAAGCCAAGATTTCGTCCATAGCGAACGGCCCTCCGCATAATTCGCCGCAGGACATAGCCCCTGCCCTCGTTGGACGGCAGCACGCCATCAGCGACCAAAAAAGCTGTAGCCCTGGCATGGTCGGCAATGACACGCATCGCTGTATCGTCACTGCTCTTTTCCTTGTATCGCCTTCCGGACAGGTGCTCGAGCTTTTCAATTATCGGGGCAAACAGATCGGAGTCATAGTTGCTGAATTTTCCCTGAAGAACGGCCGCCACTCGCTCGAGCCCCATACCCGTATCAATGCTCGGCTTGGGAAGAGGGGTCAGAGTCCCGTCCTCATCCCGATAAAACTGCATGAAGACGAGATTCCACAATTCCAGGAAACGATCGCAGTCACAGCCGAGGGCACAGTCACTCCTGCCGCAACCTGCCTCGGCACCCTGGTCGATATGGATCTCTGAACAGGGGCCGCAGGGGCCGGTATCTCCCATGGCCCAGAAATTGTCCTTCTCTCCCATGCGGACAATCCGTCCCTTCGGCAGGTCCTCTATTTTTTCCCAGAGGCCGAAGGCCTCGTCATCGTCCTGAAAAACGGAAACCCAAAGCTTTTCCGGTGGCAGCCCCAATTCTCTGGTGAGAAACTGCCATGCAAAACGGATGGCATCTTCCTTGAAATAGTCGCCGAAAGAGAAATTGCCGAGCATCTCGAAAAACGTGTGGTGCCTGGCGGTGTAGCCGACATTCTCAAGATCGTTGTGCTTGCCGCCCGCCCTGACGCAGCGTTGGCTGGTGACAGCCTTCGTATACGGCCGCTTGTCCTCGCCCATGAATACCATCTTGAACTGAACCATGCCGGCATTGGTGAACAGCAGGGTCGGATCGTCTTTGGGAACGAGCGGGGAGCTGTCAACGATAGTGTGTCCCTGGCTTGCAAAAAAATCGAGGAACTTTGACCGTATTTCTTTACCTTTCATATTTTCGGATCAACTCTTTGGATCAATATGGGTTAACGTTTATCGAGTCATAAGCCGCCAACTTTCCAGCATCTGCCGGAAACTGTATCAAACTGGGTGATTGACAATCAGCGGCAGCACCTCTTTGAATGTCGGGGTTCCAGCCCGCCCCAGCAGCTCGTAGATGATCATCTCGGCAGGACCGATAATGGCCCCGAGCTCCCTGAGCCGCTGCAAGGCCAAGACATGGTTGTTCACATTCCGTGTCGACACTCCATCGGCGATTATCCAGGGTGTTTTCCCCATGGCAAGGATTCCGACAGCCGTCTGGTAAATGCAGATATGGGTTTCAACCCCACAAAGCAGAATCGTGGTCACAGATTGCGGCAGTCCGGCGTAGAACTCCCGGGTCTGCGCATTGGCGAGTGCCCCGAACTCCACTTTGTCAGGGCGCGGGATATCGCCCATCATCGACTCGAGATCGGCGACATAAGGACCCAACCCTTTTTTGTACTGGGTATTCGCGACGACAGGCAGTTTGACGATTCTGGCAAACTGCAGCATCAACCTGATGGTCGCTACCACCCGATCCTTTTCATGGATCTGGGTCATCAGGCTTTCCTGCGGATCGATCACGTGCAGACAACACCTGTCCGGCGTCAGCAGATCATACGTTTTCCCGTCCATTCTGCCTCCTCTTCAGCTCCATTCCTTCCGACTCTTGGCTGGCCCCCGAGTCGAATGGGGCCCCGCCCCCGCTCATCGCTTTATTCAACTGAATTCGAGTCTCATCACAGACGACTTCGCAATAAACTCTTTTATCCTCAGAGATTCAAGTCTATCCTCAGAGCTGGGGAAAAAAATGGCGGGATGATCACAACCTCAGGCGTTCTGCTGTCGCCAAACCAGCAAAATTGCCTGACATAATATGGCACCATGTCGCTGATTCAGCCTGCCCCGGCCAAAACACCATCGCCAGATATTTCAGGAGTCGTCTCGCTTATCGTGCCTTGGCTTTCATCACACACGAATTGCAAAATGATTGCTGATGCGAGATCGAGTCAGTACAATCTGTGCCCTGATTTGTCTGCCAAGACTGACACCAGTCTGGCCTTGAAAATTTCCTTTACAAAATGTCTCAAGGTAATTAATTAAAAAATTAAATACCTTCAATCCAGCAAGGACACTTGTATGCGAGAAGAACAGATCGATGCGGTTTCCAAACTCCTCAAGTCAATGTCTCATCCTATCCGTCTGAAGATCCTGTGCCTGCTTCAGGAGCATGAAATGTCCGTCGGGGAGATCAGGGACAGCGTCAAGACGACCAATGCGAATGTCTCACAGCACCTCAATATTCTCCGCAGCCAGGGAATAATCGACTTTCGCAAGGACGCGAACTTCATCTACAACAGAATCACAGACAAACGCATCCTGGAACTCATTCAGAAGATGCGCGCCCTGTTTTGCCCGGATGTTTGATCAGAAAGGAAAGAACGATTCCCAGACAGGAAGTGGAGGTGAACAACGATGATTATAACTGACTGGATTCACACGCTGGCCGGCTTGTTTATACTTTTCAGCCTTGCCCTCGGGGTTGAGGCGAGCCCTCTGTTTCATTCCCAATACTGGCTCTTTTTCACCGCTTTTGTTGGCCTCAATCTCTTTCAATTCGGTTTTTCCAAATTCTGCCCGATGGCGTACATCCTTAAACGGCTTGGTGTGCCGGAGGGAAGGACGCTCGCCTGACCCGTGAACCAATTGGGCGCGGCTATTCAATGAGCATTCTCGCGTTGCATGAGGCCTGCCAGCAACAATCACGCTGCTGGCAGATATCCCTGCGCTGGAAGCATGGCTCAAACCCTTCTTTTTCCTGAATGCTGCAGATCAGCTCCGCAAGCTTGATTCCCTTGGTCTGCGGAAGATCAAACTGCAGCGCCTTCTTCCTCGCCAGTGAAAACAACTTCGGCCCCTTCAGATATCCTCGCTTTGGCATATTCGCTCTCCGACCTCCAGGATCTTCACTAAAAATTACACAATGCTATATCGGCAAGATATGAAATTCCTCACGGATTAGGTGCTTCCCGCGCAGGACTGCACCGGTTCTGCCATCGATGGAAACCTCGTCGCCGAAGCCGAGACGAACCCCGCCTATTTCGCAATATTGCCCCGTATCATACACCCTCAATGCCTTGCAGCCAACGACGCAGGTTTTTTCCAGTCGGACGGCGACAACGGAGGCGTGTGAAGTCTGCCCCCCCCTCGAAGTGAGCAGGCCGTCCGCCATGTTTATTACCTTGATATCTTCCGGAACCGTATCCTGGCGGACCAGAATCAGCGGCGTCTTGGGAAATCGGCGGCGCAGTTCGTTTATATTTTCTTCAGTGAAGACAGCCAGACCAGAAAGAGCCGAGCCTGACACTCCGATTCCCTGACCGAGATGGGACTGTTCGAGTTCAGCACTCTCAACAAAAACATTGAGATGCTCCTTCTTTTTGATGGTTATCATATCCCGGGTCTGCAGCAGGAAGAGATCCTGCGGTTCAGGTCCTTCGAAAGTAAACTCGATCTCCTGGGGATTCCAGCGTTTTTCATAGACCAGCTCCCGGGATATCTCCAGCAGCCTGGCATAGATGGCCGGAAAACGACGCTCAAGGGTATCCTCCGCCGCACGGCCGTCAAGCTGCGCCTGTTCCAGCGAAACTGCACAACTGGTGACCAGTCCGGAGACAATATCCTCCCCCTGGTCGCCGTAGGCATAGTCTCCCCAGAGGGCGACCCGGTGGACCTTACGATAGGGATGGGAAGTGAACACCACGCCGGAACCGGCAGTATCGCTGCGGTTGCCGAACACCATGGCCTGGACGATCACTGCCGTACCCCAGGCATCGGAGACATCCATGATCTTTCGATAGTCGATGGCCTTTTCGGTATCCCAGGAATCCAGTACCAATTCGATGGCGTTGACCAACTGCAGCCAGGGGTCATCCGGAATGCCAAGCCCGCGCTTTCGGATAAGCTTTTGGTACGACAAGGCCAACTCGCGCATCTGTTCAGGCAGGAAATGGCGTTTCAGGCTCACCTGGTACCTGGCCTTGGCTTCGTCCATCAGCACCTGAAAATCCTCGCGCTCCATGCCGGAAACCATAGCCCAAGACTGCAGGAACCGCCGGTAATTGTCCCAGGCCAGATAGGCATTCCCGTGGCGCTCGACATATTCTTCGATCAGGTCCTCGTTGAAACCGACATTGTGCACCGTCGCCATCATCCCCGGCATGGAAATGGCCCCTCCGCTGCGAACGGAGAGCAGCAGGGGGGCATCGGGAGAACCGAAGACCTTGCCGGTCAGCCGTTCCACTTCGTTGAGGGCGGATCTGATCCGACGCATGAAATCCTCTCTGGCCTGGGAAAAGCCGAAGACGATATCACGGCAGCGGAAGACCTCTGTGGTGATGACAAAGGCAGGGGGCACCGGCTTGTCATCCGATATCAGGGTGGCCAGGTTGTACCCCTTGTTGCCGAGATGGATGAGGTTGTGGGTGAACGGATTGAGCCGGTGCAGCAGCGAGAGGGCCTTGTCGGGATTGTAGGTCATCAGCAGATCAAGCCGGTTCTGGTCCAGGATGGTTTTCTGGTTTTCCAGTGTCTGGATGATCCGCAGGATGAAATTGTCAAGGTGTTGCAGGCCGAAGGTAGACGCGATCAGGTCACGGAGGAAAGCCTCGGACAACCGCTGTACCGATGTACCGACCTCGCCGTCGTCGTAGAGGCTCTGGAATTTGGGCAGCAGATTTTCCCGGCCGATCTGGGGTATGATCAGCGAGAGGTTGTTCTGGTGGATGTTGGTATAATAGGCATAGATGACATCCTTTACCCCCTCCGACAAGCCCCGGAAGATATCGAGATACTGGGTGTAGGAAAACCGGCGGACCTTGAGCGAACTGGCTAGCAGGGAGAGGTAGGTATTCAGGCGGCGCGAGGTGATGCCGTCGATCCGCAGGGCCTGCATGAACAGCTTGATCGATCGGACGATGCTGAAGAAAGTGGCCTGGGTGATAAAGGTCAGGTTAACGGTCTCCGACAGTTTCTCCAGGTAGATGTTGGCCAGGTTCTCCAGGCGAAATGTCAGGCTCAGGGCGTCGAACTTGCGCTCCTTGTACCGACCGTAAACCGAGGGGATATCGACGGCGATATGGCGCTTGTAGTAGATATCCTCACGGGCTTCAAACTTTTCGGGGGAGAGAATGATCTCCTTCAATCCTTCAAGGGCATCAAGCAGGGCCTCGAGGCAGCTCTCGGTATCTGAGTGCTCGAGATTGACCAGCAACTTCTCCATCTCAGGAAATCCGTCGTGCACGGCCTGCAGCAACTCCGACCGCAGCTCCTGGAACCCAAGCATATACTTCTTGTACAAGAGCCGGTACATCTTGACCAGCAGTTCGAACCGGCGGACTTCCAGCGATTCGAGGTCCTCCTGACGACCGAGGAACTCGGTCATCACCGCCTGGTCGATGGTCAACAGATCCTGTATCCTCTTCAGCGGTATCTCCTCCCAGAGCCGCTGCAGCAGCAGGTGCTGGTCATCGATGAACGGACCGCTCAACTGCACCTGTTTGTAGACCTCAATTGGCAGAAAAGGCTGGAGAAGGCTCTGATCCCTGGTCTTCCAGAACAGGAAGATGGCCTGAATGAAATCGACGATCAGGTTTGAGCTTTCTACATGGCCTTGCTTCCGCAGAAAATGGATCAGCACGTCCTTGCGGCGGTGGATCTCGTCGAGTTCGGTCGAGACGTCCCGCAACTCACCTTCCGACCCGATCTCGTTGTAAAACACCGGCATCAGCTTGGTGAACTGTTTGGCCAGGTTGTATATCGGTTCGATAGGGTGATTCAGCAGTTCGGTGATATCACGCTGGAACAGATCGGTATCCTTGACGCAGGTGCCGGAGAGTTTGAGATGGATGATCAGGGCGGAAAACAGCGTCGAACACCATTTCGGCTCACGCATGATCAGATGCAGCCAGACCCTGATATTACTGAGGTGGGCAGGATTGGCCAATGGCTGCCAGTCCTCGTCCACGCCGGTGACGTTGGCGTGCTGGAAGCCGAAGCGGACCACCCCCCAGAGAAAGGCCTCGACCATCCTGCTGTTGCCGCGATCGAAAACTTCCCCGCCCAGAACCTGGATGCACTGCAGCGAGGTGTGGGGGTATTTGCGGACATTGACCTTCAGCAGTTTGAAGGTGATGAGCAGAAACTCCTCAATCTCTTCAAAACTCTGCTGGCGGATCAGTTGAACCAGACTGCGGTTGATCTCCCGCAACATCTCCTCATGGATCAGGTGGAGGCCGGCCGTATCCATGATCTTGAACAGAAACAGCAGCTTTTCGTTCTCCACCCCGTGATAGAGTGGTGAACGCTGCGTTTCCAGACTGTAGCGGTCCTGCAACTGCTCGACGAGAAGACTTGGTATTTCCCTGTAATATTTTACAATATCGACGCCGGTCGGCAATTCCAGAAGCCTGCGGAGGCTGCCCAGAGGATCTCCCTCCAGATCCAGATCTTCAAGTGCCGTCATGTGCATCCGCAACGATGCATGGGATATCCTGTCAAAGATCGCTCCCGAGCTGAAACTTTCCGCCTCGATCCCGCAGCGATCGAGAAACCACGGCAGGGGATCATCCTCCTGCAGCCAGTAGCGGTACGTCTGTCTCTGGACGGTGCAGACGAATCTGGCAAGCGGAAATACATTGAATCCCGGCACTCCATCACCAACCAGGTCAAGGATCCTGGTGGCGAATTTTTTCACGGGATGCTGACCGTGGACGATATGGGTCAGGATCGGGTTACCCTCTTCCCCGTCATGGCCGAGATTATCAAGCAGCTCATTGAACGGGTCGGCAAACCGGCAGAGATCGTCAACGGTGAAAAGCGAGGTCATCTTCTCCAGCCAGAGCACCAGCGCCCCTGCAACCTGGTCGAGCAGCCCGGAACTGCGACGGGAGTCTTCAATGACCTCGAGGAATATCCGGGAGAACAGCCTGAGCACATCCGGTCCATGCTGATGCCCCAGGATATGGCTGCTGTTTTTCAGGACGAAGCTGCGGAGCTGCGGGAGAATCAGATTCCAGTTCCGGAAAGGATGGCAGATCTCGTAGAGCAACTTTTCCAGTCCTGCGTGGATTCCCTTGTATTTTTTAAAAATGTCGAGGATCAACCGCAGGTCGTCAGCGATCACGACCTCCCCGGCAGTCTCCAGAAGGTTGGCCCGCAGGGCATCGGATTCGATCCCAGGCTCGGTAATCAGTGTGTCCATATCATTGCAAAAGAGAAAAACGCTGCACTCAGAGCGGTTTATTCGCCTCCATATGGAGGATCAGATCAAGCATCCGGTTGGAATAGCCCCACTCGTTGTCGTACCAGCTCATCACCTTGACCGTCCTGCCGATGACCTTGGTGCACTTGCCATCGACTATCGAAGAATGACTGTCACCCTTGAAATCAATGGAAACAAGAGGAAGATCGGTGTATCCGAGATAACGGTTCGCTGCACCCCGCAGGGCCTGATTGACTTCGTCGACGGTCGTCTCCCGCTCAACCTCCATGACCACATCCACGATCGAAACCGTTGGTGTCGGCACCCTAATGGCCAGCCCATCGAACTTGCCTTTGAGTACTGGAATCACAAGAGAGACTGCCGCCGCGGCACCAGTCTTGGTCGGTATCATCGATAAACCTGCCGCCCGGGCCCGACGCAGATCCGAGTGCGGGAAATCAAGCAGCCGCTGGTCACCGGTATAGGCGTGTACGGTGGTCATCAATCCCCTGGTGATGCCGAAGTTATCGAGGATGACCTTGGCGACCGGAGCGAGGCAATTGGTGGTACAGGAGGCATTGGAAACGATATGATGCGTGACGGGGTCGTATTCGTCCTCATTCACTCCCATTACAAAGGTTTTAACACCTCCTTTTGCCGGAGCGGAAATGACCACCTTGCTGGCACCGGCATCAATGTGTGCCTGGGCGGTCTCACTATCAACAAAGAAGCCTGTGCATTCGGCCACATATTCGGCACCGGCATCTCCCCATGGAATATCGGCAGGGTTCCGCTGATTGGTAACGGCAATGTGACGCCCGTTAACCAGAATGCCCTTCTCATCGGCAACCACATCCCTGTCGAAGGTCCCCATCACCGAATCATACTTCAGCAGATGAGCAAGGGTGGCGTTATCAGTCAGGTCATTGATGGCAACAATTTCAATATCGGCAAAGGCAGGGTCCTTGCTCATCGCTCTGAAGATATTCCGGCCAATCCGCCCAAATCCGTTGATTCCTATTTTTACTGTCATGGTCGCCTCCTGTAGATCATAATGTATTTGCCGCCAGGTTGTCGGTGTAAGCCGGATTCTTGAGCCATCGCTGCAGCCTGGCCTTTTCGTACAGCTGCTGGTACGCCTGCATCACCTGATCCCATGTATGTTTTTCTCGGATCCGGGCGACCGCTTCCCGCTGCATCCTGCGCAACGCCTCTGGTGCAGAGAAAAGGGCAATCGCCCGTTCCAGGGCCACTTCCAGTTCTGCCGGACCGCCCCTGTAAGCGATACCGGTTTTGCCGTCAACGACCTTGACCAGTCCTCCGACATGATGAACCACTGGAATATTGCCAAACAGCTGGGCGATATAATCTGTCAAACCGCAGGGCTCGTACATTGAAGGAATGACAAAGAAATCCCCGGCCGCGTAAACCTGGTTGGCAACCCTCGGGCTGTACCCCCGCAAATAGCAGATTCGACCGGCCAATCCTTCCATGGCAACCAGGCGCCGGATCCGCTGTTCCTCCATCCTGTCGCCGCTGCCGAGAAATAGCGCCTGACAGTCGGGTTGACGCAGCATAAAGGTCGTCAGCGTCGAAACGAGGATATCAACTCCTTTCTGCCTGCTTAAACGACCAATAAAGGTAAAAATCGGCAATTTCTCGTTTTCTTCCAGTGATCCGGCGATTTCCAGGTCATCGGGCAATCTCCTCGTTCGTATCGCCGCCAGAAGCGACTTCTTGCACAGCCGTTTGCCGGCGAGCGAATCAACGGGGTCTGCCGGATCGAAGGCAGCGGCAATTCCAGCTTGCTCCGGCAACGACGGGTTGAAGTCGGCGGGATCGATACCATTGGTGACACCTTCAATGCGCACTCCGCGATCGGCCAGGAAATGCCCCAGCCAACCAGTCAAACGGTCGTTGTCGGTTTTCTGCAGTTCCCGGGCATAATTCTCACTGACCGTGTTCAGCAGGGCATAATGACTGGCCGCAAGGAACGGATCAAAGGCTGCATTGAGGCAATTTGATTCAATGAAAGACCAAGGGAGGCCGGTGATAGCATGGGCAAACGGCAGGTCGGCGACCTCCTGATGATATCCAATTCCTGCATTATGCAGGGTGACAAGGCAGCCGGTCCGTCGGAAGTAACTCCTGTAACCGGGGCATTCGCTGATAAGTGCAGGCACGATCGCAGTGTGCCCGTCATGGCAGTGAATGACATCCGGATGCTCACCCAGCAGGATCATCAACTCCAAAGCAGCCTTCTGCAGAAGCACATTCATCGCGAAATAGTCGTAATGCCCCGATCCGGCGTGTTTCCATCGATCCGTCAGCTCTTCATCGCTGGTATACGTATAGACGTCTCGTTTTTCTCCGAAGCGTAGTGCTTCCAGAAGATACAGTACCACACCGGCTGTCGTGCAGGTCCAGACCCTGACATATTCCCTCCGCTCCTCCATCGCGTAGTACATGTCCACTGGAAATTCGAGCGGCCGCTGTGCGAGATTATCCTGCAGCAGGCTGCATCCCAGTTTAGCCGGATCGATGAACCCATAAAGCGGCAGCACCACACGAACTTCGCTGGTTTTCCTGGCAGCGAAACTTTCCGCCAACTGTTTGCAGACATCCTTTACGCCCCCGGCTCCGGCTATCTCTCCGTATTCACGGGTGAGCATCCAGATCTTGCGGATGGCCTGGTTGTGCACTCTCTTTTTCATCATTTTCTCAGAGGCGACTGCATCGTTGGCGAAGGAGATGATCCACCAGCGTCAGACGAACCATTGCCTCACATACAGGAATAATCCGGGGAATGGCAGAAATATCATGGCGACCGCCCACCTTTATCTTCACCTCCTCACCGGCACGATTGATCGTCCACTGCTCAGCCGCTATAGAAGGGATCGGCTTTACAGCAACCCGGATCACCAGTTCCTGACCACTCGATATCCCGGCCAGAATACCGCCGGCATTATTGCTGGCAAAGCCCTCTTTGAGCATACTATCATTGTTTTCTGATCCCAGCAAATCGGCAACCGCGAATCCGGCCCCGAATTCGACGCCTTTAACCGCTCCGATGGACATCAGCCCATGCGCCAGATCTGCCTCGAGCTTATCGAATACAGGTTCGCCGAGACCTGCCGGGCAGGATGCCCGCAATTCGACAACCCCGCCTACCGTGTCACCCTGGCTCCTGACCTCACGAATCCGTTGTTCCATACGCTCGGCTGCTTCGGGATCCGGGCAGCAATACAGGTTATTGCCAATCTCCCCGTAATCGCGGATGACAGCCCTGACTCCACCCAGAGCCACGGTATACGCAAGAACCGTTATGCCGTGGTGACGCAAAACCTGAGCCGCCACGGCGCCGGCAGCAACCCGGGCTGCCGTCTCTCTCGCCGAGGCTCGCCCTCCGCCACGGTGGTCGCGGATTCCGTATTTTTCCTGGTAGGTGAAATCTCCATGACCTGGACGGAAGACATCTCGCAGGTTGTCATACGACTTTGAATGTGCATCCTTGTTGTAAACGATCAACGCTAGGGCCGTTCCGGTTGTTCTGGGAGCCATCTCGCCAGCAGGGGTGAAAATCCCCGAGAGGATCTCGACCTGGTCAGGCTCCTTTCTCGGGCTTGAAGCCCCTCCCTGACCTGGCCGTCTCCGCACCATCTCCTCCCGCAGTTTTTCCAGGTCGAGAGTCATCCCGGCTGGACAGCCATCGATAACAGCCCCGACCGCGGTTCCATGCGATTCTCCCCAGGTCGTAACACGGAAAACTCTGCCGAAAGTATTTCCTGCCATCTTCTCCTCCACTTATCCGCCGCCTTCCATTTTTCTCGTATCATATGGGCAATGGATGACCATATCCTACATACCTTTGTCACACAGCAACCCTGCCGCCCATTCGACAACCATGCTTGAATTCCTTCCGCGGCGGCAAGTATTCATGTCAATCCGATGGGCAACAATATCACGCAATTGCATGATTCATCAAGACAAACCATCCTCCTGTATCTGTGCAATATTCCATATCGAGGACCATTGACGGGTGAAATGAAAAGGCATATACTGAGGATTACCTGCAATCATCATGAGTTAGTGAATACACCTATCGATCCGCCAGCCAAACAAACCGAAGATGCAGTGGTTACACTGGCTGATTGCGCTCTCACCACGCCAATTCAATCTCATTCGCAACTGAAAGGGAGGTAATATGCTCAGTGGCCGGCTGGATGTTTCATCACTGAAAAAGATGGAACTGCTCGACATTACATCTCATGTAGCAAGTTTACTGCCAGCGTCGGCCGGCAGCAGCGTCCTCTACCTCTTCAATCCACACACAACCGCCGGGCTCACCATCAACGAAGGGGCAGATCCCGATGTCCGACTCGACATCATTGCAGGCCTATCGGCGATCGTCCCCGGCAACCTGCCGTTCAGGCACGCCGAGGGCAACTCCCCGGCCCATATCATGGCCTCACTGATCGGCTCTTCACTCACGCTGCTGATAGAGGATAATCGCCTCGTGCTCGGCAGATGGCAAAAGATTTTTTTCTGTGAATTCGATGGCCCCCGCACCAGACAAATCCTCTGGCGCCTCACCTCTTCCATATGACCGGTCCGACATGAATAAAGGCAGCTTTTCGTCTTCTGATATCTGTTTCGGCCTCAGCCTTGAGCTGGACCGCCTATCATTCTCCTGCTTCCTGCAACTGGCCGGCAACAGCGAATTTGCCGACCTCCTGGCATCACGCGTAGATGAAGAGGAAATTGAGAAATTTATCGATAACTTCACAGGTCTGTTGAAAAAGCACCTTTCCAAATCAGAGTACCACCGGTTCTTTCTCCAGGATCACGACCACCACCATAGCGACGGCAAGGAATAAACATTGACCAGGCAAACCCTTATTGATCTGCGCAGTTTTCTGGACCTCCTGCAACATGAGAACGAGCTTCTTGTTGTTGATGAAGAAGTCGATCCCCATCTCGAAATCGCCGAAATTCACCGGCGGGTTATAGCCAGAGGCGGACCGGCCCTGCTCTTCACCAAAGTGAGGAATTCTCGGTTTCCGGTCACCACCAACCTCTTTGGCACAGCCAGAAGACTCGAACTGGCGTTTGGCAAAAGACCGCAGAATTTTGTCAAGGGCATAGTGGATCTGGCCGAGTCGATCATGCCGCTGACCTTTGCAAAGATCTGGCAGAAGCGCGAACTCTTGATGGATGGCCTGAAAATCGGCCTCAAGACCTCATCGTCCGGTCCAATTCTGCAGAACTGTCAATCCCCGCCACGCCTCAGCAGCCTGCCGCTGCTCACTTCCTGGCATTCTGATGCCGGGCCGTTTGTCACTCTCCCGCTGGTGTATACAGAACATCCTGACGGACGCGGCCATAATCTTGGCATGTACCGTATCCAGCGATTCGACGATGAGACAACCGGTATCCACTGGCAGATTCACAAGGGCGGCGGCTACCATTATTTCGAGGCGGAGAAGTCGAACCGTTCGTTGCCGTTAACCCTGTATATCGGTGGCCCTCCTGCTCTGATACTGTCAGCGATCGCCCCGCTCCCTGAAGACATCCCCGAACTGATCCTGACTTCCCTGCTGCTCGGTGAGAAACTCAGGATGACAAGAGACCCTCTTGGCGGCCATGATCTTGTCTCCCATGCCGAATTCGCCATCAAGGGCATGGTCCCACCGCATATCCGCCGCCCCGAAGGCCCCTTCGGCGATCATTACGGATACAATTCACTCGAGCATGATTACCCTGTTTTTCAGATCAGCCACATCTATCATCGCGATAACGCAATATATCCGGCAACCGTTGTCGGCCGGCCAAAACAGGAAGATTTTTTCATCGGCGACTACCTTCAGGAACTGCTTTCACCGCTCTTTCCACTGGTTATGAAAGGCGTGCGTGAACTGAAAACCTTCGGCGAGACAGGTTTCCACTGCCTCGCCGCCGCACGTGTCTCCGACCGCTACCCCCGTGAAGCCTTCGCCTGCGGCCTGCGGATCCTCGGCGAGGGCCAGCTTTCCCTGACCAAGTTTCTGCTGATCACCGATGGCGATATTGATATAACCGACTTCTCGAAACTCTGGCCGCATATTCTTGAACGCGTGCAATGGGATCAGGATCTTTTCGTCTTTGCCAACGTCTCCCAGGACACCCTCGACTATACCGGCCCCTCGGTCAATAAAGGCTCGAAAGCCATGCTCATGGGGCTCGGCCAAGAAAAACGTCGCGATCTACCCCGCTCTTTCACGGGCACCCTCCCTCCTGATTGCACGAAACCCAAAGTTTTCCTGCCCGGAACCATGGTCGTGGAGGGAGTTCCCTATGCCGCCAATCCGAAGCTGGCCACGAGAATCGCCGAATGCGCAGACCTGTGCGACTGGCCATGCATCCTCTTGGTCGATAATACCGACAATGCCACCTGCTCAATGCAGGAATTTCTCTGGACCTTTTTTACCCGGTTTGAACCGGCCGCCGATATCCATGGCTCTTCGATCACAGTGGCACGTTTTCATGTCGGACTGAGACCGCCGGTAGTGTTCGATTGCCGCATGAAACCCTGGTATACCGACGTCCTCGAAGTAGATGCCGCAACCAAATCCCTTGTCGATGGAAAAATTTCCAGGATCCTTCCCCACCAATGGCGCTGAACAACGAAATCCGGCTGCAGAAATACCTGTCGCAGTGCGGACTGGCCTCCCGCCGAAAGGCTGAAGAACTGATCAAGGCCGGTCGGGTCAGGGTCAACGATATCGTTGTCACCGATATGGGAATCAAGATACATCCCGGCCAGCAGACTGTCAGTTGTGATGGTCGTCTGATCGTCCCCCGGAAGCAACTGATTTATATTCTCCTCAACAAACCCCGGGGGTATGTGACAACCCTGTCCGATCCTCAAGGACGACCGATTGTCACATCCTTGGTGAAGGGGATTGCCGAACGGCTCTTTCCGGTAGGCAGATTGGATCTGGATACCGAAGGCGCGCTTATCCTGACGAATGATGGCGAGTTTGCCCAGAAGGTTCAACACCCGAGCCATCAAATCACAAAGACTTACGAAGCCCTGGTAGCTGGGCATCCCAACAAGGACAAGCTGGCATCGTTAGCAGCAGGGATAACCATTGATGGGAGAAGGACAGCACCGGCACATCTGATTGTGCTGAAAAGGTCGAAGCACGCGACACACGTTCAGATAACGATCCACGAGGGCAGGAAAAGGCAGGTAAAAAAGATGTTCGAGGCGATTCTTCATCCAGTTCTTCACCTGAAACGAATCGCCTACGGACGATTGCAATTGCACAATCTGGAAACCGGAAAATACCGGCAGCTCAACTCCGGAGATCTGGAAAAAATATTTTTAGAATTCCCTTTACAAACACGAAAATAGCTGATTAAATCTAAACAGTTAGAGACAGGACAGCAAAAAGACGAGCCGAACTTACTCGCATCTTTTTGAATATATTATATATTTTCTGAAGGCTTCTGTTTGTCACCGATTAACAAGTGAACTTTATTTGGCTTTTTAATCAACCGCTGCACTGAAAAACAGCCTTTTTCAGCGCTCCCCAACCTCGTGGGCACAACTCGACTTCCGGAAAACAGGAGAAAGGTATGAACAAATCAGAACTCATTGAAGCTCTGGCGCAGGAGATCAATATACCTCATCGTGAAGCTGCCGCTATCACTAACACCATCATCGATACGATGACTGAAGCACTCGCCAAGGGTGAGAGCATTGAGATTCGCGGTTTCGGCAGTTTTGTCATTAAGAAATATGACTCCTACGAAGGAAGAAACCCTAAAACTGGCAAGAAGATCAAGGTCAAACCGAAAAAATTACCGTTTTTCAAGGTCGGTAAAGATCTCAGGGAGCAAGTCAACGCCAACAAGAAATGATCGGAATACGGCGTATTGGCCACAGGCAAAGAAGGCGAAATATCATACCTTGCCGGTTCCCTGACCGAAGCTGCTGTATTCCGCAATCACACCTACCAGATCGTATACATGAGCCTCGGTGATATTGACGTTCACTATATCACCGGGGCTGGCAACACCATCGACGATATATACGCATCCATCAACATCCGGCGCCTGAAATCGCGTCCGTCCCTCGAGAAGCAGATCGCTTTCACTACTCGTTCCCTCGACCAAAACCGGCTCGATCCTGCCGATATATTTTTGTTGCATTTCTGCCGATATGCCTGATTGCACATGCAGAAGGTGATCACGCCTTGCCGTCTTCTCCTCCTCCGAACATTGTTCTGGGAAGTTTTCTGAAGCGCAGCCTTCTTCATTGGAATAGGCAAAAATACCTACGTGATCGAAACGATGTTTCAGCAAGAACTCCTCGAGTTGGAGAATATCACTTTCCTTCTCGCCGGGAAAACCAACGAGCAGTGTCGTTCTCAGGGCTATTTCTGGCAGCTTGGCTCTAATCCTGTCAATCAGGCGTTCAAGATCTTCGGCAGTATATCGCCGGTTCATTGCCGAAAGTATCCTATTACTGACATGCTGTATCGGAATATCGAGATACGGCATAATCCTGGGAAATTCCGCCATGAGATTGAGCAGCCTCTCATCTATCCCTGCCGGGTGGAGGTACAACAAGCGCAACCATGGTATTGTTGTCCCAACTAAAAGCCTTTCAAGCAGAAGATGAAGCTGAGGGCTCCTGTCGTTGTCCATTCCGAATGCGGTCAAGTCCTGAGCTATCAATGAGAGCTCTTTAACTCCTTTCGACTCAAGTATCTGTGCTTCACAGACGAGGTCTTCTATACTCCTGCTCCTCAACCCGCCGCGGATGGAAGGGATGAGGCAGTACGTGCAGCAATTGTCACACCCTTCGGTGATCTTCAACCACGAGCGAAAATGGGGCGTAGTAAGAAGTCGCGGGGAAGTACTGCCCAAAAGAATGCGGTCCGGAATTTCTATACGCCTCGTTACGGGGCCGACAATCAGTTCATCAAGTAACCGAGCGATATTGCAGACGCCTTCAGTACCAATGAACAGATCGACCTCAGGCAACGTTTCAAGAAGCTGCGAAGTGTAACGCTGCACAAGGCATCCCACCACCACCAGCTTCTTTTCAGGGTATTTTGATTTAATATCGGCCAGTTCCAGAATCTCCTCGATCGACTCTTCAACAGCTGACTGTATAAAACCGCAGGTGTTGACCATCAAGACACTGGCCTTGTTGGGATCCGTAACAATTCGCCAATGCTCACTCACAAGCGCGCCCAGAATATGTTCTGAATCAACCAGATTTTTTGCGCAGCCAAGACTGACAATATACAAGGTTCGCTTCATTTTAATCATACAATGCCCATTCCTCAGTTACCAAGGCTCGCGTGAGCACACTGTTTTTCTCTTGGAAACCTTTGTTATTGAAACCAGGTTTCCACTTTTCACCCCAAAGCTCATCTGAAACTAAAAATAAAGAAGCGAATTCAATTTTTCTGAACGCGCAGACCGCGCAGAGTGCTGAGTATTCCATGTCAACACCATAAATCTTCTTCTCAAGGTACATATTCCGCAAGAATGACCTGCTCTCCCGGTAAGGAGCGTCAGTCGACCAAATCCTGCCGAATACAGGATCAAACCCGAGTTGAACAGCAAACTGCTTGAGCCTTTGAGAGAGGAGGACAGAAGGGGCGGGCTCGACGTCTGCAGTATAATATCTGGAAGTCCCCTCCCCGGACAGTGAGAGGCCTCCAATAACGGTATCACCTATCAGCAATTCCGGAGACACAGACCCGCACCAACTCAGGGCATACAACCTCTCTGCGCCCAGGAC
>WBUQ01000022.1 GCA_008933635.1 Desulfobulbaceae bacterium | reverse complement strand
GCATAAGAAAATCCGCATTAAACCCGAAGAGTTGCTTCCCCGAGCAATTCCTGCGCAAGATATCAGATCTCTTCTTGCCGTAATTACAGGCATTCGTGACCGGGCCCTGATTCTGCTTCTTCTCAGACCGTTGCAAAGTGGATGTTTCTGGTTTCAGCATTGGCCCTTCTGCCAGTGAGTTATTCGGAATTCCCTCTCCAAGTCATTTATTCTGGCGAAATAACGGCATTTTCCATCGCATTATTGGGGTTTGCCTTGGTGTTTTCAACAACCCTGGCCTTTTTCTGCATGCCCCTGGCCTTGAAAAACCTGGAGGCAGCGACGGTCAGTATTTTCATGAACCTTCAGCCAATTGTGGCCTCCGTTGTTGCCATATCTATTGGCCAGGATGTCATTACCCTGAAAAAAGGGTTGGCCGCTTTGCTGGTTTTGTCAGGGGTGTGCTTGGTTTCTGTGAACAGACTTCCAAAGCTCTATGACACCTCTCAAAGCCGCGATCAAGGGAAGAGAATATGGAAACACGAATGTTGATTTTCCTGAGTTGTTTGTTTGCTGTTGGCTTTTTGTTCGTGGGAGGCTGTGTCATCCTGAGTCAGCCACGATTCGGCAAGCTGCCCGGAGAGGAACGATTCGATCTCATCAATCAGTCTCCTCAATACAAGGATGGTAATTTCCAGAATCCGCAGCAGACACCGCTCTTCTCCACGGACGACAGCACGCTTTCCGTGCTGTGGAGCGGCCTGTTCACCAGAAAGGAGCGCCTTGTTCCTGAAGCTCCGCTTCCTGCCATGAAAACGGATCTGAGAGCTCTGGACCCTCGGCAGAACATTGTGGTCTGGCTCGGCCATTCCTCTTGGTTTATCCAACTTGATGGCAAAAGAATTGTCATTGACCCCATACTCAGTGACTACGCTGCCCCTTTCCCTTTCATGAACAGGGCTTTTGCCGGGACCAGCGTCTACACCCCGGAAGACATGCCGGAAATAGACGCTCTGCTCATTTCCCATGATCACTGGGACCATCTGGATTACCCCACGGTAAAGGCGCTCAGGCCAAAAGTGAAACAGGTGATTTGCCCATTGGGGGTCGGTGCTTATTTCGAGCATTGGGGATTCCCAACAAAGATGATCAGTGAAGAAGACTGGGGTGATACGGTAGAAATAGGCAAGGATTTCACGGTCCACCTGTTGCCTGCCAGGCATTATTCCGGTCGACTTTTCACCAAGAACAAGACTCTGTGGGCGGGGTTTGCTCTGGTAACTTCACATCGCCGTATCTTTTTCAGCGGGGACAGCGGCCATGGTCCGCATTTTTCCGATATTGGACAGGCATTCAACGGCTTTGACCTGGTGCTCTTAGATTGCGGTCAGTACGACCCTCGCTGGTCCTATATCCACATGACACCGGAAGAGGCAGTGACGGCAGCACAGGACCTCGGTGCCAAAACTCTCATTCCGGCTCATATCGGACGATTCACCATAGCCAATCATCCCTGGGATGAGCCCTTTCAGCGATTGACGGTGGCAAGCGAGAGCACATCGTTTCGGCTCGTTATTCCGCAAATTGGAGAACCTGTGGCATTGGACAACCCTTCATCACAGAGTCCGGAGTGGTGGTCGACCGGTGAATTTGTGCAAAAAGTAGCGCAAGTTGCTTACTGAAGAACATGCTGGAGACATTTTTATGATTGTTGAAACAAGATGCTGCATACGAACTGTCTTGTCAGCCTTTGTCGTTGGAATCATAACTTTGACGTTCGCTCTTGGGATGCAAAATAGCAGAGAAGCTCTCGCCGAAGGTGCCGAACCACATAGCCTGAGTTTGTCTGAAATGCATATCAAAATCACTTCACAGGGACATATGGCAACATTTCAGCTGTACGACACAACCGCCGCCAGCGAGTTTTACGATCAGTTGCCTTTGCAATTGGAGCTCGAAAATTTTCGCGATGCCCAGTGGATGCTTTATCCTCCAAAAAAGCTGAATGTGACAAAAGGCGAGGCTTATCACGACGGGAAAAAAGGAGAGCTCAGTTACTACGCTCCATGGGGTGACGTTTTCATGTTGTACAAAGACTTCTACGCTGGTGACGAAATGCACCGGCTGGGAATTGGTACCTCAGGAATAGATGACATTGCCCGCATGTCAGGCAGCGCAGTCATTGAAAAGAATGAACCTCAAATCTCAGGTGACACAGCCATGCATATACAGGTGACATCAAACGGCAACACCACAGTCTTCAAACTCAACAACAGTTCTGCAGCCAGGGCTCTCTACAGACAGCTGCCAATGTCCATTGAGGTGGAGGATTACGGCGGTAAGGAGAAGATCTTCTATCCTCCTGAAAAACTGGATACATCCGGTACCCCGAGTGCGAAGGCCAACGCGGGAACACTTGCGTATTATGCACCCTGGGGAGACGTTGTCATGTTCTATAAAAAATTCGGTTCTGCCTCGGGCTTGTATGAACTGGGAGAGGCGGTATCGGGGAGTGAGTTTGTACGGGACTTGTCCGGTAAGATTCAGATTGAAAAAAGCAGTGGTCAATGATCCAAGATTACCGTTCTGCACTCAGGAAGAGCTTTAGCCTATGAACAATACGATTGAATGGAAGATCAGTTTTGCCCGAAATGTCATGTTGTTTACAACACTCATGACTGCTACACCCGAGGTCGTTTTTGCAGATGGCGATCTTGTCAAATTCCCAGAAAAATATCGTGAAGGCGTGCTATATACTACCGTCCATCGCGGCGGAATTACCGAAGATATCTATACCAGTCGCGCTGCAATTGAGGCGGTCAAGGCTGGGCGGCCGATACCCAGCGGCACGGTGATAACCCTTGTTGATTATAGGGAGGGCGCCCTTTTCAGATATGTGGTCATGGAGAAACGATCAGGTTGGGGGAGTGACTATCCTCCGGATCTGCGCAATGGTGAATGGGAATTTCAGGCCTTTAATGCAGACAAATCTTTAAATACACAAGAAAATCTCATCCGTTGCTTCTCCTGTCACAAGTCGGAAGCAGAAAACGAATTTATCTTCACTATGGATGCGATGAAAAATTCAGAATAGAAGAAGGCCCATAAAGTCGATATGAAAAGTATAGGACCACATCTTCTCCCTATGCTCTGATTTTCTCATTTATTAAAACTAACAAATACTAGAAGACGGTATTGATAGAGGCAGGATATCTGAGTTGAAGTTCTGCCATGCAATCGGGGAGATCCAGCAACAGGTCCCATCGAGCCAATGCAAATGTGGCAGACCTTCGAGAAATATCATGCCCCCCTCCTTTAACTCTTTCTCTTGAGCGTGTTCATATCCTCCACTTCTTTTTCAACCCGGCATAGCAACGCCGAATGTGGCCAGCTGCCTATTTCAGGACTGCAGAATTCAGGGTCATCCGGGCAAAGAATATTGGCGTTTGATTCAAAAACACCACATAGCTCAGGAAGTTTTGCACCCCGTTCGGGAAACCACCAGGAATGCTGGATATCAACCATTCTGGGATGCATGACGTCTGAGATTTTTACCCGCTGGCGTATCGACCCCAGCGGGGTTGATATCACAGCCCAGTCACCCTCGGACAGCCCCAATTGTTTTGCGGTGTCGGGATGAATCGAGACCAGAGGGTCGGGCATTTTCTTTCGGGCCTTGTCGATTTGACGCTGCTCCGAATGATACATGGGCATAAAGCGGCTTCCGGTAATGAGAATCAGAGGATATTGCTCAGCCAGTGCCGGACTACCCGCCGGACTCCAGACAGGCTCACGGTATTGAGGAAGAGGATCGGCCCCGAGATCTTCGAATATGGATGATTTCAGCTCAACCTTGCCTGATGGGGTGCCGAATCCAAAACGTTCATACCTGCGATATTCCATCTCACCAAATATTCCGTACTGGTCTACCATCTGGCCAAACGTCAGTCCTATCGGCTCCAGGCAATGGTCATATACATCTTCAATCCTTTCCCATGGCCAGTATTCTTCCTGGCCTAACCGCATACCGAGCCCACGGTAGAAGTCATAGCTGTTGCGCCGTTCATACATTGGCTCAATCCCCTGAGGGCAGGCCATACAGAATCTTCCGGTCAGCCACAGTTCAGATGTTTCCACCGTAGAGGCTGCCGGGAAAACATAATCAGCCATTGCCGCTGACGGGGTCATGTAGTAATCCACCACCACATAAAGCTGAAGTGCCTGCAGAGCCTCAAATACCCGTTTAGTATTGGGTAAGGCAAGAAGCGGGTTGTTTGCGAGGGTGATTGCGGCTGTTACCGGATATGGTTTGCCGGTAATAATGGCGTTCATAACCTCCCTGGCGTGGGCCAGGTTGGAATGCCATGCCTCAGGCGCGGCCATGTATCCTTCGGGAAGTTTCTTGTTGGCAGCCGAGGTTTTTTCCCATCCCGGAAACCCAAAAAACGGATATCGATCTACGCCAAGCTGTTTGATTCTCTGGCTCTCAGGGAGCATTTCGTTCAACTCGAAATATTCAGCATCCCTGATTTTCCCCACATTACCGGCCAAAGAAAAAACCTCCCCACCTGGAACCTCCAGATTGCCGGTAATCGCCCGGAGAATTGCCCGACCTCTCGCACACTGCGTGGAATTGACACCCTGTTTGTCCAGCCCCAGCCCAAAAGGAATTACAGCCGGGCTGTTTGCCGCATACATTCTTGCCGATTCCGTAACGAGACCGGCAGGCACAGAGGTAATTTCCGAAACCTTCTCCGGAGTGTATGGTTCGACCGCATCTTTCAATTCTTCAAAACCAATAGTCCAGCGGGATACAAAATCACTGTCATACAAATTTTCAGTGATAATCAAACGAATCCAACCAAGCATAAGAGCAAGATCTGTTCCTGGGCGAATCTGCAGCCATAGATCCGCCTTTCCCACCTCATTAATTCTTCTTGGATCAATGATGATGAGCTTTGCACCATTTTTACGTGCCGCAATCAGCTTGGGAGAGAGATTGACCGGGCTAGACTGGGAAGCGTTGCAGCCCCATAAGACAACGCACTTGGCAGCAGGCACCTCGCTCCCCATGATCATGCCGCCATAGGTGGCAAACTCAGTGGCATAGCTGGGGCACATGCAGATAGTATTCACGCCACAGGTATTTGGAGATCCGAAAAGATTGAAAAACCGTCGGCAGTCCCAGTGATATGTCCGTTTCGTGCCGTGCGTAAACGTAAGTGTCTCAGCCCCGTATTGTTTTCTTAAACCTGATAACTTCTCGGCAACTTCGTCCAGAGCCTGCTCCCAGGAGATTTGCCGCCACTCCCCCGCTCCTTTTTTGCCAACTCTCTTCAAAGGATAATTTAGGCGATCCGGATGATAGAGATGATCCACCATTAATCGGCCGCGTTCGCAGATGACCCCTTTGGTGATTGGATGATCCGGGTCCCCTGTGACTTGTACAACTTTGCCGTTTTCCAAATGCAACAGGGTTCCACATCGCGGATGGCAAAGACCACAATAACTTCTCCGAATTTCCTGCATGTGAGCCTCCATACCTAATTGAACATACTTCGGGTAATGGCCTTTTAGCCTTGGCTTGACCAGCCTCAATTGAAAGCATCCCTACTCATCGTCCCACTATGCCAGACACTTGCACCACACATCAAAAACCTCCTGTACACATGGGCAACTCTATATTTTTCCAGGTAGTTAACAGTATCAGGATCTCGATATGGCGTTTCAATCACATTTATTTTATGTTAAAATAGACTGACGGTCAATTTTAAATAGACCGTCAGTCTATAAAAATTTTATGGGCAGCGACAATACAGATGAAATTGAGAATGAGGAGAGACCATGAAAAAGACCGCTTCAATTGCAAACAGATCGAAGGACACGACTGCTCGTCGAAGCGGAGCTCCTGCAGGTCCAAGGAAGGCAGATCAGCGACGAGCGGCTTTGATTGATGCTGCGGGCAAGCTATTTATTGAGAAAGGCTACGAAGCTGCCACAATGGATGAAATAGCAGCAGCGGCAAATTTCGCGAAAGGTACACTGTATCATTACTTCTCCAATAAGGCTGAGCTGCTCCAGGTCTTAAGGGAAGGTTTCGAATCAGAGGTGATGAAGCGTATCCGGTCACGCGTGGATAAATGCCATGGAGATGATTGGCACGGTCGTATCAAGGCATGGATAGAAGGGGCAGTTGATGCATATTTCGAATTAAATGAGCTTCACGACGTAGTAATCTATGGTTCAGGCATGCCGTTTCGAAACGCAATGGCAGATGCTGAAATAACAAAACATCTTAAGAAGTTGATTGGCGATGGTGCCAAAGCGGGAGCTTGGACTGTTAATGACGAACACTGGACTGCAGTGGTCATGTTTTACAGTTTTCGAGGCGGATGCGATGAGGCCATTCTTGGGACACAGTGCGCAAAAGATACCCCGAAAAGGCTATACGACTTATTTTTACGAATTGTAGGTGTGAGCAATTGAAAATATTTTACCAATAATTTCAACCTAATGCTGATTAGGAGGAGCCTAAAAGGCAACGCGACTTCCTGGATGCTTTTGAATATTGCCATTTAAAAGATCTTACAACTTTAATATTTCCAAACCCTTATATGTCTACCGTTCATCACCGACCTTGCAGCATGGAGCCGGCAACCCTGTTCTCCGCTTCGCAGTCCTAAAGAATCAGAAATAATCTCTACAATGCAACGCTGGTATCAATTTTATACTGCCGATTTGAATATCCGCTATGCCTCTCAAGGCTCCAAGGCATTTATCGCGATCTCAATCGCAACGATCGGCTTGCCGGTATGCTACTGTTGGTCCCGCTTCGAGACCTTACCGAGGTACTTCTCCCAAGTTCGCAACTCTTCCAGCTACGTTTCAATGAAAATTTTTTTTCGATCAATGCGAAAGAGAAGAAAAAAAAATTTCACTGAAAAATAATTTTACTCTCCTGCCGACAGGATAAACGGAAAGCTAGCGAATTCTTACCGCTAAAGGCAATACTTTCCAGGAGATTACGGCCTGCTGGTTGTCTGGCATAGCAATTGCTCAATAGTAGTAAGTCATGCGCATGACGATTTCACCTTGTAAGTGCGTTGCTGGTTGCTGAAACCTGTGGCGGTAGCTTCATTCTGCCGAAGAGTTGAGTTGCGCCTTTGGTTCGATTGATGCTTCCTTAAAATAAACCGAGACAATGGCCCGCATCCGGGCCGCTTTGTTGATTCTTCCAAAGGGAAATATCTATGTCTCAAGCAAAAGCCTCACCTGGAAATCTCGTGCTGTACATTTCTTCATCTATCGTACTGTTGTTTGTCGTCCTCGGCATGTTCTGGCCAACACAGACCGCAGACGTCGTGAACAAGGTATTCGCATTTCTGACGACTGATTTCGGCTGGCTCTATCTTCTCTCCGTCGCCATTTTCCTCGTCGTCACCTACGGCATCGCCTTCAGCCGCTACGGCGAATTGAAGCTCGGCAAAGACGAAGACAAGCCGGAGTTCACCAATTTTCAGTGGTTTGCCATGCTCTTCGGCGGCGGCATGGGTATTGGCTTGGTATTCTGGTCGATCGCTGAACCGATCATGCATTACCTCAGCCCGCCGGTCGGAACAGGCGGCACCCCGGAAGCGGCAGCCACCGCAATGCGCATTGTCTTTTTCCACTGGGGCATCCACGCCTGGGTCATCTTCGCAATCTGCGGTCTTGCCCTAGCTTATTTCCAGTTCCGCCGCGGCCTGCCCTTCCTGGTCAGTTCAGCCTTCTACCCGCTGATCGGAGATAAGATCTACGGCCCGATCGGCAAAGCAATCGATATACTCTCTGTGTTCGCCACCGTCTTCGGCGTCGCCACCAGCCTCGGCCTCGGTTCCAGTCAGATCGCCACCGGCCTTAACTACCTTTGGGGAATTGAGGCAACGCCGGGAACCATCGCCGTCATTATCGCCGTCATCACCGTCCTGTTCACCCTTGCGACCATCTCCGGTCTGCACAAGGCGATGCAGTTCGCCGCCAATCTGAAGATCTGGCTGTCAATCGGCTTCATGGTCTTCATCTTCCTCTTTGGCGGGATGGTCGGGATCCTCAACACCTTCACCGGCACTCTCGGCGCCTACCTGCAGACTTTTGTCGGTCAGACTCTGTGGATGGACAACATCAAGTGGGTTTCCGGTTGGACGATCTTCTACTGGGCCTGGTGGATCGCCTGGGCACCGTTCGTCGGTCAGTTCGTCGCCCGCGTATCCAAAGGCCGGTCGATCCGGGAATTCATCTTTGCCGTCACCCTGTTGCCGGTCGGCTTCTCCTTCATCTGGTTGGCGATTTACGGTGGCGCCGCCTTCCAACTCGACCAGGCAAGCGGCGGGGCGATCAAGGAAGCGGTCAACGCCGATTACACCACGGCCTTCTTCGTCACTCTGAAGCAACTGCCGATGTACTGGCTGACCGGGCCGCTGGCAATCGTCCTGATTGTCGCCTCCTTCATCGGCGCTGCCAACTCGGCTACCTTCGTCCTCGCCATGCTGACCTCCGGCGGCGACATGGATCCGAGCAAAAAGTTACGAGGTTTCTGGGGAATAGCCCAAGGTGCGATTACCATCATGCTTATTCTCGTCGGTGGCACCGCCGCCCTCAAGGCCCTGCAAACCGCCTCGATTGCGGCAGCTTTCCCCTTCATGCTTATCATGTTGGTGATGTGTTACAGCATCATCGTCGCCTTCCGGGAAGACTCCGGAGCCAGGAAATAGTCTGGCAAGGCATTCCAGCCAGGTTTCTCCGCCGGCGCCAGCCGGCAGGAGACCTGGCCCCTTTTCACCACTAATTTACCCGGGCCCGGCCATCAGCCTGCGTGCCGCAAGCCGGATCGGGGGCGGCGCAATCAATCATCGGGAGTGGCAACGTGAAGACAGTGCATCTGATAGGCTGCGGCGTTCTCGCCACCGACCTGAACAGGATCGCCGCCGATCTGCAATTGCAATTGACGATGACCTTTCTGCCGGCAGGTTTGCACGACAAGCCGAAAGAATTGCAAACGCGGCTGCAAGCCGCCATAGACAGCGCAGCAGAGGATCATGACTGTTGTCGGATCATCGTCGGATATGGCATCTGCGGCCGGGGCACGGTGGGCATTCATGCCACCTCGGTGCCGGTTGTCTTTCCCCGGGTCCACGACTGCGTCGCCCTCTTTCTCGGCAGCGATAAGGCCTACAAAACCCAGTTCGCCCAGTATCCCGGCACCTTCTATCTGACTGCCGGCTGGCAGTTGGCGAAAGGGACCGCCACCGGCAAGGACAGGAAGATCTGGGTCGGCTCGGAGGCGATGGGTAGCGAGGCCCTCCGGGCGCAGTACGGCGAACGCGGCGCCGAACGGATCATCGACTTTTTTTCCAGCTGGCAGAAAAACTATCAGCGGGCGGCCTTCATCGATACCGGCCTCGACCATAGCGGCAAATATGCCCGACAAGCCAGGAAGATGGCCGAAGAACATGGCTGGCGCTACGAACAGCTGACCGGCGATGACAGTCTGCTGCGACGGTTGCTGACCCAGGAGTGGTCCAGCGACGACATCCTCGTCGTACCACCAGGGTACTGTACATTCTATTCCGCGCTGATAGACGGACTCGACTGTGCCCCGCTCACCGCTGCCGGTACAGCCTTGCCCACTGGACCGAAGCAACCGGAAGTGCCCGCGGCAGTCATTCCCCTGGAAGATACCAGCAACACCCGGCCCAAAATCCGCTACGGCTTGGGCATCGACGCAGGCGGCACATACACCGACGCCGTCATCTACGATTTCTCTGATCAGCGAGTCCTCTGTAAGAGCAAGAGCCTGACCACCAAATGGGATTTCTCTCAGGGCATCGGCCAGGCCCTGGCCGACCTTGAGCAAACTCTGCTGGCCCAGGTGGCGATGGTCTCGGTGTCGACCACCCTGGCCACCAACGCCATCGTCGAATCCCACGGCCAGAAGACCGGCTTGCTGGTCATGCACAATTCCGGCAAGGCCTGCTGCGACTTGATCAGCCATGCCCCGAAACGGCTTATCGGAGGCTACATCAATATCGATGGCCAGGAAATCGCACCGGTCGACGAAGAGGAGGTGCGCCGGACCGCCCGCGAGATGGTCGACCGCGACGGGGTACGGGCTTTCGCCGTTTCCGGCTTTGCCGGCGCGGTCAACCCGATCCATGAATTGCAGGTCAAAGAGTTTATCGAGCAGGAGACGGGGATGGTCGTCTGCTGTGGCCATGAGCTTTCCGATCTCCTCGATTTCACGGTCAGAGCCCAGACAGCTGTCCTCAATGCCCGAATCATCCCGCTGGTGATCCGTTTTCTCGCCGATATCGAAACCATCCTCCAATCACTTGGCATTACTGCGCCGATCATGGTAGTCAAGGGCGACGGCACTCTGGTCTCGGCCAGAATGGCTCGGGAGCGGCCAGTCGAAACCATCCTTTCAGGGCCGGCTGCGAGCGTTGCCGGAGCCCGCTTACTAACCGGCCTGAGTGAGGCCTTGGTGGTCGACATGGGAGGTACCACCTCGGATATCGCCGAGATCAGCAATGGTGCCGTGACGATCTGCGAGCGGGGAGCCCGAGTGGGAGGATTCTTTACCCATGTCAAAGCTCTGGATATGCAGACTGTCGGCCTCGGTGGCGACAGTCTCATCCAGTGGCGGCAGAGTGGATTTACGATCGGGCCGAACCGTGTAGTCCCGCTGGTTTATGCCGGCAATATCGATCCCGCCGGAGTTCTGCAGGTTTTGGCGAACCTGGAGCACGAGACCCTGCTCCATCAGGAACAGACCATCTGTCTGCTCGCCCCAGGCGCCGACTGGACCTTTCCACCGTCCGCTGCCGAACGGCGGATTGTCGAGTTGCTGCGTAGTCGGCCGCACACGCCTGAGGATCTGGCCGAAGCCCTGGGACTCGTCTCGTCCCGCTTCCTGCCGATGGACCGGTTGACGGAGAGCGGCCTTGTCCAGCGCTCAGGGCTCACCCCGACTGATCTCCTGCATATCCTCGGCACTTACCGGCGCTGGGACCCCGTCCCCGCAGGGAAGATGCTCGAGGTGATGGGCGCCGCCGCCGGCAGGAACACCCTGGAACTGGTGACCGAACTGCTCGGCAGAATCGAGAAGGCGCTTGCCCTCGAACTAGTCCGACATCTGGCTTTCCGGGACGCCAGGGACGCAGGCCAGCGGGAACGGCGGCAGATCGCGTCAGATGAGTCGGCGGCATCACCCGTCCTTCAGCACCTGATCGAATGCCTGCTCGACCCGTCCTTCTCCCCGCGCTACACGATCTCTGCCCGGCTGCATATCCCGGTGATCGGGGTCGGCGCCCCGATCGGGTTTTTCCTGCCAGGAGTGGAGAGAATTCTCGGCGCCCAAGTGATCGTTCCGGTAGATGGCGATGTCGCCAACGCTGTGGGAGCGATCACCAGCCGGATCGTCATCCATCAGAAACTGGTCATCCGACCGGGAAACTTGGGGGGCTTTGTGGTCTCCGGAGTGGCCGGCACCCGGTCATTCACCGATCTGGCCGCCGCCCAGAAATGGGCGGTCGAACATCTGCAGTACAGCGTACGCAATCAGGGTGTAAGAGCCGGCACCAGCAACCGTGAGGTGCGGATCAGTATCGACGACCGGGTAGTCAACACCGCCCAGGGAGTCCCCCTGTTTCTAGAACGGATCATCACCGCCGATCTAACCGGCACTCCGGATCTAGCTTGACCGGAATCCCGGATTGCTCCAGGTTACCCGGTCCAGGAAGAGCCCCAGGGCCACGTTTGAATAAATCACGGTGATGTGGCATAATGGCGCAGACTGAGTGATACCGTCGTTTTTATAATCACTGCAATGACTTCCCTCCGAGCATCGGCAAAGGATATGTTCATGGAACATCCCATCCATCGCTCCCTCCGCCAGCCTACTGATATCGGCAACATCGATTTCGTTTCCGTTCTCGACAGCTTCGACGACGGAGTCATTATCGCCGACTGCCAGGGCAAGATCCTCTATTACAATCATGCCCAGGCCGTCATCGACGACCTTGACCGCACCAGAGTCATCGGCCGGAAGGTCACAGACATCTATCAGCTATCAGGCGAGACCAGCCTAATCATGCACTGCATCCGCACCAGGAGCGCGATACGGCACCGGACATTCTTCTACAAGACCGTCAACGGCAAGATCGCCCACACCATCCACAGCGTCTTTCCTCTCCTCGAAGGCGAGCAGATCGTCGGCGCGATCTGCTTTGTCCGCGACTACAAGCTGCTCAAGGAACAGACCCCGCACTCCCTATCTTCTGAGGAAAAGCCCCAAAAGCTGAATGGCACCCGCTATACCTTCGCCGACATGATCGGTGACAACCCGGAAATGGTCCGCTCCATCAGCACCGCGAAAGGGGCGGCAGAATCCAAATCCCCGGTCCTGCTTATTGGCGAAACCGGCACAGGCAAGGAGCTTTTCGCCCAATCGATCCACAATCACAGCTCCCGGAAGGACAAGAAATATGTGGCGATCAATTGTGCCGCCATCCCCAACGACCTGCTCGAGGGGCTGTTGTTCGGTACCGTCAAGGGTGCCTTCACCGGGGCAATAGACCGGCCGGGCCTCTTTGAGCGGGCGAATGGTAGCACTCTGTTTCTGGATGAACTCCTGGCCATGCCTCTTCCCCTACAGGCCAAGCTGCTCAGGGTACTGCAGGAAAAGAAGGTCAGTCGCCTGGGAGCCGAAAAAGAAATTGAGTTCGATATCAAAATCATCAGTTCGGTGAGCAAACCGCCCCGGGATGCGATCCGGGACGGGGAACTGCGGACCGATCTGTTCTATCGCCTGGGAGTGGTGATGGTCAAAATACCTTCCCTGCGCCAGCGGAAAGACGACATCCCCAGCCTGGTAAGCCACTTCCTGCGCCGCCTCAACGGCAATTTCGGCACCCAGGTCCAAGACGTTTCCCCGGAAGTCATGGAACTTTTCAGCGGCTACTCATGGCCAGGCAATATTCGCGAATTGGAACATCTGCTTGAAGGAGCGATGAATATCGTCGGCCTGAGCGAGACTATCGAACTCCGCCACTTTTCCGCCGCTTTTGAGACACTCAATGTCCTGGGCGATGAACCGCTCCCCCCCGTCTTTCCGGCTCCTTCTCCTCCCTCTATCGGGCAGCACGATCCGGGGACACCGGAACCGCAGCCATCGTCCGGCTTCTCCAGCAATCTTCAGGCCGAGCACAACATCCTCGAAAAAACCGCACTGCAACGCGCTCTGCACGAAACCGGCGGCAACGTCAGTCGCGCGGCCTCATTGCTGGGAATTTCCCGCCAGCTCCTCAACTACAAGATGAAAAAGCATGGATTGGACCGCAAGGTCTTTGAGTAAATCCAATCCTAACCTCATTCTCTCTCCTGCCATTGGATATCCGGCCATGCGGGGTGAAAATATTTTGTCACCCTTTTTTCCCCGTGTAAATTTTATTTTCAGAGAAAAATATTTTTCTCCCACAGACATATCGAGAAAATCGAGTGCGGCTAATTTTCCAAGTCATTCCTGCATCCTGAACAGCAAATTCGTTCCACTGCAATTCAGGCACAGGCTTTGCTAATTAGATCCCAAGACTGACACCGTTATCAGAGAGCAGTCCTTCAGCGAGGTTGCCCGTCGCTGCCAGCATGCGGGGCTCCACACACCCTGTGTCATGCGCGACCAACGGATGTCAGCACGGTCGCAAGCTACTTGCAGCCGGTCAATGGCATCTGCCAGACCGTTACAACAGCCAGAATTTCCCTTTGCCAAAGGAGACCACAATGTACGACAGAATGCAGGAGCTACACTCCGATCAGATGACAAAAATCCATGACGCCTCCATGGCCATACTCCAGAAGACCGGCATCGTCGTGAACGAGGAAGAGGCGCTCGCGATTTTCAAGAAGCACGGCTATCGGGTGGAAAATAAGACGGTATTCCCAACCGAACAGCAGATCAGAGGGGCGCTGGCCAGCGCACCCGCCACCTTTACTGTCGAAGCCCGTAATCCAGCAAAAAGCGTGGCCATCGGTGGTGACAATTTCGCCTTCCTGCCCGGCTATGGTGCCCCCTACGTGATTGATGGCCAAGGCACGCAGCGCGAGGCCCGGATGGAGGATTACGACACTTTCTGCCGCCTCATCCAGACCTCGAAGTACATCGACATGAACGGCTGGATGATGGTCGAACCTTCAGACATGCCGGCCGCAACCGTCCATCTCGACATGACCCTGTCCAACATCCTGCTCTGCGACAAGCCCTTCATGGGCAGCCCGGTTTCCCGACAGGGGGCCATTGACGGCATCGAAATGGCAGCCATCGCCTGGGGCGGCAAGGACAGGATCGTCGAAAAGCCCGTCACCGTTTCACTGATCAACTCTCTGTCGCCGCTGCAGTTTTCCGAGGAAATGGCTGGTTCACTTATCGAACTGGCCCGGCATGGCCAGGCCACGGTCATCGCCTCGCTGATCATGGCCGGCGCCTCCGGACCGGTTACCCTGGCCGGCGTACTGGCTATGCAGAATGCCGAGATCCTCACCGGCCTGGCCCTTGCACAACTGGTCCGGCCGGGAGTGCCGGTCATCTATGGTTCGACCTCCTCGGCAATGGACATGAAGACCGGCGCCTTGTCCATCGGTGCCCCGGAGCTCTCGAAGAACATCAACTACACGGCGCAGATGGCTCGCTTCTACAACCTACCCAGCCGATCCGGCGGCGGCCTGACCGACGCTCTCTATCCCGACGCCCAAGCCGGGGCCGAATCAGCACTGGCCCTCTACACCGCAGCTCGCAACGGCATCAATTTCGTATTGCACGCAGCCGGCATCCTCGGCAGCTACATTGCAATGAGCTTCGAAAAATTTCTGATCGATGAAGAGGTCTGCGGCATGGTCAGGCGGATGCTAAAACCGATCGACATCACCGACGAATCAATCGATGTCGAGATGATCTGTAAGGTCGGTCCCGGCGGCCAGTACCTCACCAATCCCAAGACCTTCAAGCTGTGCCGTACCGAATTCTTCCTGCCGGATTTGATGTCGCGCAGCAACTACGATGCCTGGTCGGCCGCCGGCAAGAAGAAGATCAATGAAATTGCCGATAACAAGTTGACACAGCGTCTCGCCAAATACGAGAAGCCCGATATCGATGCCGGCATCGAAAAGGATCTGACCGAATATGTCAACCGCAGAAAGCAGGGCTGACGGGAACGGACTCAACTGGCTTAAAAAATGCGATTGAGGACTTAATCCGGACTGGGGAGAGCTGGGCAGGAACACATCGGATTATAATCGCTGCCGGATCTCCCGAGTGCCGCAATTTCACTCACATCTATTACCAAAAGAGGTACATCATGTCACAATTGAGCACAATCACAGAGACTCTTATTTCCGGCGATGGCGAAGCATTGCAGAAACTGGTTCAGGAGGCCCTCGATGCCGGCATACCGGCCAACACCATCCTCAACGACGCCCTTATTTCCGGCATGGATATCGTCGGTGCGAAGATGGAATGCGGCGACATGTTTATCCCGGAGGTCTTGATGGCCGCCCAAGCGATGAGCGAGTCGGTGGAGATACTGAAGCCGCTGTTGGCCGACGGCCAGTCGTCTGTGGTCGGTAAGGTGATCATCGGCACCGTAAAGGGAGATCTCCATGACATCGGCAAAAACCTGGTGAAAATGATGCTGGAGAGCGCTGGTTTCGAGATCATCGACCTCGGCGTCGATATCTCGCCTGAAGATTTCGTCAAGGCCATCATCGACAACAAACCGGACATCGTCGGTCTGTCAGCTCTGTTGACCACCACCATGCCGATGATGAAGAAGTCGATCCAGACCATCGAGGAAAGCGGTCTGCGCAAAAACCTCAAGATCATCGTCGGCGGCGCCCCAGTCAACCAGGCCTTCGCCGATGAGATCGGCGCCGACGGCTATGCTCCGGACGCCGGCGCGGCCAGCAAACTCGCGAAAAGCCTGCTGCAGCAATAATCAACCCTTAAACGACAAGGAAGGTTTCCATGTTTACTGTTATCGGCGAACGGATCAATACCACCCTGAAAAAAGTCCAGGCGGCGGTTGCCGAGCGCAATGCCGAGTATATCATCGACGATGTCAAAAAGCAGGATGCGGCGGGCGCAACCTACATCGACGTCAACGCCGGTGCCCGCATCGGCCATGAAGAGGCCGATATGCGCTGGCTACTCGAGGTTGTGCAGAGTGCCACCCAGCTCCCCCTTTGCCTGGACAGCCCCGACCCGAACATCCTCGAAATGGCTTACGGACTGGTCAACAAGAAACCGTTGATCAACTCCATCAGCCTGGAGGGCGACCGGTTCGAGTCTATGATGCGCTATCTCGCCGGCAAGGATTGCCGGATCATCGCCCTGTGCATGGACGACTCCGGCATGCCGAAATCGATCGACGACATCGTCGGCCGGGCCCGCTCCCTGGTCGCCGAGCTCGAGAAGATCGGCTTCAAGCGGGACGACATCTTCATCGACCCGCTGATCCAGCCGATGAGCGTCGATATCAGGAACGGCGGCATCGCCATGCAGGCGGTGGCGACCATCGTCAGCGAACTGCCGGGTGTGCATATCACCGGAGGACTCTCCAACATTTCCTACGGCCTGCCGCAACGCCGGATCATCAATCGCTGCTTCCTGGCGATGATGATCGCCCATGGTTTCGATTCCGCTATCATGGATCCCCTCGACAAGGATATCATGGCACTGATGACCACCGCTGATATGGTGAAGGGCAACGACAATTATTGTATGAAGTACATCAAGGCGGTTCGTGCCGGCAAGATTGTCGCATAGGCCACCCCCCCCTAGCGGGATGCTCAGACCGTATCGCCATTCGCGACAGGTCGGGGCATCCCGCCTGATTCCGTCTATCCAGAGGTCAGTCGTGCGCCTCCACTTTCCGCCATCCCTGTAGACCATGCGCCAATCCTGCCGGATACAGCTCCAACCTGACGGTGTGGATCTCGATTTCGCCTATGGCCAAACATTACTGCTCGGACTGGCTGACCACGGTATTTTTCTCCGCAGCGACTGCGGCGGCACCGGCCGCTGCAAAAAATGCCAGGTGGCCATTGGCCGGAATGAGGGAGGCGCCGACATGGTCAACGCCTGCCAACTCCGCGTTGATCGGAATCTCACCGTCGACATCCCTGCCTCCTCGCGTTATCCGGCCTATATCGTAGACAAGGCCCCCCTGTTTCTGCCGGAGACATTTCGGCGGCGAATGCAGCGCTCTGGATCGCCATCAGGTCATGGAGTCGGTATCGATCTCGGCACTACCACCATCGGTCTCTACCTATGCCGGCTTGGTAACGCCGAAATATCGGCTTCGCTGGCTGTGCGGAATCCCCAGGCATTTTACGGAGACGACGTAATGAACCGGATCAGCGCCGTTGCCGCCGCCGGAGGACGTACAGAGGAGTTGCAGCGTCCCGTCCTCGCCCTCATCGACCAAGCCATCCACCGCCTCTGCACCACTGCCGGCATTGATACGGCCTCGGTGAGCGAGATCGTCGTCGCCGGCAACCCGACAATGATCCATATTCTGCTGGGAGAAAACCCTGAGCCGATTGGCGTCTCTCCCTATTGCCCCGCTTTTACCGAAGCGCGACAAACAAGCACTGACGCACTCGGCTTGAGATCCTGCCTGTGCCGGCTTCGCACCCTTCCCCTGGTTTCCGGATTCATCGGGGCCGATACCCTGGCAGCCGTCCTGGCCATCGATATCGCGGCTCGGCCAGCCGGGACACTGCTTGTCGACCTGGGCACCAACGGCGAGTTGGTCCTGACCGGCCAGGACGGAATGTTCGCCACTTCCTGCGCCACCGGCCCGGCCTTCGAAGGTGCCACCCTCTCCTGTGGCATGCAGGCCGCAGCTGGGGCGATAGATCGGGTGGCCATCGACCGCAGGGACGCTCCGCCCCGCCTCCGGCTCATCGGCGACCAGGCCGACAGAAGCGACATTAAGCCAGTCGGACTATGTGGTTCGGGTGTGGTCAGTCTCCTGGCGGCAATGCTACGGACAGGCATCATCGAGAAGTCAGGGGCCTTCCTGCATTCGGGAGAAATCCTAGGGCTCACCCGGGACGAATCAGGCTCACACTGCTATCAGATCGTTCCCGCCCACCGCTCAGGTACCGGCCGACCCATCACCCTGACCCAGAAGGATATTCGTGCTGTCCAACTCGGCAAGGCCGCCTTGCGGGCCGGTATCGATTATCTCCTCGGGACGGCCGGGATAAAGGAACCGTCCCGGATTCTGATAGCCGGAGCTTTTGGCTCCCATATCGATGCCGGCGACATGATCGCTCTCGGCATGCTGCCGCATATCGGTCAGGACAGAATAGAAAATGTCGGCAACGCCGCCGGTGGTGGAACAGTCATGGCCCTCTGCGAGCCGGCGTCTTTTCAAAAGTCGATGGAGCTGGCCTCATCGCTGGCGATCGTTGAACTGGCTGCCAATGCCGATTTCCAGCAGCGATTTATCGACCGCCTGAAATTCCCGGCGCCAGACAGCACCCGACCGGAAAAGTCCGACAGTTGAACAAACCGTAACGCACTAGACCTATTGTGAGAAACAGATAGATTGTTGTAAAAGACGTGCAAAGAATTTTCCTGTTCATCCACCGGCCGGCACCGCCGACCGCGTGGATTATGAACCGCCCCGGATAGACCGACACCTGGGCAGTTTACCTATATCAATCGAGTCAATAGAAGGGGAATTCGGAGTGGATGATACGAAACAGGCGACATCACCTGCAACCATTGCCCATCACACTCAGAACTGGGGTTTTCTAGGCAGACTGGACTCTCTGGTATTTGTCATTTCCGCAATCATCTGTTTCGGCTTTACACTCTGGGGTGTGATAGACACGGAAAGCCTCGCTGACGTGTCCAATGCCGCCCTGGCCTGGACCATCAAATCTGCCGGCTGGATGTATATGGGCGGAGTCTTCGTCTTTCTCTGTTTCTGTTTCTTCATGGCCGGTAGCCGATACGGTAAGGTCGTTCTAGGAACTCCCGGCGACTGTCCCGAATACTCAAACTTTTCATGGTTCTCGATGCTCTTTGGCTGCGGCATGGGTGTCGGCCTAATCTTCTGGTCGGTGGCCGAGCCCATGTACCACTACCTGTCAGGCCCGAGTTATGCAGGCCCGCCAGGCAGTGCCCAGGCAGCCGAGTGGTCAATGGCTATCTCCTTTTTCCACTGGGGGCTGAGCGCCTGGGCGACCTTTGTTGTCGTTGGTATCGTCATGGGCATCGTCATGTTCAAAAAAGGGCTGCCTGCTTTGATCAGTTCCTGCTTCTACCCGATCCTCAAGGAACGGACCTACGGGCCCATCGGTAAAATGATTGACATCATCACCCTCGTAGCCACCTTTTTCGGCATGTGCACCACCATCGGGTTAGGTGTCCTGCAGCTTGCGGCCGGAATCAACTTCAATTACGGGGTGACGATCGACACCTCCCTATACGTCATTCTCTTGGTTATTGTCGTTGCCTGCTATCTAGCCTCGGCCTGCCTGCCTATCTCGAAGGGGATCAGGGTTGGCTCGAATATCAGCATGACTGTCTGCATCCTGCTGATGATCTTCCTTTTCCTGGTCGGACCGACCAAATACATCCTCGACAACTTCGTCAATGCCACCGGTCTTTACCTCCAGAACATCATCAAGATGAGCCTGTGGATGGACCCAGTCGAGCAGAAGGGTTGGCTGGGCAGCTGGACGATCTTCTACTGGGCGTGGTGGATCGCCTGGGCACCTTTCGTCGGCATGTTTATCGCCAAGATTTCCAAGGGCCGGACCATCCGAGAATTCGTTCTGGCAAGCATGATTGCGCCGACAGCCTTTAGCTTCGTTTTCATCGACATCTTCGGTTCATCGGCGATTGCCATGGAAAGGGCGCAAGCGACCAAGGGCATCCTGTGGAAGGCTATCGGGGAGAACGTGGCCAGTGCGGTCTATGTCCTCTTTAACCAGTATCCGTTGATCGGAATTATTGCACCGCTCCTGCTTTTTGTCTGTTTCACCTTCTTCGTCGTTTCCGCCGATTCATGCACAATCGTCCTGGGCATGCTATCAAGCGGCGGTAATCCTGATCCTAAAAACAGCATCAAAATCCTCTGGGGCGTTGCGATGGGCGGTTCCGCCGGCATTCTTCTCGTGATGGGAGGGTTGAAGGCTTTACAGACGGCTTCCATTGTTGGCGCCTTTCCGTTCACCATCGTGATGTTCTTCATCCTTTATACTACGATAAAAATGTTGAACGATGATTTTTCCTACGAAATTACGAAGTCCTCTGATAACTAACTGCGGCATCCTGCCATCTCCCCGATCAATAACGGAGCGAATCATAGCTGGCTTGATGAAATCTCCGTATACGAAATTTGATCTTGCCAATCAAAATCTATGGTGAACAGGAGTTAATGAAACTTAATGTTTCTACTGTATATACGAAGTTCAGGAGTCCACATATCTCCCCTAAATTTTGACTGGTATTTGTTAGATCAAGTCCAAGCCTATCTATCTATAACGGTCATGAAAGAATTAATAAATTACGCAGTCTCTTAACTTTAACTTGAGGACAGCACGAAGTTTTTTATGCTACACCTCTGCCGGCGCTATTCTTTTGTCAGAGAAGTATATCCGGGAAGAGTTTAGTTGTGAGAGGGCAAAAGTAACTGAGTGGGAATTGAAAAAACTGAAAGGGGTGTTTGGCACTTCCATGCCGAATGCCTTCCATACACATTGCGAACACTTTGACATTGTGTGATTGAGTGGTAATTCTACTGACATTGACAGGCTGCAGAACAACAAATATAACCAGTCAATTGTTGTCTCCTAAAGCTAATGTTGAGGATATGTGTTTCTTTCAGTAAAATGAAGGAGAATGGCCATGTCATCGGAAGAACAAAATGCAACCCATAATATCTGTCCAAACTGCGGCTTCGAATCTGAAAATTTGGAGTTTTGCAAAGCTTGCGGAAAATGGATAGAAGAACCTCTCCTTGCTCGAAGTATTTCAGTCACTTCTTTTATTGGCGGGATCGGCTCTTGGTTCCGTGAGGCTGTTCTGCACCCTGATAAAGACATTACAGAAATAACTGAAATCAACCCGGCGACAGGTCTACCAATGATTGGCAGGTTTGGTGGGGTGAAGGGAGTAGATATAAAAGGGAATCCATACGGAACAGGTGATGATTAAACCTAGTTGGTTTGGTAGCACCAGCCCCTTCCGATTGCATATCCGTCCGTGATTATTCCTTCTTAATAGTACCGATATTTTTTCGTTCCATTTCCACAGCTTCCTCAAATGAAGAAGCTCCTCTCTGAATCACCACAGATTTAGGAATGGTCACGCCATCCGAACCCCTTGGAGTATCATAATAAATTGCCTCATTATCCAGCCTGTCGGGCTGGCTATCAACCAGACCAACAGGTCCGTGGCCTATGGCCTCTTTGATCATGCCGCTTGTTGTAGTGCGTATCCTGCCCTGGCCTGATTCTTCAATACTGTTGAACTGACGAACTCGATCAGCGGCCCGCAACGCCATATCTCCAGTTGGTTCATCCATTCCGATATCACTTTTTGGTTCGCCAAAACTGCCCTGACGGATACCTGAAGTCGACGCGCCCGCCGTTGCTGCAGCCTGATTCACACTGCCGGCCAAATTAGTCATCCCTGTGCTGATTCGTCCTTTGGCAGTATCAATGGAACTCTGTACTTCGTCGGCAGTGCGACCCCAGCCATAGCCGCCACCGCTGACAAATCCCCGGATGATGCCCTGCATATTATTGACGCCCTGACTGCCCTGTTGGGTGAGAAACTCATTGAAGTCTTTGATGGTGTGCCGGATATTCTCTGGCGATTCACTTCCATACCTTTCCATGGCATAGTTCCTAACCAGAGCAGTCGTCAGATCGGCGCCATACGATTCAGTTGAGGATTCGATATGTTTTGCGTCCTGGAGGAAGGAATAGGCCTCGGTAGCACCTATTCTTTTCGCCATCTGCGTCATGTAATCCAGGCTGTTCGAATCCTGCAAAGTCTCTTTGAATGCCTCGGAGCGCACTCTGGCCTGATCTTTCAAAAATCCCCGTGCGGTATCCTCTGAAAGATTGAAATCTACCTTTTCGCCATCTTTTCCTTCTACCGTTATCGTACCGCTTCCACTGACTCCAATTATTTTGCTGAATCCGGCACCTATTGAGGTTTGGAAGGCGTTTCTGGTTGATTCATCCATTGAGTGAACAAAACTCGACCGATCATTGATAGCCCGCTTCCAATTCTCAATTATCCGGTTATTGAGCGTGTTGCTGAAGGACCGTGCCTCGCTGCTGGTCGAGCTGTCCTTTTGTATCTGCTGCCAGGCCATGTCCCAGTTCGTATCGCTGGCCAACCGTGTTGAAGCGGCCGCGATCTTTTGATGCTGGGCCATGGCGCCGACCTTGACCGGATCAAGCCCGTTGACGGTGGCCTGGGTTGTGGTTAGACGGCCTTTGTCATCAGCGGTGTATGTCGCGTTGCCGTGGGCGGTTTTATCCGTGGCGACGCCGGTACCGGCAGTGCCGGTCGTCATGGTGGTGGAGGAACCATCAGCGTTGACGGTTTCTGACTGCATCTTTGTCCCATGTCCATCTGGAGCCGTTGATATCTCTACCGGCCCCCTGGATGTTCCCACACTCATTCTGGCTGAAGCCATCATCGTGGCCATGTCGGCGTTTGACACGCCCTGGCCAATCTGCCCGCGTTCCTGCAAAGCCCCTTTGGCATTCATGGCCGCTGTATATCCACCAACCGAACGATGCCGGTTCCAGGCCTCTGCCGAGGCCATGTTGGTGAAGCGATGCTCGGCTATGCCTTCCAGCATTCCTGCCGCCCGAATCTGTTGATTCAAGGCCGTTGACATCCCCTCGGGAGTGAGGAGTTGACCCGCCTGCGTGCCGGCATTCTGGACAATACTGCTGAGGTTTCCGGCCAGCATGGCCAGGGCATGACCGCCGAAGCGAATGAGCATCATGGCGAAAAAACTGGCGAGCATAATACCGGCGGAGCGGATCACCCCGAACATAGCCAGGAGCTTGGTCGAAATTGCGGGGAAGGCGGCACTGCCATATACACCCAGATTAGACTGGCGCATATCCTCAAAGATATTGACGGCATAATCCATCGCAGCACCATGAATGACGGCATCGGTGATTCCCCAGGTGGTGAGAAAGATGAAAAAGCCGGCCATGACCGATGCAGCCTTGCCGGCAATGGGGGTGGGCAGAAACAACACCAGAAACGGAATAACACCAATGGCCACGGCGGTCATAATTGCCCGCATAATCGGGATCCATTCGTTCATGGTCAGCCCTACTCCGAGACCGGTTGCGACGATCTTGCGGTCGGCCTCCATCAGCATGGCGGTCTCGTAATCCTCCTTGAAATAGAAATCGAAGAGTATTTCTGCTATCTGTCGTTGCTGGATCAGTTTTTCCGGGGTTGTGGTAATCCCGGAGGTGTACTGCAGGGTATCGGTGAGTAATGCCTTGCAGGTAGTGATTTCGGCAGGATTTGCCGGATCAAAAAACGCCTTGCTGCAGACGGTCTTGACGGCATCATCGTAAAAAGCAGGATTGGCGTAAATGGGTCTGAGCCTGCTCCAGGCCTCGGTGCAGGTGACGTTTTTCCCTTCCGGGTTGGCGGCGTCATAATAGAGGGTGTAGACCAGCGGGTTGACGGCCTGGCTCAGATCAGTCAGGAAATCCGTGCTGGTGTTCTTCAGGTCATCAAGCGTCAGGGTTGTGCCGGGTCTGGTTAGTTCAAAGGTGACGCAATCCTTGATGTACCTGGTCATGCTGGCCTTGACATGGGCATCCTTGGGGGCCGCGTCCCGGACGGCTTCCAGGGCCTTGAAACCTATGCCGCCGGCGCTGGCCTGGTACTGGGCCTCCGGCACGGCGGCGGTATCGATGATGTCGACCATGCCTTTTTCGACTTTGTTGAGGAAACCGGCTGTGAACACAATGGCATCCGGTACCTCGCCGATGGTCTGAAATCTGTTGAGGATCGGATCATAGACGGTGATATGGCCCTTAGGCACGAACACCCCGAGATAGACCACCGCGCCAATGAGAATAGGTACGGCCCAGACAAAAGGAATGATCCTGGCGCCGGTCACGGCCCGCATCAAATAGGTGATTACCCCCGCCACTAGGCCCAATACCGTCACTACAAAGATCAGTCCCTGGTAGGAAGCATCGCTGAAAATCAGGGCGATCTTGTTGAATGCCCCGGTAACCGGCGCAAACCCGCCATAGGTATAAAACTCCATGTCCAGGGCCAGGGCCTGATCGGCAAAGAGCAGGCAAAGGAAGGCGGCCAGGATAAGGTGGGATTTCTTCATTGTTTGCCTACATGCTCATCCGTGCCGCCACATCCTTTCCGTAGCGTCGGGTAATTTCGGCGATCATCTGCGATTCCAGTCGTTGCATATGGTTGAGATACTCCATGATGGTGGCCATCTCTCTGGCGGAGGCCACGTAGCTTTCTCGAGCGGCATCCTGTAAGCGGTGGATTCTGGTCAGCATCCTGGTCAGGTTCTGATCCGCGCTCTCGGCAAAGATGACGGCCGAACAGTTTTCGGCAGGCTGTCCCATGCTGGCCCCAGCCTGCTTCTCCAGCATCTCCTTGGCCTTGGCAGCCACGCTCTCCGCCCGGACATAGAGATCAGACAACATCTGCAGGCTGTAGGCCTTGGCGGTAATATCGGCAAGGCTGGCAATAACAGCCTCTTTCATATCCGTACCGACGGCGGTCTTGAGGATCGGCAAAGGGGCCAGGGGACTGTTTGCCAGAAATTCTTCCTGATCCGCGCTCAAGGCGCCGCTCTTGCTTTCGATCTTGTCGGCGATTTCGGCTAGGGTGTGCCGGACGAATTCAACCAGATCGCGGTTGGCATCCGATATCTGGCTGCAGGCGCCACTGGTATTTTTGGCCACCACATCGCCGCTGGCAAAGGCCTTGATGTCATCAGGATTGTTTCCGGGACAGGGCGGTTCATAGGCGACCTTGTAGGCATTGGCCGGTCCCTCCAGTTTCAGATCGCCGATCAGTCCCCGGATGAGATCGATATAGGCAGCCGGAAAACCCATTTTTGATACCCCGACATTTTCCAGAAGCGAGCCACCGGTGAGGAAGGTGTTTCGTATATCCGCATTGCAGCCGGTTGTCACCCTGGCGATATCTGCTGATTGCGGCACATTGTTATTGGCCTTGTCCTCTTTGGTGAGGATATCCCACATCTCGGATACGCCCTGGCTCAGCTTGTTTTCCTTGATGGCCGTGCCGAGTTTTTCCCGCATGACCTCGCCGGTATGAAAGCCGTTCTCATCCATCACCACTCCGACCATTTCTTTTGCCGCTGCGCACTCGTCGAGCTGCAAGCCGTTGAGGTTGTCGGCCAGGGCCTCAAAGTTCTTGATTGTGTTGGAGCATTGTTCGCAGAGCGTCTTCAAGGCCAGATCGAAGGCCACAGCCGGGGCGTTTTCGAGGATGGACTGGAGTTTACTGACCAGATAATCGCTATTGAGAAAGCTGAAACCCCCCATGAAAACGTCAATACCGCCGCAGCCACTCTTGATGCGCGGCATCTCTACGGTCACCGGATAATCAGTATGACTCGGCCACCTGGCGCTGAAACTCCCGCCTGAATAATAGCCTCGCTGCTGGCCGGCAAAGTAATCGGGCGAATTGATGGTCCGCTGTTCCAGCCAGTCGTCAACCCAACCGGCGGCCGATGCTGTTGCCGGGATCATTAGTGTCAACATGGCAATCAGGCCCAATCTTGTCAGTACCATGAGGATTTCCACTATCTTGGTGATTGTTGCCATGGCTGTTTTTCCGTGTGTAGAATTGAGGTCGGATCAAGAGAGCTGCCTTTTTGGAAATCATAGACCATAAAGTTGTCGCCGGTGGTCTCGCCCCGCAGTGAGCGGATGGCCTGGTAGAGTTTACGTTCCAACTCGGAGAGAGAAATCACGCCGGTTGCCACAGGCATGGAATCAGGCTTCCCTCGCCTAATAAGGAGCAGAGTCGGGGTGACAGTGATGTTGAACCTCGCTGCCGCATCGACCTTTTGGCTGATATCGACGGTCCTGATCAGCCAGCCATATTTTTCTTCAAAATAGGCCAGGATCTGATGTTGCTTGCTGCAGAACGAGCAATTCGGGCTGGTGAAAAAGAGCAGGGCATGATCGTTTTTCCCCTCGCGGATAGTGTCGGCAATTTCCTCCTGTTGCAATTGCACCCTTGCCGTAACCCCTGGTTCGGCAATTGGATATACCTGATTCATATGAAAAATATCGGTGTATTTCTGGGTCACGTACGAAGCGGCATGGGTATAGGCCAGAGCCTTGCGCCGGGCAATATCCTGCATGGTCAGGTATTCGAGGATATTTTGTTCGGTGGGATATTGGACTGCCTTTTTCTGCAGATCCCCCAGGAGCTTCTGAAAGTCGTCCGGGTGCATGTTCCAGACATCATCGATGGTATATGTCGAAAGCGAGGGTATCTTACGGGTTGTCTCCTTTGCCGGTTTCTCCGGTGTCTCATTCTTTTGCTCAGTTTCAGGCGGTGGATCCTCATACCAAAACCAGCCATGCTTGGCGGTGTCATAGAAAGGAAACTTCTCCATTTCCGCCATAGACGAGGTGGCAATCTGTATAAACAGCAGCGGCAGGCCGAGACAGGCAATTAGCCATCCTGAACTACCAGAGCGGCAGCGCTTTGTAGAGTATGTCATGGCCATCGATGAATCCGAAATATCTGCTGTCATAGCTCCGTAGGTGTTGGCCGATCATGAAATATTTGCCCGGCGGGAGAGTGCCGTTAAAGGAAAATTGAGGCAACGCTTTGCCTTTTCCGTCTTTCGTTAAAGCCATGCCGAGGAATACTCCCTCGCAAGAAAAACTCCCAGCAAAGGTAGCCAGTCTCTTTCCGGGGATACAGCCCACCATCTTGATGAAACGGTCATTCTCTTTGTTCAGTCCTTTTTCTCTCTGCAACAGGTCTTTATGCCTGAAAACGAGGTAGTCTCCGGTTGTGATCCTGTTGGTATCCGACATGGGTGACAGGAAGAATACCCGGTGATTCAGCGATGGACTGGTTGAGACGCTGATGCGTTGCGGCAGCCACCATCCCACCAGCAGAAAGGCCAGCCCGGCAAGCACCATGGCGGCATCTCTTTTGCTGAGATATCTATTTGACGCTAATCTCGTCGGCATTCCTGAGGACTACCTCTTTCAGTATGACGACATGATTGGCCGGCTCGTTCTTCAAGGTTTTCTCCAGGACATCGAGACTTGCCTTCCACTGCTCTTCCGTTCTCTCGCCTGCCAGCAGTAAGGCCTTCTGGGTCTTGATATAGCTTTTCAAATCAACAACCTTGATCTTTTGGGAAAACCGCCTGTCATAGATTCCCGTGATAATTGTGGCAGTGATAACAGCGGTAATCAGGGCAATGGCGATGATCTCCAGATATCCGGGGCTGGCGGGAACTTTCTTATCGGCGGATTCTGTAGTCACTTTCTCCCTCGCATGGTTTTGATCAGACTGACCAGGGTTGTACTTTTCGCCTCCTGATTGATTCGCTCCAGGAGGAAGTCCAGTCCTGCATCTCCCTGAATAATGAAGGCATCAGTTTGCCGCGCATACACAACGGCTGGTACCCGGGTGATTCCGTATTGTGTAAACAATAGTGGGTTCACTTTGATTCCCACCTGGAACCGCTGGCAGATTTTCTGAGGATGTATTTCATCCCGGCAATCCGGGTCTTTTTTTAAGATCCTTTTGAAGAACTCTGCACTGGCCTTCATGTCGGCCAGGCCTTTGAGGAATCCACGCAATACCGGAATGACATTGGGATCTCCAGTGCCGGCAATTGCCGCGATGTAAGGCTGAATGGTTGCCTCCGGTACAGAGCTTGAGAAAAAGAGATAGATCTTTTCAGTGGCAGGAAGGATACCGGACGGCTCTTGCGTCGGTTTTTGCTTTTGCCTTGTCCAAGGCTGGGCGTAAGCCTTAAAAACTCCCTGCTCCAGTCGTTGCTGTTCACATTGAAGCTGTTTCTGAAACTCGGGAGAATGAAAGGTGTCGGTGGTTTGTAGCGCCGCCTTCTGGCCTTTGTCGGCATGCTTGTTGGTAGGCAGCTTCATTTGTTGAGCGTCTTCCCTAGCCCTCTCCATAATGGAGGAGAGATTGTTTAACCGAAAAGGCATCGTCTCGTCTGCCCGGGCCTGGGCAAGGCATGATCCGGCGACAAGAATGAGGAGGAGTAGGGGCAGCTTCATCATTGGCAGCAGGTACAACAGCGTTGTTTGCGGTAGACAACCCATAAGAATTCATCGTTTGAGCCTTGTTCCCCCTGGAAGGGTGGATTGAGGCCTGTATCGTAAAATTTCGCGCTCTTGCCGATCGGATAGGCCGGCGAGCGGTTGGCAGGCCTTGCGGTGTGCAGCTTGTAGTGGCTTTTGATCCAGATCGGAGTGGGGTTGCATCCGCACAGGTTGTCGGCCGGGTCGCAGATCATCCCGATCCTGCAGAGTTTGTAGATCAGCCTGGCGGCAACGGTGGAATTCGCCTGGACGATGTTGTCGTTATCGACATGGCCGGTCATGGGGTATGCCGATCCACCACTTCCCACGCACCAGGGCATGAAATCGAGGGTATGGCCAAGGTTTACCGCCGCCGCGTCAAGCATACAGGCCATCTGCATGGCCTTGTTGGCAAAAAGTGCGGCTTCCGGATGAATGAGGATCGAGAGTTCGTCATTCTGCCACATTGGATCGAATTCACTCCACCACATACCGTAATCGGTTCTCTTGCAGATTCCTTCCATCATCGGGATCAGGTAGGCGTGACCTTGGGCGAAGGTGGATTCGTTGGCGATTTCCACCGCATCCGAACTTTTGTTTTTGCCGCCGAGTTCATCGATTGCCGAGGAGCCCATTGCCTGGCCTAGCATTGCTGAGTAGTGGGCTACCGACACAGTATCCTCCAACAGAAAAGGTTCCCAATAGCTCACAATCATGCCTGTCTCAAAGAAAACCGGGGGCGGTCGTGGGCAGATGCAGATTCCTTCAACCTGAAAATTGATCTCATCCCAATGCACATCCGTGACCGGATTGAAGGGAACCCCGGATTTTGCGCCGGATGCCTTATGGTCGAGAAAAACCAGCAGGCAAATCAGGAAGGAAACCATGATGGCTTTAGTCGCTTTCATCGGAGTTCCCCTGAATTCTATCGGGTACATAAAATTCTGAGACCTGCACTTTGTGACCTTTTTGAATGACAACAGAGGGAACAGCATCCAGATGCAAGCGTTTTGCAATATCATCTGTGAGATAGAAGGTCGGACGTTTAAATTTCTCGGTCAAACCTGCCGCCTGGCCGTTTGCCAGCAGAAGTCTGGCCTGATGATTTTTGCAGTACTGGGAAGCCTCGAACCATTTTATCTGGTCCGGGTCATTTCCATCGATAACTACCAGACCACCGGGCAGAGCGATGTAATCGAGAGGATTGAAGGTATATCCCTTGGGATATATCACCTTGCCATCTGAGTCGGTCAGATCCTGGTCAAGGGTATAGGTCATGTCGACGAGAAATGTTCTGTCCGTCGTTGCCCGTGGCAGCGGCTGAAGATTGGTAGGATGGTAGTTTTTGATCCGATCAACAAGCTTCCCTTGGATCTGCTTTATCCGTTCAGAAGTTTGTTGTATTTCAGCCAGTGGGTCCGGTTCCACAACGGAATATGTCCGGCCAACCGTCCCCAGATCCTTGACCGTTGCCAGGGCGGGAGCTGCGAGAAACAGGGCAACAACGGCAGCGGTGGCAATGACCTTCTCAACCAGCATCCTGCTGCCGGAGCCGGACCATTTCCTGTATCGCTTCATCATAGGTTTTCCCTTCGCCCACCATTTGTTCGATCATCGCTATCTCTCCGGCCTTGGAGGTGTAGATAAAATAGGCATAATCGTTCACCGCCAGGCGGGCGATGCCAACGCCAAAGGGGGTGTCGAAAAAGATTTCGGAGTACTTTGGCGGGTTGGATTTGACGCTTTTCAATAGCCTCATGGTGAATTCATCGTAATCGATCAGACCTTTCTTGCGGGCCAGATCGAAGTCCGGCGATTCCAGAATGATCCTGAAGGCCGAGTTGCTGTTGATGACGCTACCGACTTCGCCGAAGTTTTCCAGGTCGAGCAGGGATTGGGTGATGACCATGAAACTGCCGTTGTATTTCCTGGCCCGGCGATAGCCCTCGTTGATGACGGGAGCCAGCATGGCGGTCTTATCGAGAAACTGCCAGGCCTCGTCAAAGATGATGAGCCGTGGCCGGGATCGGTCCGAGAGATAGAGATCCTGGGTGACCGCGTTGATGACGAGCATGGTGACGACCCGGTAGAGGTCGGGCTGGACCTTGAGGTTTTCCAATTCCAGGACCACGAATTCATCGTGGCGGATGTCAAAGGTACTCTCGCCGGTGAAGAAGCGGCCATGGTAGCCGTGGCTGGTGAATTCACGGATGTTGAAGGCCAGCTTCCTCGAAATCTCGATAAGCTTTACGTTGTCCGCAAGCTCTGCCATATCCGAATCCCGGACATGGGGGAATTTCATCAAAAATTCATAGACGGTATCCGCATCAGCCTGTTCTTCTTTCTGCTGCCAGGCCCAACGCACGGCGTTGCGCATCAGATTCATCTCGGTATCGTCCATCATGGCGTCGTCGGAATTGGAATAGGCCATCTGGGCAAAGACCGCCGCCACGCTCTTCAATTCTTCTTCAGGCTCTCGGATATGGGTGAAGGGATTGAGAGAAATGGTGGTCTCCGGATGGAAGTCCAGGTAGCGCGCACCCAGCATGTTCGCCATCTTCTTGTAGGATCCGCCGATGTCGATAATGCGTACCAGGGCACCGCAGGCGTAGTAATTGAAAGCGATGTAATTGACCTGAAACGATTTCCCCGAGCCTGATGAGGCGCAACAGAAGACGTTATGGTTCACCGCACCCTTGTCAAAGAAATCGAGAGTGACCAGTTGCCCCTTGCGACCGAGGAAAAGAAGTTTTGGCTCGCCGGTGCCGCTGAAATCACTCTGCACCGGCAGGATCGGTGTAACCGAGGTGATCGGCGCGACAAAATCCCTTTCCATCGTTTCCAGATTCTGGCCTGCCGTATAGAGACCAAAGGGCAGGGAGGACAGGAACAGGATTTTGAGGATGAGACTCTCCTGCTGCATGACATAGCCCTGGTTCTCCCATAATCGACGCACCCGGGCGCAGGAGTCCCGAGCCTTGTCGAGTTCGCTGTTCCAGACCCAGAAAACCGGCATGATCTTGACGAACTGGATACCCCGTTCCAGGGCGTCGGTGGCAGCCAGATACTCCTGTTGCTTTCGCCTGAGGGACGGAGATAACGAACCCACGGCTTGCTGATTCAGGATCAGGTTGCACTTGGCATGGAGTTTGGCCTCCAAGGCCTCGAAGACGATGTTCAAAGTATAGAGAAAGTCGGTCTTGATCTGGTCGGCATCCGATATAACGCCCCATATCCCGCCAAAGAGTGAGTTGGTCTGCAGGGAATCGACTTCCTTGGGTGTGGCCTTAGGGGTGGTGCAACAGAAGAAATTATCGCCTATTTGGAGATGATCGCCCCGTTCTCGGATTACCGTCTCACTTTTGATGATCTGCTTCCTCAGCGGCCGGCTCGAATCGTAGGAACTGAAGTTCTGTTCCGGATATCCTTCCGGGTAACAGTTCAGCAGGCGGCGGTTCCACTCCAGCAGATCCTCTGCACCTACCTGGCGGGGAAAGAGCATCGCCGCTTTCAAGGTCTCATTGATCTGGCGGCGGATATCGAGGAGCGGCGCGAGTTTGCTCTCATCGCCCAGCTCTTCCGGTTTTGGCAGGCCAGGACCATGTTCCGGTAATTTCACCGTCACAAAGAGTCGAAATCGCCGCACCGGGATATTACTGCAGGCCTCAATACCGTTTTTGCCTCGTCGCAGATATTCAAGCACCGACTCGGTATTGGTTCTGACCAGGGGATTATCCCGGACTCGATCCTGTTCGTAGTGTTTCAGGATAGGCTCGATGCGGGAGTCGGCATGGAAGATTAGTTGGATGATGCTGCCTTTGGGCAGACCGGCCCGAAACATACCTTCCAGAGCCGTGATGGTTTTCGGCCCGGCAAAGATGACCGGTGAGCATTCCCAGAGCATACCGATGGTATTATCCTGATTCAGATACAACTTTGTGTCGGGATCGTAGGCCAGGTAATTCAGAAATGCCGAAAAGGGATGACGTCCGGTCATCTTCTTTAAATCCCTTCTTTGCAGAGAGGGGCTTGGCCCGAGCACAAGATGTTTGAGAAAACTGGCAATCACGGTCGCAATCCTTCCTTGTGTTGGTTAGCCTTTGAGATCCTCCAAGAGGATTGATGCGTGGGCTCTTTCTATTCTCTTTTTCCTGCTGGTATGACCTGTAGTGGCAAGATTTTCGAATGCAGGCTGGTTTGCCATGCTCCAGACCTCTATCAACCGTGATCATCTTCGCAAACAACCTTTGATGGCGGTTGAGAGAGGTGCGGAATAGCTCGGATCGCGATCCCCGTCATACTCTCTATCAAACGGAATTTGCATGTCGATAACGACAAACAAAAACTCTATTGCGATTTCGACATAAAACACTATTATGTCTCTATCGACATTAGGAGGTACTATGCAAACGATACTGGTTTCACCGGGCGACATTGGCGCCAAATTACGGGATATGCGTCGGCAGCAGGGTTTGAGCCAGGCTGAGCTGGGCAAGAGGGTCGGACTCGATCAGAAGAAGGTCTCCCTGATTGAGAACGGCAACCCCAACTGCCGGGTGGACAGCTTGTTCCGGCTCCTGTCGGCCCTGGGGGCAGGTCTGGTGGTACAGCCCAAGATGGGATCAACTCCCGTCGGCCAAGAGGTCTGGTGATGGCAATGAGAAGCGCGGTGCTCCAGGTATTGATGAACGGTATGTCGGTGGGCAGTCTGCGCTCCACTGCCAGCGGTGTGTTGACCTTCCGTTATGGGCCCTCATGGCTCGATTCCGACCTGAGAAGGCCGATATCCCTGTCGCTCCCTCTGGCTAGTCGTGAATACACCGGACCGATTGTCGAAAACTATTTCGACAATCTCCTACCCGACAGTCAGCCAATCCGCAGCCGACTGCAGGTACGAACCAGGGCCGAATCCGGGCGCTGTTTCGACCTGCTTGCCCGGATCGGCAGGGATTGCATCGGTGCTCTGCAGTTGCTGCCGGAAGGTGAGCAGGTTGACATCCGGACGGTGCAGGCCCAACCTCTCAGTGATATGGACATCGCGGCCATTCTGAAGAATTACCAAGCCATGCCGCTGGGAGTCGATCTCGATGCCGATTTCCGGATCTCGTTGGCTGGCGCCCAGGAGAAGACAGCGTTTCTCTTGCACAATGGTCGTTGGTGCCGACCAGCAGGCGCGACCCCTACCAGTCATCTCTTCAAACTGCCGATTGGTGAGTTTGCCAGGAGTGGCATCGACCTGAGCACCAGTGTAGAAAACGAATGGCTCTGCCATCGCATCCTGGCCGGTTTCGGTCTGCCGATAGCCCCGGCTGATATGCACACGTTTGGCGACCAGAAAGCACTCGTGGTCGAGCGTTTTGATCGGCGCTGGGCCCAAGACGGCAGTTGGCTGATGCGATTGCCGCAGGAGGATATGTGCCAGGCGTCAGGACTTTCCGGCAGCCTCAAATACGAGGCCGATGGCGGCCCCGGCATGCAGAAGATCATGGATATTCTCCTTGGTTCTTTGAACAGCCAGGAAGACAGGGCGACCTTCATGAAGGCGCAGCTGTTGTTCTGGATGCTGGCGGCAATCGATCGCCATGCCAAGAATTTCAGCATCGTTCACCTGGCTGGTGGGCTCTATCGCATGACACCACTCTATGATGTGATTTCCGTGCATCCGCTTGTCGCCACCCGGCAGATCGATCGACAGAAGGTGAGCATGGCAATGGCGGTGCATGGCAAACAGAGTCATTACCGGTGGGATATGATCAGCCGCCGGCACTGGCTGGAGACCGCCCGTAAATGCCGTTTCTCACCGGAAGAGATGGAGCTGATTATCGAGGCATGTTGCGACCAGGCCGAAACCGTCATGGAAGAAGTGGGTCAGCATCTTCCGCCGGAATTCCCGGAGGACATAGTGGCCGTTATTTTTGCGGGATTGCATGCGGCACGGGATCGTCTCAGGCGGCAGTGAGATGCTATGGCCAAGATGTAGGCGCTGTTCTTCATTGCCAATGCTCCGTAGCCACCGATCGCATCTGATCATTCAAGTATTAGTAATTCTCTATAAATCTTCGTAGTCATTGATGTAGCCCCTTCTCATGCTGATCGGTAAGAACCCACCTGGCGTTTTCCATCTGGACATAGACATAGCGGGTCATGAACAATTCCTTGCCCTCTCCCTCGTAGGGCAACATCAATACTCGCAGGATTTTGGGGGGCTGCAGCAGCGGTTTCTTCGGTTCTTTCAGCAGCTCCGATAAAATCTTGTAACGGGCGGCAAGGATATCCTGGCCGGGATCCGGCTTTTCTCCGGTTGTTGACGAGCCGGTTGGTTTATCGCATTCCACACAGGGTTTTGTCTCAGGCTTTTCGGTTAGTTTAGTTTCAGGGAATCGGGCATCCTTGTAGGCCGTGGGTGTATCGACGCACTTCCCGTCTTCACCGGGAGTTTTGCATTTGAAATTTTCCTTGTATGGATTGAGCACGGGACCGCAGCCGGACAACAAGGCCACTGTCAGGGCCAGGACTATCAATTTGCTAAAGTTCATCGTTATCAAGCTCCCTGATTTCAAGGTGTTTGCCCTCGGATATAATGACGGTGATCTTTTTGGTGGCGCCCACCTCGATGACCGGGGTGGCTTGTTTGGCAAGATCGAGGTAAAAATCGCGCAGGCTCTGTGAACCTTCGGCCAAGCCCCCGCCGAGGGCATATTTGCCGACCTGCGAGGAGTCTACAGTGGTGGTTGTGCCAAGTGCCGACACCGATTGAGTCGTGGCCGTGGTCTTGAGCATATCGCCGAGACCTCCGAAAAAGCCGGCGACGATAGTCCTGGCGGTCGCCGCGCCCATTCTCGAGACCACTCTGCCGGACAGACCGACCTTGGAGTCGGAGTCCGTGACAAAGCCCTTGAGCGGGGTGTCGATGACAGCCTTGCCCTCGTTGCTCAAGCACGACAGCGATACCAGCCGCACGTCGGCCCGTTCCTTGTCCAGTCTCCCCACGGCCTCGGCGATGACAAAACAGCCCCGCAAATTGGCTTTGACGTCATTGGGGAGCACTGCCGGGGTCTGGATTCTCAGCAGCAGCGGTTCCGGATTACTCCGCCCGTTGCCGGATGTAGAAGCGTCGAATCCGGTCAGCAGGCTGGCCTCCATAAAAGAAGGCGGGAGATAGACTGTCCTGCCTTTTTTTTTATCCTTTTCCTCGCTGTTATTTTCAGGCGCTACAGTGTTCGACAGGACGGAGATATTGCCGATCAGCCGAGGTCCCTCTTGCCCTGTTTTGCCAGGCATGATGGGGTTGGGCTGGATCACAATTGGGGGAGGGGGTGGAACTGCTTTCTGGGCAAGCTGGTCAGGAGTTGGAATTACCGGAAGTTCATCTTTCTGTTCTTTGTCTACTGAGCTGTCTTCCCTGTCAGTTAATGCCGGTACTTTTTTTAACTTGTCGATTTCCTCTTTCAGGGTGTCCAACTCCCGTCGCTGCTCATGCAGCAGGGTTTTCTGGATCAGATCAGGTTCAATCTGGATTTCCCTGGTCTTTTGTTGCCCTAAAAGGCTGCCGGCTCGGTCGGATCGTGATGAGTTGTAGCCGGAGATCACAAAGAACAGGATGACTATCCCAATCAGCAACCAGACGACGGCCTTTTTCTGGCCAGGACTGAGGTTGTTGAATCGCTCTTTCAGGCTCACTGGTCTTGCTCCTTTTGTTCCACCACAAAAGCCAGGGTTGAGGCGCCGGCCTGCAGATTGTGGGTGTCGACGGCCACAGCCAGTATGGAATTACTGACCTGTGGCGTGAGAAAGGTCTTTTCCTCGACCGTGAGTTCATGCTGCACAAGAGATTTTACGGCATACTTTTTCAGTCTCAAGCCAACGCCATCCACATCAACAACCTGTATCAGTCTGATCTCAAGATCGGGTGTCAGAGTCACCGAGACTCCCATATCGGTGACGCCGTAGCTGGAGGGAAAGATCTCGTTGTAGGCCTCATGGATCACCTGCAGTACCCGTTTTTCAAGCGGCAGTTCCTTGAAATCGGCGATATTCTTCTGCAGGTTTTTTCCTTGGGCCGGGGTAAGCCGGAGGGTGACCGAGGGGATGTCCTGTGGTGTGGTGATCATGGTGTAGACTGTGTTGTCACAGACGACAAACAACTCGCTCGGGGTATCCGCGTAGGAAAATTCTTTCTCACCAAGCTGTTCGACCTTGAACTTGATAAAGGCGTTGTTGCCGGAAAAATGGCCAGTCATGCGTTTTTCTTCGGAGAAAATCAGGTCATTTATCGTTCCGGGACAGACGATCCGGTTGATATCGCGGTTGGACAGCTCAAGTGCGGTCGGTATCTCCGGTGGAATCACCAGCGTTTCGGCCTTGATTTCTGTAGCCACTAAAACAATGAGAACAGCAGTAATGAGAGCGTATTTCAGCACGACTATTTCTCCTTTTCCTGCCAGCGGGATAATTTTTCCGAGAGCGTGACGATGTAAAATCTGCCGTCTTGAATCCTGAATTGGATGACAAAGGTCTTGTTCTTGGTCTCCAGTGGGGTATCGGTGGCAAATTGGCGAGAAGTACCGGAGACCTCAATACTGTCGTTCTTGGCGATCTTGATATGTTCGAGGTAAAAGGCTGAACTGACCTGCGCTTCCTCAACCCTGCCGGCCAGTGCGTACCAAGTGGTGGATGCCTTCGGGTAGGATTCCGGGGCGTAGAACTTCAACAATTCGTCAAATTGAGCCCTGGCAGTGGCTGGCGAATAGGTGGCGCTCAGGTTGATGACCTGCCTGGTCAAGTCGCGAATATACTGATCGGTCGGTTTGCCCTGAACAAATTCGATGGTTCCTGTCATCGTGGGTGGGATCAACACCACCCGCTGGTATGTGACGGCTCGAAGAGTAAACAGCGAGTTGAAGGCTACAGCCAGGGCCAGAACCACGATGGCGAACTTCAGCAATCTGTTTTCGAGAAAGAGGTTGCTGGCCTTTTGCAGAAAGATATCAGTCCTCATTCGTGATATTCCTTCTGTAGGAATTCCGGGTAGTTTTTCATCTTTATCAGACCGAGTACATAGAGCAGATGCTTGAGATAACCGCGTGGTTTCTTCTTTTTGGTGCGGATGTAGAAGTATTGCGATCCGAAAAACAGCAACCACATGAATTTGCCGTACACCAGGGCCAGGACGAAGAAAAACATGCCGAGCACCAGTTCGTCCGTCTCGAACCAGAGGACCTGGATCGGTTTGGACAGATACTGCGGAAAAGGTTGGGTGAGGCTGTTCTTGGCCATGGTGAACAGAGGTGTGGAATTAACAGATTATTGCGCCGATGGTTTCCACAACGCTATCCGCCTTGAGCAGAAAGGCCCCACCAAGCACTGAACAGACAGCCGGCAGCAGCATCTGCCGGACGGCCAGGACAGCGGCGAGCACCATGCAGGCGACTCCGCCGACAAAACCGATTGGGCCTTTCAGGATCTGGTTGACCCCGATATCGAAAAGATCGTAGGCAAAGGTGCCGGTCCCCGGGGCAGTCACGGCCATGGCGTTTCCCGCCAGCAGGCAGGCGGCCGTAAGAACCGCCAAGGCTGTGATGATTTTTGTTTGCCGGTATCTTTCTGTGCGCGGTGGTTTCATCTTTTTCTCCTTGTGCTGAATTGCTTTGTTAATGTGCCGGTGGGAACGATGGTAGAGGAGCGATACGTTGCTGCAAAGCTATCTCAACGCGGCGGTTGACTGAGAATTTGCCGGAATCATGACTAATGGTCTCCTGTGACCCTTTTCCCTGTGTCATTGCCACATGAAAACCATTTTTCCTGAGGAGAGCGGCTACAGCTCCTGCGCGCTGCTGGGAAAGCGTCTGGTTCAGCTCCTCGGGGCCAAATTCACAGGTATGTCCCGTCACAACCAGGGGATCATCTTGCGAGATCCCGCATCGTCTCAAGCCGGAGACGATGCGTTCACCGGCAGCGGCAGAAAGTACTGCGCTTCCCAACTCGAAACGCCCCACGGGAAGGGAACAGCTGACTCTTGGCGATGTTTTGAACGGCGGATACTCGTCTATTACAAAGGTTTCACAGGTAACCTCCTGAGTCATGTTCATGGCAAACCTGTATATCTCCTGCCTGATCTCCATTGCCTGAGGCAGCGTTGGCGAGAGCAGAATTCCAGCTACGAGTATCGATCCGATCAGATATTTCATGTTCAGGGTTATAGTGAAAATGATGGGCGGCGTGTTCCTTTCCTCTTGGGAGGGAGTGATCTCGTTTCTCTCTATTTGCTTTTTCCTGATCGTATGACCGATGATCGGTTCTTTTTTTCGGCTTTTTTGATAACCCAAGGTGGTTTTGACCTTTTGGTAAATGGCCAATAAATGCTGTTTATTACTTATTTGTTTGCGCTCTGTAAGAGAGTTACAGGCTCAATTTGGTGAGGAATATTTTTCTCGGTGCCGTGCGACCTGGGCTCGGTTGCGGATAAGATACAGCCGTTGTATTTGCTGTCGTTTCAGGCGAAAACAGAAGGTGGTCTCGATTTCTTCGACTACGGTCTGAATGGTTAGTTTCTTGCCCGGTTCCCGGTTGCGGAAGCGGGTATAGGCGTATCGTTCCCACTTGGAGGGCAAATCGGCAGTCCTGAGAAAATTAAGGCGCGCCTTCATCGACATCCGGCTCAGTTGGGAACGCAGCACTTCCTTCTTTCTCCAGATTTTTTCCAAGAATTGCAGGTTGAGAAGGTCTTCCCGGCAGAGTGGATCGTGGATGATCCCCTCGCGCTGCAAAAGGCGGAGAACACGTTGGGGGATTTGAGAGTGTCTGGCGTATTCGCTGACTATCATGTTCAAAGTACCGGACTGGAGATTCGCTGAATGCTGTCACTGATCAAACGGCAGGCATGACGGCGGCTGACCTTGAATTTCTTGGCAAGCTCAGGGGTGCTTACCGGTTCCGGTTGTTGCAAAATCCAAATACAAACCTCCCGTTGTCGAGTGCTTACCACTTGCAATGCTTCTTCGATCCGGATGATTCCCGGCTCTTCCTGCACCTCCGGTCTTTCTGGACAAGGAATGTGGTGGTCTTCCAGGTTGTGCATCGCCTGGACGCCGGATGCTAGCTTGATGCAGTTGGTTTTGAAAATGACTCGAAAAAACGGGATAAACTGACCTGGTTTTTCCTTTTTCCGGGAAGCTATAAGGGCCTTGAAGGCGGCAATTACCGCCTCCTGGGAAAGGTCGTCGCTGTCGGCCGTCATGTGCCGGATATACGGCGATGCAATCTGGCGGATGAGCTTGCGGTGGGCGGAAACCCATTGCAAGGCCATTTCCCATGTCTCTCGGTTGTCTGTTTGCTGACTGTTTTGGGTTGAGCTTTTCATTTTTCACCAGAGCTTTTTCTTCTCGCCTTTCTTTTATGATTAAAAAAAGATTAAAGATGATTAGACAGTTTTCGTCACTCCCAGCAAATCCTTATCTGTAAAGGATTTAAGAGGATTTCTAAAAACAGGATTACGACCGCTATGCCCCCTTAGTGCGACCGCTATGCCCCCCTGTCTGCGACCGCTATGCCCCCCCTTACGACTGCTATGCCC
>WBUQ01000183.1 GCA_008933635.1 Desulfobulbaceae bacterium | reverse complement strand
GCCCCGATGCTCGTCGCGCAACGGATGGCTTCGGTGAGCGAGTATCCGGCAGCGGCCAGCAGCTCCATTTCGGAAACAACCGCCTCGCCATGCAGGACGCCGGGACTGCCGGAGTCGGTGCCGAGGGCGACCGGCACCCCCAGTTCCCTGGCGGCGGCCACCTGTTCGAGCTGATGGGCAAGGTTTTTTTCCGCCACCCTCCTCTCCAGGGGATCGCCCGCCTGCTCGGCGCAGGCCTTCATTGCAAAAAGGGTCGGCACCAGGACCACTCCCCTGTCCGCCATCCGCTGCAGGTTGTCCCGGCCCATGAAGTAGCCGTGCTCGATCGAATGGCACCCTGCCTCGATCGCCGTCCGCACCGGCTCCCGGCCGTTGGCATGGACCATCACCCGCAGGGCGGCACGTTCCGCCAGGGCAACCACCTGCCGCATCTCCTCGACGGAGAACTGGGGGGCTGTTTGCCGGCCGTATTCCCGCAGGCTGTTCGGGCCGGAGTTGATCAGCTTGACCAGTGCGCCGGGCGATTCGTCCCGCTGCCAGGCGGCAGCCAGATCCTCGCCATCGGCAGGACTGAAGCCGATCATCGCGCCGTAGCGTCCCTGCCGGTGCCAGCCGCGGCCGGCGGCCAGGACCTGAACCGGCACCCCGCCGGCGGGATCAGACTCTGTTATGTACCGCAGGACATGGCCCCAGCGGTCGCCGGCATCCCGCACGGCCATGACACCGTGGCGGAACAGGTCTTCGAGGTGGCGCCGGATAAACGGCCGGATTTCGGCAAACGAGGCCTCGGCCAGACGTTTTCTCGTCGGGAGATCCGTTGTCCCGGAGAAGGCCAGATGGACATGGCAGTCGACGAAGGTCGGGCACAGAACGGCGGAGGAAAAATCGGTCAGCGGCTGGCCGGCTGCTCCCGCCCCCGCAGCTGCGGCGGGTGAGATTGCCGCGACCAGGCCGTCCTCGATCCGCAGTTCCGCGCGCCGCAGCGGCGGACCGCCGCTGCCGTCGATCAGCCATCCGGCCCGTATGGTGTGGACATCATGCATCGTTACCCTCTCCAGGTCTCTTTTGGTTGTCGCTATTCGGCCCGCAGGGCTTCGATCGGATCGAGACCGGCGGCATGCCGGGCCGGCAGCACCCCGGCCAGCAGGCCGATGGCCGCGGCCAGGATCTCGGCATAGAGCGCATACTCCCAGGGTGTGTGGGTCGGCAACTCGGGCACCAGGGCGCCCAGCAGCCAGGCCCCGCCGGCACCCGCCACCAGTCCGCAGAACCCGCCGATGGCGGCCAGGACTACCGCCTCGCCGATGAACAGCTGCAGAATCTGGCCCCGGCCGGCACCGATCGCCCGCAGCAGTCCCACCTCAGGCGTCCGTTCGGTGACGGCGATGGTCATGATCGTCATGATGCCGACCCCGCCGACCAGCAGGGAGATGGCCCCGAGGCCGCCGACGGCGAGGGTGACGATATCGAGCACCGAGCCGAGGACGTCGAGCATCTCCTCCTGGGTGGTGATGGTGAAATCCTCCGCGCCATGCCTGGCGATCAGCATCCTTCTGGCCTGGTCGGCGACGGTCTTCGACTGCAGCCCGGCCTGGTAGAGGAGGTCGATCTCCATCAGGCTCTCCTGGTTGAAGAGTCCCATCGCCCGGGCCGTCGGGATATAGACGGCATCATCGAGGTCGAAACCCAGCATCTGCCCCTTGGATTCCATCACCCCCACCACCCGGTATCGCTCGCCGCCGATCCTGACCACCTGCCCGAGCGGGCTGACTTCCCTGAACAGCTCGGAGGCCACCTTGCTGCCGAGGACGACAAGCGCCCGTGCCGCCCGCTGATCGTCGGCCGGCAGGAATCGTCCCCTGGCCACCCTGATCTGCCAGACGGTCGAGGCCGCCGGCCCGGTTCCGAGGATATTGGTGCGCCGGCTGCGCTGGCGCCACTCCACCGGGGCATTGCCCTGGACCACCGAGACGGTGTCGATGACGCCCGGGATCTGCCTGAGCGCTTCCTCGTCGGCGATCGACAGCGGCCTGACGTTGTTGATGATCGCCCCGGAGACGCCGACGGTCGAAGTCTTGCCGGGGTTTATGCCGATCAGGTTGGTGCCGAACTGGGTGAACTCGGAGAGCATGAAGCGCCTGACCCCCTCGCCGATCGATGTCAGCAGCACCACCGAGGCTATGCCGACGGCGATCCCGAGGATGGTGAGAAAACTGCGCATCCGCTGGTCGACGAGGGAACCGAGAGAGAGCCTGATCAGATCGCGCTGCCTCATCCTCCTCACCTCCGCGAAAGCGACTGCACCGGGTCCAGCCTGGCCGCCCGCCGCGCCGGCAGCACCCCGAAGACCAGGCCGGTGGTCAGCGCCACGCCGACGGCCGCGGCCAGGGCCCACAGCGGCATCGACAGCGGGAAATCGGGGAATATCCTGCCGATCAGCCAGGTGCCGGCCGCAGCAAGAATCAGCCCCTGGGCGGCACCGATCAGCGACAGAATCGCCGACTCGGCCAGGAACAAGGCCATGATCCGGCCGCCCGGGGCGCCGATGGCCTTGAGCAGGCCGACCTCCGAGCGGCGCTGGGAGACGGCGATCAGCATCACGTTCATGATCAGAATGCCTGCCACTGCCAGACTGATGGCGGCGATCCCGGCCACTGTCAGGGTCAGGGCGACGAAAATCTTGTCGAAGGTGGCCAGTATCGCATCCTGGGTGATAATGGTGATATCGTCCTCGCCGTCATGCCGCTCGCGGATGATGGCGGCAATTGTCGTCTTCGCCCGCTCGATGGCGTCGCGGCCGCTGGCCTCGACCATGATCCTGAACAGCGACGAGGTGTTGAACAGGGCCTGGGCGGCCGCCACCGGCACGATGACGATATCGCCCATGTCCATCCCCACCGACTCGCCCTTGTCCGCCAGCACCCCGATCACCCGGAACCGGCGGTCGCCGATCCGCACGGTTTCGCCAACCGCCGGCGACGTCCCGAACAGTTCCGTCTTGATTTCGTACCCGAGAACGCAGACCGCCGCCGCCCGGGACGGATCGCCTTCCGGCAGGAAACGCCCCCGGGCCATCTCGAGCTGGCGGATCGGGAAGAGGGCCGGCGTCGAGCCGAGAACGGAGGTCTCGCGTTCCCGCACTCCCGCCGAGACCGGCGCCGCGCCGACCACGATCGGGGCCACGTGACGGATGGCGGACGACCGCGTCAACGCCAGGGCGTCCTCCAGGGTCAGGTCCCGCGGCGTGACGCCGAGCAGCGGCGGCGGGCCTCCCACCGTCTCCGAGCGACCGGGGAGGATGATGATCAGGTTGGTGCCAAGGGAGGAGAACTGGCCGAGGACATACTGACGCGCCCCCTCGCCCAGGGACGAGAGGATGACCACCGAGCCGACGCTGATCGCCATCGCCAGCAGCATCAGTAGGGTCCTGGCCGGATAGCCGAACGAGGCCCGAATTCCGAAACTGATGACATCGCGCAGGTGCATGAAGGCCTCCCGGACCCGCCGTCAGGAATCGGACTCGATCCGCCCGTCGACCATCCTGATCCGCCGGCCGGCCCGCTTGCCCAGCTCCGGGTCGTGGGTTACCATGATCAGGGTGATCCCGCTGCGATTGAGGTCCTCGAGGATGTCGATGACCTCGCCCCCCGACACCCGGTCGAGGTTGCCGGTCGGTTCATCGGCGAGCAGGACGCGGGGCTGCATGATCACCGCCCGGGCGATCGCCACCCGCTGCCGCTGCCCGCCGGAGAGCTGGTCCGGCCGGTGCCTTGCCCGGTTGCCGATGCCGAAGGCCTCGAGCGTTTCACCGACCCGGCGCCTGCGTTCGCCGGAGTCGATACCGGCAAGGATCATCGGCAGCTCGACATTCTCCGCCGCCGACATCCTCGGCACGAGGTGGAAGAACTGGAAGACGAAACCGATCTTGTGCCGCCGCAGGGCGGCCTGCTGGCTGCCGCTGAGGGAGGTCATATCCTCGCCTTCGAGGAGATAGCTGCCGCTGTCCGGCCGGTCGAGCAGGCCGATCATGTTGAGCAGGGTCGATTTTCCCGACCCGGACGGGCCCATCACCGCCACATACTCCCCGCTCCCGATCTCGAGGTCGACGTCGCGCAGGGCGGCGACACGTTCATCGCCGACGGTGAATTCCCGGCAGATCCGGGTGAGGGAGATCACGGCCGTTCCCCGCCTGAAGCGGCGGCCACCCCGTCGGCCAGACCCGGCTTGTCGACATTGACGACGACCCGCTGCCCCTCGGTCAGACCGCTGACGATCTCGGTCACGGCCCAGTTGGCCAGGCCGGTGACCACCTCGACCTTCTGCACGATGCGTTTTTCCGGCGAATAGACGTACACCTGCCGGCCATCGATCACCGCCTCGGTCGGAACATAGAGGCCATCGGCCTTGCTGGCGAGAATGATCTCGACATCGGCGCTGTAGCCGGCCAGGAGGTCACCGAAGTCGCCCTCGTCGGCAAACGACGCCTCGATATCGACGGTCCGTGCCTGTTTTTCGACATCGAGGACAAAGGGGGCGATGCGGCGGACCGTCCCGGCAAACCGCCGGTCCTTGAAGGCGTCGAGGGAGATCCTGGCGGTCATTCCCACCCGGACCGCCGCGGCATCGACCTCATCGATCGGGGCCGAGACGTAGAAGCAGTCGTCCTCGATCAGGTCGACGGCCGGAGGGGTCTGGACGCCCACCGGCGAGGGTGTCACGTATTCGTTGAGTTCCCCCTCGATCTTGGCCACTACGCCGGAAAAGGGGGCAATGAGCCGGGTCCGCGACAGGCTGGCCCGGGCGACATCGATGCGGGCCGCACTCATCAGTGTCGAGGCCCGGGCCGCCTCACACTGGGCACGGAGCGCCCTGGCCTGGGTGGCGGCGCGGTCGGCTTCTTCGACCGTCCCCACCTGCCGCTGCCGGAGCTGCTGCGTCCGCAGCGCCTGGCGCTCGGCCTCGCCGGCGGAGAGGCAGGCGGCCTCGGCCTGGGCCCGGGCGGCCTTCTCCTCCCGTTCGGCCAGGATCAGCTGGGCGGCAAGATCCTCATTCCAGATCTCAAGCAGCAGATCGCCCGCCTTGACACGGTCCCCCTCACGGATCGGCAGCCTGCCGATCTGGCCGCCGATGCTCGGTGACAGCTTGGCCCGGCGGCAGGCCTTGACGGTGCCGGCGCGGGTGTTGGCGACCGTCTGCTCGACCTTGCCGCGGAGCACCGGTCTGACCACGACCTCCACCGGCTCCGGCCGCATCCTGGCCCAGATGAGGAACGCAACCGTTCCGATCAGCACCGCCACCCCCAGCCACCGCAACCATCGGCGCATCTTCTCTCTCCTCTGCTCCGGTCATAGCT
>WBUQ01000021.1 GCA_008933635.1 Desulfobulbaceae bacterium | reverse complement strand
ATTCCAGGCCGTTGATACAGCGCAGAAAGGTCGACTTGCCGGAACCGGACGGCCCGATCACCGCCACCACCTCGCCTTTGGCAACTTCGAGGGAAACCCCATCCACCGCCCGGACGGTGATGCCGCGACCGGTGAATATTCTTTTGACATCGACGGCTTTAATCACTGACGGCGAACCTCCGCTCCATATAAAAGACCAGCTGCGACAGCACCGAGGTGATGATCAGGTACATCGCCGCCACCACCAGCCAGACTTCGAAGGTGGCGAATGTACTGGTGATGATCTCCCGGCCGGCCTTGGTCAGATCGGTGATGGCAATGACCGAGACCAGCGACGAATCTTTGATGAGGCTGATAAACTGGCCGGAAAGCGGCGGTAGAATCCGCTTCAGGGCCTGGGGCAGGATGATGTCGATCATCGCCTGCGGCAGGGTCATCCCCAGCGAACGGGCCGCCTCCATCTGTCCCTTGGAAATCGACTGGATGCCGGCTCGGACGATTTCGGCGACATAGGCGCCGGCGAACAGAGCCAGGGCACCGACCCCGGCAACGTTGCGGCTGAGGTTGAAAACGGTGCCGATGAAAAAGTAGGCGATGAAGATCTGGACCAGCAGCGGGGTGCCGCGGATGAATTCGATATAGACGGCGGCCAGACCGTTGATCGTGAAATTTTTCGAGATCCTGGCCAGACCGGTGAGCAGGCCGATGATCAGTCCGAGGACGCCGGAGACGAAGGAGATCCAGATAGTCGTCCACATTCCCAGGACCAGCGGCCCCATTTTCCAGCTGCGCGCAACCCCGAGGGCATCACCCGAGTAGACTTCGTCCTTGGCTTCGACCTTCAGCGAATCACCTGCCACCTCGAGAACCGCTTTCTCGTCGCCATAGCCCTTCAGCGAAACCGCCGCCACATCGCCCTTCACCTCGACCGCGATCACCCGCCCGTCGAACGGGGCCTTCTGCAGATCTTCCGCCTCGTAGAAGAAGTACTGGGGAACCCGGTGCCAGCGCCATTCGTAATCGATCTTCGCTACGGCCCCCCAAATTGCAGCGGCCATCCCCAGGAGGATGACCGCCAGCAATATTTTCCAGGGCCACGTGTTTTCTGTGGCGTTCACTGTGAATCCTGCTTTTACTGGATTTCTTTTATCCAGGCGTCATCCTGGAACCATTTGTGATACAAACGTTCGTAGGTGCCGTCGTTCTTGACCTGGAACATGAAGTTCTCCAGCCAGTTGAGGAAATCGGCATCACCCTTGCGGATACCCCAGGCGATCGGCTCGAAGGTGAACGGGGTGTCGAGATGGACGATCTTGCCCTGGCCTTTCTGGCTCACGGCGACGATATTGTAGGGCTGGTCGTAGATGAAGGCATCGATCTTGCCGTTGACCAGTTCGATGACGCCTTCCTGCTCGGTTTCATAGCTGATGTACTTGGCATCGGGGATCATGCGCTTGGTGGCCTGCTCGCCGGTGGTGCCGAGCTTCGAGGCAACGGTGTATTTCGGGTCGTTGAGGTCCTTGTAGGACTTGACGGCTCCGGCAAGGTCCTTCTTCAACAGGACGGTCTGGCCGATGACGACATAGGGCGGGGCGAAGTTAATGCTCATGTTCCGCTCCTGGGTCAGTGTCATGCCGGACATGATCATATCGAACTTGTCGGTGAGCAGGGCGGGGATGATGCCGTCCCAGGCGGTACTGACCAGTTCCAGCTTGACGCCCATGGCCTTGGCCATCACGGCGGCCATGTCGGCATCGAAACCGATGATCTCGCCCTTCTTGTTCTGCAGTTCGAACGGCATATAGCCGGGCTCCATGCCGACCCGCAGCTTGCCGCGTTTCTGGATTTCTTCAAGGGTACCGGCCATGGCGGTTGCGGCGAACGCAAACACCATCAGCGCGGCCAACAGCTGGAACAGTCTCTTCATTGTCATCTCCTTTTCTTCGATTTCAGGTTTGAAGGGACCCTGGCCGTCGCCAGGTCCCGTGCCATCCACTTTCTCAGAATGATTTTCCTTCGTCCAGCAGCTCCTCAATGATCATCCGAACCCCCTTGCACTGGGGGTTGGGACACCGGGGCAGCTCTTCGATCGGCAGATAGACGATCTTCCGCTGCCGGCATATGGGGCAGACCAGCTCAACCGGTTCGTTTTTCCCGCGATCATGCACCATCGTTTACCTCCCGGCGCGAAAAATCCCCTCATTTGACAATGCCTTTGCGTAACAAACTACAGGGCAAAACTCAAGGAGAATCTTCCTCATTCCGGCCCCGTCACGGCGGCTCTTGCAAGCGCATGCAGCAAGCCGGATTCCGCCCTTCCGCCATCCGGCTGCCGCCGTTTTCTTGCCGCCGGCGATTGAAATTTATCCACCCATAGATATAGTTGAACCATAGGGCTCAGAAAACAGCAGCATCCTTTCGACCGCAGGAAGCGGGGCCAATCAGCAACCAGGGAGGCAACCATGCCACGTCATGACATAGAAGTTGCCGATCGTCTCGAATATCTCTCCATCCTCGACGAGGACGGCAGACTCGACCAACCGCTGGAGCCGCAGCTCTCCGATGACGAGCTTAAAGCCCTCTACCGGGCCATGCTGCTCGGACGCCGGTTCGACGAGCGCATGCTCGACCTGCAGCGCCAAGGCAGGATCGGCACCTTTCCTCCAATCAAGGGCCAGGAGGCCTCGCAGATAGGCGCCGTGTTCAACCTGCGGCCGGAAGACTGGTTCGTGCCGGCCTTCCGGGAAACGGCGGCCGAGATCTGGCGGGGCCGGCCACTGGACAGTTTCCTCCTCTATTTCAACGGCTACAACGAAGGCGCCATCCTCCCGGACCACCATAAAGACCTGCCGATAGCGATACCCGTCGGCTCACAGGTCCTGCACGCTGCAGGGCTTGCCTGGGCCGCCAGCTACCGCCGCACCGACGAGGTGGTGATGACCTTTTTCGGCGACGGGGCAACCTCCCAGGGCGATTTCCACGAAGGGTTGAACATGGCGGCGGTCTACCAGCTGCCGCTGATTGCGGTCTGCCAGAACAACCAGTGGGCCATTTCGGTGCCGGTGGAGAAGCAGACCCACACCCCGACCCTGGCACAGAAGGCGCACGCCTACGGTATGCCCGGCATCCGGGTCGACGGCAACGACGTCCTCGCCGTCTATGCCGCTGCAAAAGAAGCGGTGGAGAGGGCCCGCAGCGGCGGCGGTCCGACCCTGATCGAGTGCGTGACCTACCGATTGATGATGCACACCACCGCCGACGACCCCAGGCGTTACCGCAGTGAGGAGGAGGTCGACCAATGGCAGCGGCGCGACCCCATCCCCCGTTTCGCCAAATACCTGCTCGGCAAAGGAACGGTCGGTGAAGCACTCCTCGAAGACATTGGGAATCAGGTGATGCAGGAGATTCAGGCCGCCGTCGAACGGGCCGAGGAACGGATGAAAGAGCTTGGCGACCCTCTCGACATGTTCGATCACCTCTACGCCGAGATGCCCTCGTCGCTGCGAACGCAGAGATCGGAACTCGAACGGGATGTCGCCGCCGGAGACAAGGAGGTCAGCCATGGCTAAAATGACCATGGTCCAAGCCATCAACCTGGCCCTGCAGCAGGAAATGACCAAGGACGACCGAGTGGTTCTGCTCGGTGAGGATATCGGCCGGGACGGCGGCGTCTTCCGGGTCACCGACGGCCTGATCGACCGGTTCGGCCCGCAGCGGGTGGTCGACACCCCCCTGGCCGAATCGGCCATCGTCGGCATGGCCATCGGCATGGCCGTCTATGGCCTGCACCCGGTCTGCGAGATCCAGTTCTCCGGCTTCGCCTACCACACCTTTCACCAGCTCGAGAGCCATGCCGCCCGGCTGCGCTGGCGGTCCCAGGGCCGACTGTCGGTGCCGATGGTGATGCGCGCCCCCTACGGCGGCGGCGTGCGGGCCCTCGAACACCATTCCGAGAGCCGGGAGGCCTACTGGGCCCACACCCCCGGCCTGAAGACCGTCATCCCCTCGGGGCCCCGCAACGCCCGGGCCCTGCTCGCGGCCGCGATCCGCGACCCCGACCCGGTGATCTTCTACGAGGCCAAGGGACTGTACCGGGCCTTCCGCGAGGAGGTGCCGGAGGAGGAGGAAACGCTGCCCATCGGCCGACCACAGATCGTCCGGGAAGGTACCGACCTGACATTGATCGCCTACGGGGCGATGGTCCGGCCGGCGATGGAAGCTGCCGATCTGCTGCAGACCGAAGACGGCGTCGAGACGGAGGTCATCGACCTGCTGACCCTCTCGCCGCTCGACGAGGCCCTGCTGCTCCAATCGGTTACGAAAACCGGCCGGGCCGTAGTGATCCATGAGGCCCCCCGCAGCTTCGGACCAGGGGCCGAAATCGTCAGCCGGCTGATGGAGGGAGCCTTCTACCATCTCGAGGCTCCCATCGCCAGGGTTACCGGCTATGATCTGATCATCCCCTTGTTCAGCCGTGAGCGATGGTATCTGCCCAATGCCCGGCGCATCGTCGATGCGGCCCGCCGCACCCTTTCCCTCTGACCAGGAGATTACATGAGCACAAATTTTCGTTTGCCCGATCTAGGCGAAGGGGTTCACGAAGCGGAGATTCTCGCAGTGCATGTCGCCCCGGGGCAGTCGGTGCGGGAAGGGGAACCCCTCATCGAAGTCGAAACCGATAAGGCGGCCGTCGAGATACCTTCTCCGGTCACCGGCACGGTCAGCGCGGTGGATGTCCAAAAAGGCGATATCGCCAAGGTCGGCCAGATCCTGGTCAGCTTCGATACGGCGCAAGCCGGGAAGCCGCCATCCGCACCTCCGCCGGCAGAAAACAAAAAGGCTGCAGTATCGGCCGACCGACCGGTGCCGGCCTCGCCGGCGACCCGTCGTCTGGCCCGGGAACTCGGGGTCGACTTGAAAACGATCACCCCGACCGGCTCCGGGGGGATCGTTACCGGCGACGATGTCCGCCAGGCCTCGCAGGCGAAGGACAGTCAGGCCGCTCCGGCTGCAATGGAGCAACCCGACCGCACCGAGACCCCGGCGGTGACAGTTCCGCCCCAGCCTTCACCGGCCGGGCCGGACACCGCCACCCCGCTGCCGGATTTCAGCCAGTGGGGGCCGATCGAACGCGAACCTTTCCACTCTATCCGGCGAGCAACCGCCGCCCGGATGAGCGCATCATGGGCCCTGATCCCCCATGTCAACTGCCAGGATACGGTCGACATCACCCGCCTCGAGGCCTTTCGCCGGAAGCACAGGGAGGAGATAGAACAGGCCGGCGGGCGGCTGACGATGACTGTCTTCGCGATGAAGGCGGCTGCCACCGCCCTCAAACGCTTTCCCCGATTCAACGCCAGCCTTGACCCCGCCGCCCAGGAAATCATCGTCAAGCACTACTACCACATCGGCATCGCGGTCGACACCGAACACGGTTTAATGGTGCCGGTCATCCGCGACGTCGACCGCAAGAGCATCAGAGAATTGGCCGTCGAGTTGCAGGAGGCAACGCAACGGGCTCGGGAGCGGAGCACGAGCCGGGAGGAAATGCAGGGAGGCACCTTCACCATCACCAACGTCGGCGGCCTGGGCGGCAGTTCGTTCTCGGCCATCATCAATCATCCCGAAGTGGCCATCCTCGGCCTCGGGCAGGGCCGGATGCAGCCGGTGGTGGTCACCAGCGATGCGGGCGAACAGGAGATCATGCCCCGCCTGATGATGCCGATCGTCCTCAGCTTCGACCATCGGGTGGTCGACGGGGCCGACGCCGTCCGCTTCCTGCGCCAAGTGATCGAACTGCTCGAAGATCCCGACGAGCTGTTCATCGCGATGGTCTGAGACCGGAGGGACAGCCATGGTAATGGGAGATATGGAACTGACCTGCGAAGTCGCCGTCATCGGCAGCGGACCAGCCGGCTATGCCGCCGCCTTCCGGGCCGCCGACCTGGGACTCGACGTGGCCCTGATCGATCCCCGGCCGAAGCCGGGCGGAGTCTGTCTGCACGAAGGCTGCATCCCTTCCAAGACCGGGCTGCACCTGGCCGAGCTGATTTTCGACGCCAGAGCGGCGGCGGCGATGGGCCTCCACTTCGCAGTCCCGCGCATCGAACTGGCCGAGGTGCGGGCCTGGAAGAAGCAGGTGATCGAGACAATGGCCGCAGGCCTTGCCCATCTTTCTTCCCGACGCGGCATCCAGGATATCGCCGGGCGGGCCCGATTCGAGGATTCGACCACCCTCCGGATCGATGGCGGGGAGATCCGCCGCATCCGCTGCCGCCAATCTGTCATCGCCACCGGCTCCAAGCCGCTGACCCTACCGGGAACCTCGTTCCGGGAGGGAGGCCGGATCATGGATTCGTCCCAGGCCCTGGCCCTTGCGGACATCCCGAACTCGCTGCTGGTGGTCGGCGGCGGCTATGTCGGCCTGGAACTGGGCACCCTCTACGCCGCCCTCGGCAGCCGGGTACAGCTGGTCGAGGCAGCGGACCGGCTGCTGGCTGGAATCGATCGCGATCTGGTCGCACCGTTGCAGCAGAGGCTTGACGGCCTGTTCGAGAATATCAGCCTGCAGACCAGGGTCGCCGCCATGCAGGAAGAGCCGAATGGCGTCGAGGTGCAGCTGCAGGACGAGACCGGCAGCACCGGGCGCACCGTCTTCGACCGGGTACTGGTGGCTGTCGGCCGGAGGCCGAACACCGCCGACCTCGGCCTGGAAACCACCGGAGTCAGTCTGGATGAGCGGGGCAGCATAGTGGTCGACGACCGGCAGCAGACCGCCGATCCTCACATCTTTGCCGCCGGCGACGTCGCCGGCGGGGTCATGCTGGCCCACAAGGCCACCAGGGAAGGCCGGATCGCCGCCGAAGTCATCGCCGGCGGCAACTCGCTTTTCGACGTCCGGGCGATCCCGGCGGTGGTCTTCACCGACCCCCAGATCGCCTGGTGCGGATTGACCGAAGAGCAGGCGGCAGCGCAACAAATCCCTGTCGCCGTCCAGAAATTTCCCTGGAAATTTTCGGGCCGGGCGCAGTCGATGGGGGCGGCCGACGGTCTGACCAAGATCCTGGTCAACCCGGAAGACGGCAGGATCCTCGGAGTCGGCATCGTCGGCCGCAATGCCGAAGGACTGATCGCCGAAGGAGTACTGGCAATCGAGATGGGGGCCCTGGCGGAGGATCTGGCGCTGAGCCTCCACCCCCATCCTACCCTTTCGGAGACGGAGGCGGAAGCGGCGGAAATCTTTCTCGGCAGCCCGACCCACATCCTGCCGAAGAAGCCGCAACCCCGCTAAAAGAGTTCAGTTCTCCAGCGATCCCGGCTGATTCGTCCGGCTTGCCACACCCGCAGCACAACATCGCTTCCACCCCTGAGGAGGCCCCGCTCATGTTCACCAACGGCATTGCCTGGCTGCGCCAGGAAATCAGCGATCTGCGCCGGGAGCGGCAGCAGAGGAGAGACCTGCTCGAAAGCGTCGAAGCCGTGGTCGAGATCGCCGACCCGCTGATCCGCCTGAGCAGCCGCTACCGGAAAAACCTGATGCCTTCGCTGGCAACGGCAACAACCTACTGCAACGGCCTGGTACGGATGATCCCCGGCCCGGTCCGGCTGCACCCGAAAACCTATGCCGACGACCCGCAGGTGAAGCCCCTCTTCCTCTCGACGGCTGAGGTGGAGAACGTCCTGCGGCAGGTGCGCCAGGCCGACATCCCGGGCACGGAACCGGAACTTTTCGCTCTGCTGACGATGACCAGGACCGAAAAGACCGTTTACGGCCACCAGCAGCAGGGGGAGATGACCCTGCGCGACGTGCCGATGCAGGCCGTGACCTTCGTCGACCACCGTCTGGTCGAGCCGGCCGCCAGCCTGGAGGCAGCCCGCAGCCGGCTCGAGCGGCGCAGCCTGGAACTGCTGGCCATCGTCGCCATGGAGAGGATCGCCACCCTCAAGGCCAATCTCTCCGAACTGCGCGAGCGCCGGGAGCGTCTGACCTCGATGCACCGCATCCTCTGCGGCAAGCGCCAGACCTTCGAGATCCTCTGCCAGCCCGACCAGCAGCATGCGGAGAAGATCCGTGAACTGAAGACGCTGCTGGCTGAGACCGAAAAGGAGATCGAACAGGCCCGGAAGGAGTTGGAGCCCCCGAACGATACCCTCGCCCACCTGAAACGGGTCCTCGAACTCCCCGCCGCCATCCTCACCCTGCACCACCAATCCCTGCGGCTGAACTGGATGAATGTGATCGTCGATGATCAGGAGGAATCGGAAGCCCATGACCTGGAACTGGCCGAACTCACCTTGAACAACGATCTCCAGCGATCAGCGATCCTGGTCAGCCTCGCCCGGCAGGATCTGGTCTGATCCGGGCACATCCGGGTCAGGGCCTCCCGCCTCCCGGCCTGCCGCAAAAGACGGGCTGCTGAGGAACCGACCCAGCTCATCGGCGTCGTAGAAGGCGCGTTCGAAGAACAGGCCCGCGGCCGGTGCGGTATGGCGGACCGGCATATCGGACCTCCCCTGCAGCAGGGCCCGGATATCCTCCTCGCCCAGGCGATGGCCCCCGGCCTCGACCAGGAGCCCCACCATCCGCCGCACCATGTGCCAGAGGAAATGCGAGCCGACCACTCTCACCTGGATGAGCTCGCCGGCAGCGGCAATCCCGATGGCGTGAACGAGCACCCTGGTCGATTTCTTCAGTTCGGGCGTGTCGGCGAAGCTGGCGAAATCATGCATGCCGACCATGACGGCCGCCGCCCGCCGCATCGCCGACAGATCGGGCTCCTCATGGATCCACCAGTCATAGCGCTTGCCGAAGGCGCTTTTGCCGGTGCGGAGCCGGTAGACATAGCTTCTGGCGAGGCAGTTGTGGCGTGCGTGGAAACGGGGGTGCGCCAGTTCGACCGCCCTGACCGCGATATCCTTGGGCAGGGTGTCGTTGAGCCGGCCGGCGACCTCGGCCGGCGGCAGCGTGCTCGCCACCTCGAGATGGGCCGCGTAGGCGAGGGCATGGACCCCGGCATCGGTGCGGCCGCAGCCCTGGAGATCGCTCGGCGTGATGCCGAAGACCCGGGTCGCGGCCTTCAGCAGATCCCCCTGCACCGTCCGGGCGTCCGCCTGCTTCTGCCAGCCGCTGAAGTTGGTGCCGTCGAACTCCAGGGTCAATCTGTAGCGACGGCGATGGGTTTTCCTGCTCATGGCTCCTGTACTCGATCCAGTCCAGCGGGGGACTTGCGTTAGTGACGGAGATTCCTCAAATGCAACCAATAACCGGCAGCCAGGAGATCACCCGGCCAACGCCGCCCGTACAGCCTCGCTGATCTTCTCCAGGCTGTACGGTTTCTGCAGATAGTGGCTGACGCCCTGCCGCTGTGCCTCGCTGACCCGCTCCGACTGGGAGAACCCGCTGACGATGATGGCCTTCTGGTCCGGGCGGATTGCACGGATCCGGTTGTATGTCTCGAGTCCGTCGATACCGGGCGGCATCAGCATGTCGAGGACGACGAGATCGACCGGGCGGTCGTGCAGGGAGCGCACCGCCTCTTCACCGCTGGCGGCTACGGCGACCTGATACCCCAGATGGGTCAGGATTTCCGAGGCGATCTGACGCTGGGAGGCATCGTCGTCAACCACCAGCACGGTCTCGCCCCGGCCCATAGCCACCGGCTGCCCGGCTGGTTCCGGGGCCACATTTCCGCTCTCGGCGGCCAGCGGCAGGTAAAGGGCGAAACTGGTGCCCCTCGACTCTTCCGATGCCACCTCGATATGCCCGTGATGATCGGCGATGGTGCTCCAGACAACCGCCAGACCGAGGCCGGTGCCGCTGATTCCCTGGGTCTTGAGGGAGAAAAACGGTTCGAAGATCCGCTCCCGGTCCGCCTTGGCGATACCGATTCCGGTATCGCCGACGGTCAGCCGGGCATAGGGTCCTGGACGCCAGCCGGTAAATCCCGGCAGCGGTTCCGCCAGTTCCACCCGGTCAAGGCCGATGGTGATGATCCCTCCCTCCGGCATCGCCTCGGCGGCATTGATCATCAGGTTCATCAGCACATTGGCGAGGTGGACCGGCGAGCCGGATATGACGAGTTGACACCGCTCTGCCGGCGGGATGATGCTTACCAGCGGATGCCGACGCTGCAGCTCCTGGCATTCCGGACTCTGCAGATACTCATCGATCAGGCGCAGCAGGTCGACCGGCTCATCGACCTGCATCCCTCTCCGCGAGAGGGTGAGCAGACCCTGGACGATCTTGGCCGCCTTGCTGCCGGCGGTGCGTATCGTCTCCAGGGCCGGGCGCATCGGGTCATCCGGATCCAGCCTGGCCAGCAGGAGATCGGGATAGCTGACTATGCCGGTGAGGATATTGTTCAGGTCATGGGCGATCGAGCTGGCGAGAACACCGATCGCCTCCATCTTCTGGGCCTGGTGCAGCTTCTCGGCGAGCAGCTGCTTTTCCTCTTCGGCCTGCTTCAACCCGGTAATGTCGGTGCCGATCGTCAGCAGGGCCGATGGTGCTTCGGGCCAGTCGATGATCCGCTCGCTGTTCAGGAACCAGCTGTCGGTCATCGGATTGTAGGATTCCCAGGTCGCAACCGTAACCTTCTCCCCCCTGGATGCAAGCAGGCCGGGAATCTTGCAGAAACGGCAGGGCTGACTGTCCTGCCGGAGCACCTGGTAACACTTCCGCCCCTCGATATCCTCCCCGAACAGTTTCTTCGCGGCATTATTGCCAAACAGGATGACATGGTTCCTGGTATCGGTGACGTGGATGTAGGCGTCGATACCGTTGAGTACCGTCAGAAAGCGTTCATGTGCCTGCTGCAGGCGGGCATTGGCCTCCAGCAGTCTGGCTTCGCTCTGCCGCAGCGCCTCCTCGGCCTGCTTGCGGTCGGTGATATCGATGGTGTACCCCGCGAGCAGGGTCCGTCTGCCCTGGACAATGGGGAACTTGATCGTCGTATAGTTCCGGCCGTGCAGGTCTTCGTCGAGCCGGAGCACCTTGCCGCTGGTCACCACATCCCAGTCGTCGGCGGTGATCCTGGCGGCGAACTCGGGCGGGAACAGTTCCGCCATGGTCTTGCCGATCATATCCCGGCCGGCCGGGCCGAGCATCTCGGTGTAGTTCGCGCTCGCCTGGATCACCCGGCTCTCGGTCGCCGTCACCTCCTTGATGAAGGTGTAGACCGGCGAATGGCGCATGAAGAGGGAAAACAGCTCGTTGCTCTCGCGCAGGGCCTCTTCGGACTCCTGAGAGCCGGATCGGCTGCGGCAGAGCAGCCTCCCGACAGCCGGAACCGATACCGCTGCCAGCAAAGCGGCAAGCAGGAGCCCAAGCGGAGAGGCCTCCGGCAGGTGGCGGGAAACAGCGCTGCAGGCCAGTATGGCGACGAACAGCAGGATGCCGGCCAGGAAGAGACCCTTCCGTCGGTTACGCATGTCTCCTTTCCGCGATCGTCCTTCTGCCATTTCGCCTTCCGGTCCTTCCTGCCGTTGTTCGTAACCCGCCCGCAACAAACGCCGGCCCTTTGCCAGCCGGCATCCACCGACAGCAGGCATCGGGCCCCAACCCGCACAACGATAAAGGTCATATTAGCACCTGCCAGCACCGGTTGTCCAGCAATGCACAGATCCGGCAGGAGAAGTGCCATTCTCGGAACCGGTCATCGATGCAGCTTGCTTCTCAACCGCGTTAAGTATACCATTTCTCTTGATCCACTCAGGCATCCTCACGTAACCCACTCACCACGACCGCCGATGCGAACAGCCCTACGAAACACCATCCTCGCCATCCCGCTGCTCCTGCTCTGCTGGGGTTGCGCCCCGGAAGAGCCTGTCCGGCCCGTACAGCCACCACTGCGGATAGGCTGGTACCTCTGGCCCGGCTGGTACCCGATGGCCATCGCCCAGGATCGCGGTCTCTTCGCCAAACACGGCGTTCAGGTCAAACCCATTCTCTATTCGAGCTATACCAGCATCTTCAGCGATTATGCCGCCGGGTTGCTGGACGGGGGGTTCGGCGGTCTTTATGAACTCCTCAAGATCAATGTCCCGGCCATGAAGGTAGTCCTCGTCACCGATACCTCGGACGGTGCCGAGGGAGTGGTCGCCCTGCCCTCGGTCAGACGGCCGCAGGACCTCGCCGGAAAGCGAATCGGCATCCAGGGAGGACTCACCGGCAGCGAGTTCATGGTTACCACCATGCTGCGCCGCTATGGCCTGTCCCGGGCCGATGTGACATTCGTCCATGTCGAGCCGGAGTCGGTTCTGGAGCAGATGCCGGAGAAAATCCATGCCGGCTACACCTGGGATCCCTTTCTGACCAGGGCAGTAGCCGAAGGCAACCATATCCTTTTCACCACCGCCGACACCCCTGGCATGATCCCGGATGTCCTCGCCCTCCAGGGGAAGGTGGTTTCCGACCGGCCTGACGAGGTCCGCGCCTTTCTGAGGGCCTGGTTCGAGGCTGTCGAGTTCTGGCGGGAACATCCCGCCGATGCTGCGGCAAGCATCGCCCGGGTCACCGGCCTGCCGCCCGGCGATGTCAGCTTGGCCGGCTGCCGCCAATATTCGCTGGCCGACAACCATGCCGCTTTCACTCCCGGCGATGATTCGACATCCCTCCACCATGTCGGCAGACAGCAGGTCGATTTCATCATGAACATGGGCGACGCTGCCAGAACTCCGGACCTCGGTACGGCCCTGGATGGTTCCTTCCTGCCTCCGCTGCCGTGAATCGATGATCCGCGAAACGACAGCGACAGCAAAGTCCCGACCGGGACAAGTGAACCACCTGCTGATCCACCATGGCTGGCGGCTGTTACCGGGACTGCTGATCATCGCCTTTTTCCTCACCCTGCTCCTCGTCCTGTGGGGATTGCTGCACGCCAGGGAAATTCCTTTCTCCGTCCTGGCGTCGCAGCTGCCGCTGGCGGCGACCTTACTCCTCGCCATCTCCCTGATCGCCGCCTTCGCTATCGGCCGGGAGCGGGGTGGACTCAGGGCGAAATTGGTCGAAGGCTTTCTCTTCATCGCCTTCTTCCCCATGCTCCTGCTGGCCATTCTCAACACCGGCGCCTCACTGACCGCCATCACCGGCAGCCTGCGGCAATCCCTGGAAGAGGCGGGCAGGCATAACGCGATGCTGCTTGACGGCTTCGTCGACGACAATCTGGAAAATATCCGTACCCTGTCCCTGCTGCCCCAACTGGCCGAATACCTCGCCCGCCCGATGGCGGAACGGTCAGGCAGCGCGCTGGAGGACACCGTGCTCAACACCCTCCATACACTGCAACGCCGGGACCCGCTGAACATCACTTCCTGCGGCCTGCTCGACGCCCGCGGCAGGGATGTTCTTGACACCTTCAGTCTCGACATGGGCCGGGACAAATCCGACCGCCGGTATTTCCGGGAAACGCTGCGCACCGGGAAGCCGGTCTTTTCCAGAGGGGATATTGCCGAAGCCTCCCCCGCCACTTCCGTCTTCTTTACCGCCCCGATCCGCAATACCGCAGGCAGGGTGATCGGTGTCCTCCGCATCCGTTACAATGCCTTGGTATTCCAGCAGATCCTCCTGCAGCGCAGCACCCAGTGGCAGGATGCCAACCGGCGGGTGGTACTCTACGACGACCGACAGACTATCCTGGCCGATAACAGAAATCCCCAGGGATACCTGGCTGAACTCCGGACAGCGGAGACAATGCCTTCCACCGATACCGGCCTCGCCACCGGTTCCAGCCGCATCCAGCCGGCCACCACCGCCTATCTTGCCGGGCTGCGGCAGGCCAGGGAGGCCCAACGGGCCATCTTCCTGGCACGGGACCTGGTTACTTCAGCAGAGCCAGCGCTGCATGCGGCGATCCTCCTCAGCGAGCAGCCCTGGGTCGTCGTTGTCACCCAGAATCTCGACGGCTACAACGCAGCCGTCGCCAACCAGATCCGTCATCAGATCATCCTGCTCGGTTGCCTCGCCCTGGCAGTGGTACTCGCTTCTGCCTCCATCGGCCACCGTATCGGCCAGCCGCTGAAAAGGCTGACCGAAGCGGTCCGGGAGATGGAAGAAGGCGATCTCGACGTCGTTGTCAGCGGCGGCGGGGACATCGAAACGAACCAGCTGGCGGACGGGTTCAACACCATGGCCCGGCGGCTCAAGGGGACTCTGGACTCCCTCCGGCGTAGCCGGGAGGATTACCGGCTGCTGGTGGAGAACCAGACCGACCTGGTGGTCAAGGTCGACCCGGACGGCCGCTTCCTCTTCGTCAGCCCCTCTTACTGCACGACCTTCGGCAAGAGCCGGGAAGAACTGCTGGGCCAGCAATTCATGCCGCTGGTACACGAGGACGACCGTGCCGCGACGGCCAAGGCGATGGAAAATCTTTGCCGGCCACCCCACACCGCCTATATCGAGCAGCGGGCGATGACCCGGGACGGCTGGCGCTGGCTGGCCTGGTCCGACACAGCCGTTCTCGACGATCAGGGTCAGGTGGTCGCCATCATCGGCGCCGGCCGGGACATCACTGAGCGCAAGGAGGCCGAGGAGATCCGCAGGAGCCTCAGCGAACAGCTGCTCCAGGCCCAGAAGATGGAGGCCGTCGGCCGGCTGGCTGGCGGCGTGGCCCATGACTTCAACAACATGCTGGGGGTGATCCTCGGCCATACCGAACTGGCCCTCCGCCAGCTGGATCCGGCGCAGCCTCTTGCCGGCAGTCTGCAGGAGATCCGACGGGCCGCCGAACGATCAGCGGCTCTGACTCGCCAGCTGCTGGCCTTTGCCCGCCGGCAGACAGTAGCGCCGAAGGTGCTTGACCTCAACGACACCGTCGAGGGCATGCTGAAGATGCTGCGCCGGCTGATCGGTGAAGACATCGATCTGGCCTGGCTGCCTGGGAAACACCTGGAACCGGTGAGGATAGACCCATCCCAGATCGACCAGATCCTCGCCAACCTCTGCGTCAACGCCCGCGATGCCATCGGCGATACCGGCCGGATCACCATCGAAACGGCCCGGGCAGATTTCGATGAACAGTACTGCGCCCAGCACTCCGGTTTTCTTCCAGGCGAGTATATTCTGCTGGCAGTCAGCGACAACGGCTGCGGGATGACGAAAGACGTGCTGGACAACCTCTTCGAACCTTTCTTCACCACCAAGGAAACCGGCAAGGGCACAGGCCTGGGACTGGCCACGGTGTATGGCATCGTCAACCAGAACAACGGCTTCATCAATGTCTACAGCGAGCCCGGCCAGGGAACCACCTTCAAGATCTACCTGCCCCGCCATGCCAGCGCCGAAGGCCCCGGACTGGCGGAATCGGCTGTTCCTCCGACCGTCGAAGGGCATGAGACCATCCTGCTGGTCGAAGATGAACCGATGATCCTCGACATGACAAAGGCGATGCTGGAACTCCAGGGCCATACCGTCCTGACTGCCGCTAGCCCGGCGGAGGCATTGCAGATTGCCCGGGACCATGACGGCCCGATCCACGTGCTGATGACCGATGTGATCATGCCGGGCATGAATGGCCGCGACTTGGCAGATCGGCTGCAGACGCACCTGCCCGATCTGCGATGCCTGTTCATGTCAGGCTACACCGCCAACGTCATCGCCCACCATGGCGTGCTGGAGGCGGGAGTGCATTTCATTCAGAAACCATTCACCGCCGGCGAATTGGCAGCCAAAATCAGGGAAACGCTGAGCGCCGGTGAAACGGAGCGCAAGGCATGAGAAAAGCAACGAGGAGCATCACCGGAGGCAACTGCGGCATGGCTGCATCCAGTCAGGAAAAAAAGGCAACTTTCTGGCGCGACCCGGCCCTTCCGGGCATCGAGCTGCGCCTCTCCAGCTACGACACCCCGACCTTCCCGAAGCACAGCCATGACTGCTATGCCATCGGCCTGGTGGAAAGAGGGGAGAGCACCTTCTACTACCGCGGCGGCTACCACCGCATCGGCGCGGGCCAGCTCGCCCTGATTCCGCCGGACGAGGTCCACTCCTGCAACCCCGAGGACGGCCGGGGCTGGCGGTACCGGATGTGGTATATCGACCCTCAACGGCTGCATGAGCTGGCGGAAGTGGTGGCCGGTAGCGGCGCCCGCCCCTGCTTCCGGTCGCATGTCGCCGACGACCGCACCGTCGCCGGCCATCTACTGCATTTCGGTTCCCTGCTGCAGGACGGCGGCAGCGATGCCGGCGAGAGGGAAGAGGCGATGTATGCCTCCCTGTCCTCGCTGCTCATCCGCCTCGGCGAATGCCGTCCCCCGACCGGGACAGCCCGCCAGCCGGCTGCCGTCCTCCTCGCCGAGGAGTATCTCCGGACCAACATCGAAGAGACGGTTTCCCTTGAGACGCTGGCAAGCCTCAGCGGGCTCAGCCCCTGGCATTTCCTTCGCCTGTTCAAGGCGGCCAAAGGGTTGCCGCCCCACGCCTTCCAGACTCAGCTCCGCATCGACCGGGCCAAGCAGCTGCTCCGCCGCGGCGAGGAGATCGCCGATGTCGCCTACTGCACCGGCTTCAGCGACCAGTGCCACTTCAGCCGCAAGTTCAGGCAGTTCACCGGCGCCACACCGGGGCAGTACCGGTCCGCCCAGGGGTGTTGATGCCGACGGCATCTGCCCGGTCCTCTTCCAGCCACCGCAAGAACGTGCAAGAAAAGGTTCCTCCCCCGTGCTAGACTCGGCTCCGTTTTCAAGGCGACACCTTGTCGTCGAACCTTTTGCCCGTTCCTCAACCAGGATCCACCATGCACCGTCACAACCTGTTCCTTACCTACCTGGCCCTGGCCCTGGCCGTTGTCTTCTGGGGCTTTTCCTTTGTCGCCACGAAGATCGCCCTGCTGGGCTTCACCCCCTTCACCCTGGTCTTCCTCCGCTTCGCCGCGGCCTCGATCTTCTTCCTGCTGCTCCTCCGGCGGTACCGCCTGCCCCGGCTGACAAACCGGCAGAGAGGCCAGCTGGCGGTGCTGGCGGTCTTTCAACCCGGACTCTACTTCGCCTTCGAGACCATCGGCCTGCAGTACACCTCGGCCACCACGACCTCGCTGATCATCGCCACCATCCCCGTCACCGTCCTCGTCCTGTCGATGCTCTTCCTCAAGGAACGCCTGCGTCCGGTCAATGCGCTGGGAGTCGCCATCTCGCTCGCCGGGGTTGCCCTGCTGATCTTCGGCGGCGGTGATGCCGGCGGGCTGGAGGGGTCCCTGTTCGGCGACCTGCTGATCTTCGGGGCCGTCTTCTCCGCCGCGATCTACATGATCATCACCCGCCGTCTCGGCCAGTCGATAGCGCCGCTGCAGATCACCGCCATGCAGATCATCTTCGGCGCCGTGATCTTTTTCCCCCTCTTCCTCCGGGACCTCCCCAGGATGCAGTGGCAGTCGATCCCCGCCAACTCCCTGATCGCCCTCGTCGCCCTCACCCTGTTCGCCACCATTGGCGCATTTTTCTGCTACAACTACGCCCTCAGCCGCATCCCGGCGGCGCGGGCGGCGGTCTGCATCAACGCCATTCCGCTGGTCACCACCTTCGGGGCGTGGCTGCTCCTCGGCGAGCAGCTTTCGCCGCTGCAGGGGGCGGGCGGAATAGTCGTCCTCGGAGCCGTCTATCTCGCCAATTACCAGCCTCCTCCCCCTGCGCTGGCCATGGAGGCGGTTGTTCTGGATCAGGAATAACGGCGAGCGCCGGTCTAACGCTCCGCAAGTTCTGTAAATGGTCTGCTGACGATACCGGTGTACACCTGCCGCGGACGGCCGATCCTGCTGCTGTCCTTGTCGAGGTTCATTTCCTGCCAGTGGGCGATCCAGCCAGGCAGCCGGCCAAGGGCGAACATGACCGTGAACATGTTGGTCGGGATGCCGATGGCACGGTAGATGATGCCAGAATAGAAATCCACGTTCGGATAGAGGTTGCGCTCCCGGAAATAGTCGTCTCTGCCCACCCGTTCCTCCAGTTCCAGCGCCACCTCGAGCAGCGGATCCGATAGCTTCAGGCTGCCAAGCACTTCATGGCAGGCCTCCTTGATAATCGCAGCGCGGGGGTCGTAGGTCTTGTAGACCCGGTGCCCGAAACCGCTCAGCCTGAACGATCCCTCCGGATCCTTGGCCATTTCGATATACTTGCCATAGTTCCGCCCGTCGGCCTGGATCTTTTCCAGCATCCGCATCACCGCCGCGTTCGCCCCGCCATGCAGCGGCCCCCAAAGGGCGCTGATTCCGGCCGATATCGAGGGATAGAGGCGGACGCCGGAACTCCCCACCAGGCGCACAGTGGAAGTCGAACAATTCTGCTCGTGATCGGCATGAAGAATCAGCAGCTTGTTGAGGGCTGAAACGATGACCGGATCAACCGTATACGGCATGTTCGGCCGGTCGAACATCATGTGCAGGAAATTGGCGCAATAGCTCAGATCGGCCCGGGGGTAGACCAGCGGATGCCCCATATTCTTCTTGTACGAAAAGGCTGCGATGGTTCTGATCTTCGACAGCAGCCGGGCCGCCGTAGTGGTGATACCTCCGTAGGGATCCTCATCGAGATCCATCTCCGGATAAAAATCGTGCAGGGTGCCAACCATCGTCGACAGGATCGACATCGGCGAGGCGCTTGGCGGGAAGTGGTCGAAGAAGTGGATCATATCCTCGTGGATAAGCGCATATTTCGTCATATCACGCTGGAATTGATCAAGTTCATCCTTCGTTGGCAGTTCCCCCGTCAGGAGCAGGAAGGCGACTTCGACGAACAGGCATTTCTCCGCCAGGTCGGCGATGTCGTAGCCGCGGTAGCGGAGAATCCCCTGTTCGCCATCCAGATACGTAATCTGCGACTGGCAGGACCCGGTATTCATGAACCCGCTGTCGAGGGTTATCAAACCGGTTTCGCGGAGCAGGCTCCTGATATCGATTGCCTGTTCACCGGTGGTGCTTTCAACGACCGGCAGAGTGTAGACGTTATTATCAAGGGTGAGTTGCGCAGTTCGAACCGACATGTTTTCTCCTCGTACTGAATTGAGAGCGACGGGCGTCCTGGAGATACGACGCACGCCTCAGGGAAAACCGGGGAATACACAACCGCCTCCGGATGACTTCAATGCACAGCAGAAGAGTTATCCTCGCAGAGAGAACGACGGTACAGAAGGGGCTGGCGGCAGGCAGGGACTGGCGGCCTTCAGCCATGCGGCAGAAGAGGAGATGTACTACCCGGAAACCGGAATATTGCAGAACTATATAACATTATGAGGCTTTTTGCAAGTGCGCCAATTCCCCCGCTGCCACGGCAATCCGGAAGCACCGCAATGTATGTCATAACCAGCGAGAAAGACGGAATTTTCCAGGCCAGGTGCAACTCAGTCGGCGTGCCGGAGGCATTCTTCATCGGTGCAGCGGTCGGAAACGACTGCTACAGGTAGATCAGAGGCAGCAGAACCGAGAAGGCCAGCCACATCAGCACCACCATCGGCAGGCCGGCCCTGAGGAAATCGCCGAAGGAATATTCCCCGGCGTTCATTATCAGCAGGTTGGTCTTGTAGGCCATCGGGGTGGCGAAGCTCATGTTGGCGGCAAAGAGTACGGCGAGGACATATGCCTCCGGCGCCTGACCGGTCTGACCGGCGATGGAGATGGCAATCGGCGTGCCGATGACGGCCGCGGCATTGTTGGAGATGATATTGGTGAAAAAAGCCACCAGCAGCATCAGGCCGCTGATGGCCAGGGCCGGCGAGGCGTCGCCGGTCGCGGCCACAAACAGGCTGCCGAGGTACGCCGCCCCGCCGGTGTCGACCATCGCCTTCCCCAGGGCCAGGCTCGTCACCACGATCAGTACGACCTGGGCGTTGAGCGCCCGGGTGGCGTCGCGCCAGCTCAGGCAGCCGCTGACAATCATCAGCAGCACGCCGCAGGTGGCGCTGATGGCGATCGGCAGGATGCCGAAGGCAGCGGTGAGGATGATGCCCTTCATGATGAACATCGCCGTTGGCGCCTTGCCGGTGAACGGCAGGTCGATGGTGGCATCGAGGACCAGCATGTCGGTGCTGCGTTTCAGTTCCGCTATCTGCTCGCGGGGGCCCTGCACCAGCAGGATATCGCCAATGGCCAGCTGAATGTCCCCGATCTTCTCCTGGAATCGCTCCAGGTGCCGGCCCGGGCGGTGGATCGCCAGGGTGATCAGGCCATAGCGGTCGGCGAAGCGGGAACTGCTGAGCGTCGCCCCCTGCAGAGGGGAGCCCTGGATCACCACGACCTCGGCGATCTGCTGATCACCGGCCTGGAGCGGATTGTCTTCGCTGACCGGGCTCTCGGCCGAACCGACCGGATAGAGGGTCCCGGCCAGGATTTTCTCATACTCCTTCAGCCGCGCTGGGGTGTCACGAAGCACAAGCCGGTCGCCGGCCCGCAGGGTCACATCCGGTAGCGGCACGATTATGTTTCCCTGCCCCCTTTGCACCGCCTCCACCTTCATCGCCCCGTCAGTCAACCGCAGGGCCGCGGCGAGGCTGTCTTCCACCACCGGGCTTTCCGGCAGGAGGGCGAGATGGGCGGCGAACACCCGCGGAGAGGCGTCGTCAAGGGACAGACGCCTCTCCGGCAGGAGCCGCGGCGCCACCAGCCAGAGGTAGGCGATGCCGACACTGCCGGCAAGGACAGCCGGGACGAGATAATCGAACATCCCTATCCTCGCCAGGCCCATGTCCGCGGCGATGGACACGACCAACAGGTTGGTCGAGGTCCCGATGGTGGTGGTCATCCCTCCCAGCAGCGTCGAAAATCCCATGGGCATCAGGACTGCCGAGGCGGGCGCACCTGTTCTCGCCGAGACGCTGATCAGCACCGGCAGCAGCAGCACGACGACCGGGACATTGTTGATAAAGGCACTGAGAAAGGCGCCGAAGAGCAGGGTAAGGAGGAACGAGCCTCGGGGAAATGTTCTCCACATCCTCGCAAGGACACGTCCCACCGGCTCCAGCGCCCCGGTGCGCATAACGGCCTGACCGGCGATCATCAGCGCGCAGACGGCGACCAGCGCCTCGTTGCCGAAACCGTGGAAGAAATCGACGGCATGGATGGTTCTGCCACCCGCTGCAAAGGGGAAGAGCTCGAAACCGACGGCCAGGATGACCAGGACCACCAGGCTGGAGGTTTCCAGTGCTATCCTGCTGCGGCTGAAGAGAACCAGTGCGGCGGCGATCAGCACCAGAACCCCTGCGGCGTGGGGATTAGGGGGGAGGAGGATGTTCATCGTTCCGACTGGCGGCCCTTGCTCCTTTCAAGTGAGTGTAACAGGCGACAGGAGACCTGCCGACGGGCCCGGTATTCCACCCCGACCGTGCTCCGGGCCGGGGACAGGCTCAGCTCCACCACCCGATCGCCTGGCGGCGAATGGCGCGCAGGCGACAGTTTCCTCAGGGTGGTGCCGTGCTCGGGAGGGCAATCCTCAGCGTTCGGTCAGTGCCAGTTTGATCGCCAGCCCCGCAAAGACACTGCCGGCGAGCATGTTCAGCAGCCTGTTCGCCCTTGCCGATGCGCGGATGCGCTCGCCGCAGGCCCCGGCGAACAGGCTGATGCCGCCGAAGATCAGGATCGTTGCGGCGATGAACACAGCTCCGAGCAGCACGATCTGCGGCACCAGCGGACCGTAAACGGGATCGGCGAACTGGGGCAGGAAGGCAAGGAAAAAGATCGAGACCTTCGGGTTGGTGACGTTCATGATGATGCCGCGCCGGTACAGCCTGGCAAAGGGCAGATCGACGGCCCGGGACGCGCCGCCCGCTTCGCCGCCGGCCCGGAATGCCCCCCAGGCGAGCCAGAGCAGATAGGCCGCACCGATATACTTGAGCAGATTGAAGGCCAGGGCCGAGGCGGTGAACACCGCCGCCAGGCCCAATGCCACGGCGGTGGTGTGAACCAGCAGGCCGGTGCACAGCCCCAGCGTCACCGCCAGGCCGGCGATCCTGCCGCGCTGGGCGGCCTGGACCATCACGAAGAGGTTGTCCGGTCCCGGTGCCAAGGCCAGCAGGATGGAGGAGGAGAAAAAGAGCAGCAGGGCGTCGACGGGCAGCATGGCATGTACCCAGTTTGCGCCAGTTCCAGTGCCGTGGGAATGCTGGAACTGGCGTGGATTATCTGCAAAGAAGTTGGGAGATCAGGCCCCGGCCAGGGTTTTGATCCGCTCCTTGATATCGGCTGTGGCCAGGCCCTGGTGCGGCAGCTGTTCATCGAGACCGCCGTGACCGATCCGGCTGGTGCCCATTGCCGCATATTTCGGGGCATAGCCCTTTTCCAGCAGCCAGGTGCCGTAGCGGATGCCGAGCCCGGTCTTGGTGTTCTGGCTCTCGACGATCAGCACGAACGGACTGGTGCCGACCGTCGCCAGCATCGCCTCGTCGCGGACGTTGAGGGTGGTCTTGTTGATCAGGCCGACATCAACCCCCTCTGCCCGCAGCTGTTCCACCGCGTCGAGGCAGCGATACAGCATCTCGCCGTAGCTGACCACATAACCGGCCGTCCCCTGGCGGACGATCTCGTCCCGGCCGGGGGAGAAGACATAGCCCTCGCCGTAGAATTTCTCGCCGTTTTCCTTCAGGATGAACGGGGTGGCGGAACGGGTCGAGAAGACGAAGCGGAGGCCGGAGTCGCTGAAGATCGTGTTCAGCACCGCCTTCAGCTGCAGGGCATCGGCCGGGAAGTAGAGCCGGGTCAGGTCGCCCTCGGCCAGGGCGTTGTCGGCGAAGAAGTTGTTGATCCCGAAGTGGCAGGTGTTGTCGGCCATGTCGTCGACCCCCGAGTGGGAGAAGTGGGCGAGGACGTTGGCGTTGTTGAGCCGGGACATGGTGATCTCCGAGACCACCATCTCGAGGAAGGCCGAGAAGGTGCCGAAGATCCCCTGACGCCCCGGCTCCGAGCCGAATCCGGCGGCCACCGAGAAGTTGTTGCGCTCCATGATGCCGGCGTGGACGTAGACCTCGGGGTAGTTCTTACGGATATGGTGCAGGCCGCAGGAACCTTCGAGATCCGAATCGACGACGATGACCTTCCTTTTGATGTCGTCCATCCCCGACAGGATCTCGCAGACGATCTTGCCGAAGTCGTCGCGGTTCTTGGCGGTCTCAGGGGTGCTGCCCAGGTAGAGGGTCTTACCCTTCGATGCGGCATAGTTCTGCAGCAGCGCCACTGCCTCGGTATAGCCGCGGGCCTGGAGGTAATCGACGGCGAGGTTGACCGGGATGACATCGTGCCCCTTCGGCAGACCTTCGATGCCCGGCACCCCGACCGCCATCAGCCGCTTGTTCACCACCGCCGCCGGCCCGTCGGTATTGAGGGCCCGGCTGACCCGGGCGAACAGGGCGTCGAGATCCTCGCCGTCGCCCTCATCCACCGTCAGGCCATGGCCGGCAAGGGTCTTCGCCACATCGTAGCCGCCCATGTACTTGCTCGGGTGACCGGCGATGGTGACGTCGTTGTCGTCGATAAACAGCTTGACCCTGAGGCTGCGGGCCACGGCGTAGCGGGCGGCCTCGGCGTCGTCGCCCTCCATCTGCGAACCGTCGCTGCCGAACAGCACCAGGATCTTCGCCGGGTCGGCCTCGGCGACGCCGTTGACGTAGCTCCACAGGTGGCCGAGGCGACCGGAGGAGAAGAAAACCCCGCGGGCGTCGTCCCGCTCCGGGTGGCCGTAGTAGCCATGGCCGTATTCCCGGTAATGGAGCAGCGATTCCTCGTCACGGTAGCCGTTCAGCACCGCCATCATGTACTGGATGGCCACCCGGTGACCGGCCTCGTCGAAGAAGACCGGGTGGATCTCCGGATTGCCTTTCATGAAGGCATCGATGATCAGCAGTTCCGGCACGATATCGAAGGCGCCGCCGGTGTGGCCGCCCAGTCCCTTGACGTTGGCGTAGGCGGTGAAGAAGATCAGGCTGTCGCGGACGACCCTGATATTGTTCCGCAGGGTCAGGCGTTCGCCGTCGGACAAGGAGTTCTGCGACAGCGGGAAACGCTGCGGGGTGAACTGTTTCAGATCGATGGGAAAGGACATCAGTGCATCTCCAGGGGAAAAGTTTCAGGATTTCAGTGGCTCATACATGCATGTCCATCCGGCGGCTGCCGGAGGACCGGTTCATTCCTTGGCGACATGGCAGGTCACGATGCTGCCGCCGACCCTGCGGTGTTCCGGGACCACCTGCGGACAGATATCGATCGCCACCGGACAGCGGGGGTGGAAGGTGCAGCCCGACGGCGGATTGATCGGCGAAGGGAGCTCTCCGCGCAGGACAATACGCTTCTTCTCGCGGAACGGGTCGGCAACCGGGGTGGCCGACAGCAGGGCCTGGGTATACGGGTGCTTCGGATTGTTGAAGATCGCGTCACGGCTGCCCGATTCGACCGGGACCCCCAGGTACATCACCATGATCTCGTCAGCGATATGGTGGACCACCGACAGATCGTGGCTGATGAACAGGTAGGCGAGGTTGAAGCGTTCCTGCAGGTCGACCAGCAGGTTGAGGATCTGGGCCTGGATCGAGACATCCAGCGCCGAGACCGGTTCGTCGAGGACCAGGATCTCGGGATTGAGCATCAGGGCGCGGGCCACGGCGATGCGCTGGCGCTGGCCGCCGGAGAACATGTGGGGATAGCGGTCGTAGTGCTCCGGTCTGAGGCCGACCAGGGCGAGCATCTCCTGGGCCGCCCGGCGCCGCTCATCGCGGCTCTTGCCGGTGTTGACCAAGAGCGGCTCCTCGAGGGCGTGGCCGATCTTCTGGCGGGGGTTGAGCGAGCCGTACGGGTCCTGGAAGACGATCTGCACCTTGGTCCGCCAGCTGCGGCGGGTGGCGCTGTCGGTGGTGGCCAGGTCGATTCCTTCAATCCTCAGTTCCCCGGAAGTCGGCGGTTCGATCAAGGTCACCAGGCGGGCGAGCGTCGACTTGCCGCAGCCCGACTCGCCGACCACGGCCAGCGTCTTCCCCCGTTGCAGCACAAAACTGGCGCCGTTCAAGGCCTTCAATGTCACCGGCTCGCGGAAGGCCCCGCGGCTGACCTGGTAATGCCGGGCGAGGTTGGTGGCCTCGAGGACTGCGGCGGCTGTCATATCTGGACCTCCTTGTTCCCCGGATGGCCGAGGCTGACGCCGTTCTGCAGGGGGTAATGGCAGAGGGCGAAGCCCAGCTCGGCCGCCGCCGGCTGCGGCGGCGTGCTCCGGCACAGGTCGGTGGCGTAACGGCATCGCGGAGTGAACAGGCATCCCTCAGGTTTGTCGAACTGGCCGGGCACCACCCCGGAGATCGACGGCAGGTACCTGGCCGTCGAGCGCTCGGGCAGCGAATCGAGCAGGGCCGAAGTGTAGGGGTGATGCGGATTGCCGAACAGCCCCCGGACCTCCTGGCGTTCCACCTGCTGACCGGCATACTGGACCACCACGCGCTCGGCGGTCTCCGCCACCACCCCCATATCGTGGGTGATGAGGATCAGCGACATGTTCTTCTCCTTCTGCAGGCGCAGGAGCAGATCGAGGATCTGGGCCTGGATCGTCACATCGAGGGCGGTTGTCGGCTCGTCGGCGATCAAGAGGCGCGGATTGCAGGCAATCGCCATGGCGATCATCACCCGCTGGTTCATCCCCCCCGACAGCTGGTGGGGAAAGGCCGCCAGGCGCTTCTCCGGCTCGGGGATGCCGACCTGGTCGAGCAGTTCCAGGGCCCTGAGGCGGCTCTGCCGACGGTTCATGCCCTGGTGGGTCTTCAGGGATTCGGTGATCTGGAAACCGACGGTGAAGCAGGGATTGAGGCTGGTCATCGGCTCCTGGAAGATCATCGCCAGTTCACAGCCGATGATCTGCCGCAGCTGGCGTCTGGTCAGACGCAGCATATCCTTGCCGTCGAAGCGCAGGACGTCGGCGGTCACCGTTGCGGTCCAGGGCAAAAGGCCCATCAGGGCCAGCATCGCCACCGACTTGCCCGATCCCGACTCGCCGACGATCGAGACGATCTCGCCGGCGGCAAGCGACAGCGACACCCGGTCGACGGCGGTGAACTGGCCGCCGGCGGTCTGGAAGGTCACGGTCAGGTTTTCGATTTCAAGAAGAGGCATGGCAGCCGTCACGAACGTTTGAGTTTCGGATCGAGGGCATCCCGCAGCCCGTCGCCCATCAGGTTGATGGCCAGCACCGTCGACAGGATGGCCAGACCGGGGAAGGTCACCACCCACCAGGCGCGGAGGATGAATTCGCGGGCCTCGGCCAGCATCGTCCCCCATTCCGGGGTCGGCGGCTGGGCCCCCATGCCGAGGAAGCCGAGGGCGGCGGCATCGAGGACCGCCGAGGAAAAACTCAGCGCCGCCTGGACGATCAGCGGTCCCATGCAGTTGGGCAGGACGGTGACGAACATCAGCCTGAGCATCCGCACCCCGACCACCCTGGCCGCCGTCACGTAGTCCTTGGTCATCTCTCCCATCACCGCCGCCCGGGTCAGGCGCACGTAGTGGGGCTGCTGGACGATGGCGATGGCGATCATCGCGTTGATCAGGCTCGGGCCGAGCACGGCGACCAGCACCAGGGCCAGCAGAAGGCTGGGGAAGGCAAGGACGATGTCCATGATCCGCATGATCACGGTGTCGACCTTGCCGCGGAAAAAGCCGGCACAGAGGCCGAGGAAGACCCCGACCATCAGCGACACCGAAACGACGATGCAGCCGATGAACAGCGAGTAGCGGGCACCGTGGATCAGCCGCGACAGCACATCCCGGCCGACCGCGTCGGTGCCCAGCGGAAAGCGCAGGCTTCCGCCCTCCTGCCAGAACGGCGGCTGCAGGAAGGCTTCGCGGAACTGCTCGTTGGGCTGGTGGGGGGCGAGGAATTCGGCGAAGACGGCGATCAGGACAATGGCGATGAAGAAGAACAGGCCATAGACCGCGCCGCGATTCTCGCTGAAATAGGCCCAGAATTCGGCGAGCAGGGCCATGCGGCCTACGGGGCGTGTGTCCGTCTCGTGGGACAGGATCGCTGTTTCGCTCATGGCTAGTCCATATGGCGTATTTGCGGGTTGATCAGGCCGTAGAGCAGATCGACCACCAGGTTGACCAGCATGACCACGGCGGCGATCAGCAGCAGACCGCCCTGCACCGAGGGGTAGTCGCGGCGGAAGATCGAGTCGACCATCCACTTGCCGATGCCGGGCCAGGAAAAGATGGTCTCGGTGAGGATGGCGCCGGCGAACAGGACCCCCACCTGCAGTCCGATGGTGGTGATGACCGGGATCATGGCGTTGCGCAGGGCATGGAGGCCGATGACCCGGCCCGGCCCGAGGCCCTTGGCCCGGGCGGTGCGGACGTAGTCCTCGCCCAGGACTTCGAGCATCGCCGAGCGGGTCTGGCGGGCAATGACCGCCAGCGGGATGGTCGCCAGCACCAGCGAGGGCAGGACCAGATGCGAGAGGGCAGAGGTAAATGCCCCGCTCTGGTCCGACAGCAGGCTGTCGATCAGCATGAATCCGGTCACCGGTTCGAAATAGTACATCAGCGAGATCCGGCCGGATACCGGTGTCCAGCCGAGGATGCCGGAGAAGAAGATGATCAGCAGCAGCCCCCACCAGAAGATCGGCATCGAATAGCCGGTCAGGGCTCCGGCCATCACCGTGTGGTCGAAGACCGAGCCCCGCTTCGTCGCGGCGATCATCCCTGCCGGCAGGCCGAAGAAGACGGCGATGAGAATGGCACACAGCGACAGTTCGACGGTGGCAGGGAAGAGGGTGAGGAATTCATCCAGCACCGGCTTCTTGGTGATGATCGACTGGCCGAGGTTGCCATGGGCCATTGCCTTGAGGTACCTGCCGTACTGGACGAGGACCGGCTGGTCATAGCCGAACTCCTTCATCAGCCGGGCGTGCCGCTCAGGACTCATGGCCTTCTCGCCGGCCATCAGGATCACCGGGTCGCCGGGGAGCATGCGGATGAAAACGAAGGCGATCAGGGTGACCCCGAAAAAGGTCGGCACGAGGACCAGGAGTTTCCGGAGGAGGAATGCGACCATGGAATGCCGTGGGAAGCTGGAGTTCCGGCAGGCCGGGATCGCCCCGGCCTGCCAGTGGACAATGGGGAAAGGGACCGGGCCGCCGGCGGCCCGGTCCGGACAGTTGCTACTTCAGGTCGACTCCATAGAAGATATGGCCGCCGAGGGGATCGATCTTGTAATCGACGACTTCCTTGCGAACCGGTTCGGAGACCAGCGAGTGGGCGATGGTGGCCCATGGCGCCTGTTCCTTGAAGACAACCTGGGCCTGCTCATACAGTTTGGTCCGCTCGGCCACGTCGGAGGTGACCTTGGCCTTCTGGATCAGGTCCTCGAAGGGCTGATGGCACCACTGAGCGCGGTTGTTGCCGCCGACGGCGGCACAGCCAAGCAGAGTGGCGAGGAAGTTGTCCGGATCGCCGTTGTCGCCAGTCCAGCCGAGCAGGACCGCACCGTCACGGTTCTTGTCGCTGGAGCGTTTCAGGTACTCGGCCCACTCGAAGGAGACGATTTCAGTCTCGACCCCGACCTTGGCCCAGTCGGCCTGGATCAGTTCGGCCATGCGGCGGGCATTGGGATTGTAGGGGCGCTGCACCGGCATCGCCCAGACCTTGGCCTTCAGGCCCTTGACCCCTTCTTCCTCGAGCATTTTCTTGGCAGCGACAGGATCGTAGGGATCGTCGACCACTGCGTCGTTGTAGGACCAGATGGTCGGCGGCTGCGGGTTCTTGGCCACCTTGCCGGCGCCCTGGAAGACCGCGTCGATGATCGCCTGCTTGTTGATCGCCATGTTCAGGGCCTTGCGGACCTTCGGGTTGTCATAGGGTTTGGTCAGGGTGTTGTAGGCCAGGTAGCCGACGTTGAGCCCTTCCTGCTGCATCAGGTTGATGTCGGGCTCCTTGGCCAGGGCGGCGAGATCGGCAGGGTTCGGATACGGCATGACGTGGCACTCGCCGGCCTTCAGCTTCTGATAGCGGACCGAGGCGTCGGGGGTGATGGCGAAGACCAGGTCATCGATCGGGGCCTTGCCCATCCAGTAGTCCGGGTTGGCCTTGTAGCGGATGACCGCGTCCTTCTGGTAGGCGACGAACTGGAAGGGGCCGGTGCCGACCGGCTCCTGGTCGATGACCTCGGGGGTGCCGGCGGCCATCATCTTGTCGGCATACTCCTTGGAGTGGATCGAGGCGAAGTCCATCGCCAGGTTGGCGAGCATCGGCGCTTCCGGCCGGGTCAGGATGAACTTGACGGTGTTGTCATCGACCTTGACGATCTCCTTGACCAGAACCGGCATCTCCATGCCGTCGGAGTATTCGTAGGTACCGCCAGAGACCTTGTAGAAAGGATGATTCTTGTCGATCTGGCGCATGAAGCTGAAGATGACGTCGTCGGCATTGAGGTCGCGGGTCGGGGTGAAGGTCTTGGTAGTGTGGAATTTCACGCCCTTGCGCAGATGGAAGGTGTATTCCTTGCCGTCAGCGGAGATCTCCCAGCTCTCGGCCACGCCGGGAACGATCTTCGTCGTGCCGCGCTCGAACTCGACCAGCTTGCTGAAGATGTTCTTCGAAGTCGCATCAAATGTGGTGCCTGCCGTATAAAACGCCGGGTTGAATCCTTCCGGGCTGCCTTCCGAGCAATAGACCAGGGTCTTTGCCTGAACATCGAGGGCGCCCAGAGTCAGCAGTGAAAAACCGCAGAACGCGGCCAACAGCTTTTTCGATTTTCCCATTGTTGTCTTCTCCTGTTTGTGTGTTTTCGTGAATCCCGTTACTTCACTCAACTTCCCGAAAATGCGCCATCGGCACATCCATTCTTTTCTATACATGCAGACAAAGACCGAGGTCAAGGAGATACAGGTCGACCGATGGCCGGCTCTCTCCCCTGCCCGTGATCGACCTCATTTGGTGCCGAATATCTTGTCGCCGGCGTCTCCCAGACCGGGCAGGATGTAGCCCACTTCGTTGAGCCGCTCGTCCACTGCCGCCACATAGATATCGACATCGGGATGGGCCTCGGTGATCCGTTTCAGCCCTTCCGGGGCGGCGACCAGGAAGATGCCCTTGATGTTGCGGCAGCCCCGGCTTTTCAGGGTCTCGATGGTCGCCAGCAGGGTGCCGCCGGTGGCCAGCATCGGGTCGAGGATCAGGGCCACCCGCTCCTCCAGTTCACCGGCGGTCTTCACATAGTACTCAACCGGCTGCAGGGTTTCCTCGTTGCGGTAATAGCCGACGACGCTGACCTTGGCCGAGGGGATCATGTCGATGACCCCGTTCATCATCCCCAGCCCGGCACGCAGGATCGGCACGATGGTGATCTTCTTGCCGCGGATCTCCTCGACCTCGACCTCTCCGGCCCAGCCCTGGATGGTCTTCCTCTGGGTCTGCAGGTCCTTTGTCGCCTCGTAGGTCAGCAGCCGGGCCACCTCGGAGGAGAGATCGCGAAAATCCTTGGTGGAGATGTCGTGCCGCCGCATCAGGCCGAGTTTGTGCCGGATGAGGGGATGGTCAGCAACATGAATCGTCATAGCGGAAACCTCCTGCAGAGGGACAATGGGATAGCGGGCCGTGAGTGGTACTCTCTGATAAAAAGATTAGGGGAAAAAAGCAAGGGCTTTTCCGGTCTTCCGTCAACTGAGCGGCCGCGGTTTTGCTAGCATCGGCAGCAGTTCGACGGCAAGGATGCTGCACAGGATCAGCCCGGCACCGGCCATCCTGACCGCGGACAGGTGCTCGCCCAGGAAGACGACGCCGGCCAGGGCGGCGAAGACCGTCTCCGAACTGAGGATGATGGCGGCATCGGCCGCCGGGGTGAACCGCTGGCCGACCACCTGCAGGGTGAAGGCCATGCCGACCGAGAAGATGCCGACATAGAGGATGCCGTAGATGGCGCCGAAAAAGTCGGCCAGCTGCGGCCCCTCGGCAACACTGCCGGCCGCGAGCCCGGCCAGGCCGCAGACGAAGAACTGGCAGGCGGCAACGACCAGCGGCGCCCGGGTACGCGAGGCCATGATGCCGACGAGGATGACATGCACCGCCCAGAACACCGTACTGGAAATGACCCAGAGATCGCCGATGCGGAAGTTGAGCCCCTCCGCCCCGCTCATGATGTAGGTACCGGCCAGGGAACCGATGGATGCCGGCCAGACCGACCAGTGAACCCGACGCCGAAGGACGGCAAGCCCGATGATCGGCACCAGCGGCACGTAGAGGGCGGTGAGGAAACCGGCATTGGCCACCGTCGTGCGGAGGATGCCGTGCTGCTGCAGCACGGCGGCGGTGCAGAGCACCAGACCGGTAGCGAAGAGACCGATCCAGTCGCGGCGCGTAAAAGCCCGTTCCTCCCGCTGCACCCGCCTGAACTGCAGCAGGGCGAAGGGCAGGACGACAAAGGCGCCGAGCAGGAAGCGGGCGCCGGTGAACGAGATCGTGCCGAGGTCGCCGGTGCCGATCTGCTGGACGACGAAGGCGCTGCCCCAGATCATGGCGGCGAGGGTCAACAGGAGATTGGCCTGGATTCGACTCATTACAGTACCGACAGTTGAGTGCGTGGATAGGAACGGCAGTAAAGGTTGCGGGCCCACTATACCGGGAGCGACGGATTTTTCAAAGGATCGGCGGCAGATTTTTCCCGGCCGGTGCATCCGGCTCCGGCCGGCTCACTCTGCAGCCCGTTCTTTCCTCGCTGTCCGCAGGGCCGCCACAGCGGGCAGCGGCCGATCGTGCATTGCATTTCTTTCATGTCGGGCTTCTGCTGCCTTCAGCTGTTGTCCGTCTGCCGATGGCGATAGCGTTCCGGGACGGTACCTGCTGGCGACTGCCGTTCCCGCCGGGTTGAGGTTACAGGTTTTCTTGCCAGTTCATAACCGTCTCTTAATCCAATCCCAACATGGCCCGTGTACGTTCTGCTGCAGATACGATCCCCCGGCCCGGAGGAGACCCGGGCATGTTCGGGAGGCTTCCAGAAACCGTCAAAAGGAGCAGACATACAGCATATGCAGGTCACGCAGACAAAAACGAAACGACAATGGATCACCCTGGGAACCAAGATCCTCTTCGGGGTCTCCCTCATCTCCAACCTCCTGATCGGCACCCTGCTGTACATCAACCAGCAGGCCACCGCCACCGTCGAGGAGACCGTCAACGAGGTTCTGGCCATCCGGGAAGAGCTCAGCGCCAACCTGCGCCGGACCATCGTCGACCTGCAGCAGGAGTTCCTCGGCCTGCCGGCGTTCCTGAAGGTATCTCAGCAATCGGCGATGCTGGACAGGCTGAAGGTCGAATTCCGGGCCGCCGGCGCAGCCACCCTGGCCGGCAGGGAAAACTATCAGCGGCTGTACTCGCGCCAGGAGCGCCGCGACCTGCTCACCAACCACCTGGTGATCCAGACCGGCAGCGGCGAAGTCTTCGTGTCGGCAGGAATCTTCGATGCCGCAGGCAGCTTCGCCGACTCCGTCGAACGGGTCACCTTCACCAGCAGTGCACCGGCAGAGGATGCGGCCCGCATGGCGGCGAGGGTTGCCGAACTCTCCGCCGCCAGCGTCAAGACGCAGGATATCCAGGAGCGGGTCGCCGCCCTCTCCGCCAAGGTTGCCGACGTCGGACTGAAGGCCGAGACCACCCGCAACGAGATCCTCTACCACGTCGACGAGATCTCCGCCAAGGAGCGGCAGCTGGCGGCGACGCGGGACCAGCAGCGGCGCTTCACCCTCGGCATGGGAGTTGTGGCGATTTTCGCCAACATGATCGTGCTGTTCTTCCTGGTGCGGCTGATCGTCGAAAAACCCCTGCACCGCCTGACCCACACCATCGAAGAGATCCGGGCCGGCAAGTCGCCGGAAATCCCGTGGCGCGACCGTCGCGACCAGATCGGCGTGCTCTCCGGGGCAATCAGCAGTTTCCGCGAGGCCCTCGACGAGCTGCACCTGGAGAACCAGCGAAAGGTCCACGAACAGTCCATTGTCGATGACCTGATCGAGACGATCGCCGCCGTCGTCCATGCCCTCGACGAACGGGCGCGGGAACTGGTCCATATGTCGACCACGCTGCAGAACCTGGCAGACACTGCCGGGGACCGGTCCGGCAGTGTCTCGCTGCATGCCAGCGATACGGCGGACCATACCGCCGGGGTCTCGGAGTCGACCAGCCGGCTGCGGTCGATGATGCAGGAGATCAGCAGCCAGGTCGGCAACCAGGGCGAGGTTGTCCAATCGATCCTCGCCGGCAATGACAGCTCCCGGAGCAGCATTCTTCAACTCAACCAGTCGGTGAAGGAAATCGACAGCATCGTCCGGATGATCCAGGAAGTGGCGGTCCAGACCAAGGTTCTCGCGCTGAACGCCACCATCGAGGCCGCCCGTGCCGGTGAAGCCGGCAAGGGCTTTGCGGTGGTGGCCGCCGGCATCCGTGCGCTTTCGCACAGGACCGAAGAGGCCACCAGGGAGATCATGGTCAAGGTCTCAGGGATCGAGACTGCCGGGGTCATGCTGGATCGCAGCCTGCGGGACATCGACCGGGGCATGCAGGATCTCCGACAGGTCTCCGCCAACATCTCGCGGACCGTCATCGAGCAGGAGATGGTAACCGGCAATATCGCCGGCCTGGTCAGCCAGACATCGGACAATACCAGGACCGTCTCCGAGAGCATCGCCGAGGTCAATATCGCCGCCGCCAGGACCAGCGACCTCTCGCGGCAGGTCCACGACCATGCCAGTGAAATAGCCGCCAGGCTCGCCGAGCTCCTCCATGAGACCACGGCCCGCCTGCAGCAGTTGGGCAGGGGTGGGGGCGGCAGCATAAGCCGGCTCGCCGACCTCGACCTCAGCCAGTCGGCTGTCCGTTCCTGATCCCCAGCCGTCACCGAAGAACGCCTTCCCCATGACACCGTTCCCGAAGCTCCTTGCCCGACGACCTGACGACCGTATCAGCCTCCGCTCCCGGCCAGTCCTGCCGATCACCCAGATCCGCCGGACGGCTCTCCTCCTGCTGCTCCTGGCCGGTTTCCCCCACTCCCTTGCAGCCTTTGAATTCGCAACCGTCATCAACAGGGCCGAAACGCTCGCCACCTCACCGTTTCAGGCCCCTCCCGCCGTGCCGAAGTTCATGCGGGAGCTGGACTACAGCCAGTACCAGGACATCCGCTTCGACCCGGAAAAGAGCCTGTGGCGGGAGACGGGTGCGAATTTCCAGGTTATGCTGATTCCCCCCGGGCTGTTCTACGGCCATGCGGTGCGGATCAACATCGTCGATGCCGAGGGCAGCAGGCCCCTGCCCTTCCGGCGCGATGCCTTCACCTTTTCCGATCCGAACCTGGCAAAACGCATTCCGCCGGACCTCGGCCACGCCGGCTTCAAACTGACCTTTCCGCTCAAGGGACAGGGAGAGCGCAACCAGTTTCTGGTCTTTGCCGGGGCCAGTTATTTCCGGGGGGTCGGCCGCGACAACGGCTTCGGGTTGTCGGCCCGCGGCATGGCCCTCGACACCGGCCTGCCTTCCGGCGAGGAGTTTCCCTCCTTCGTCGAATTCTGGCTGCTTCGTCCCTCTCCCGAGGCCAGGCAAATGCAGGTCTACGCCCTCCTCGACGGACCGAGTGCAACCGGCGCCTACGCCTTCACCATCACCCCCGGCACCGCCACCACGGTCGCCGTCAAGGCCAGGCTCTTCGCCCGCAAACCGCTCGGGCTGCCGGGTCTGGCACCCCTGACCAGCATGTTTTTCTATGGCGAGAACACCGGTCGCCCTGCCGGCGAATGGCGGCGCCAGGTCCACGATTCGGACGGCCTGCTGATCCACGACGGGGGCACCGGCGAGTGGCTGTGGCGACCGCTGCTGAACCCGAAAACGCTGCAGATGGACTCCTTCACCACCGACAATGTGCGCGGTTTCGGCCTGCTGCAGCGCGACACCGACTTCCGCGACTATCTCGACGGCGAGGCGCAATATCACAGCCGGCCGAGCGCCTGGGTTGAACCGGTCGGCGACTGGGGCAAGGGCCGGGTGGTCCTGGTGCAGCTGCCGACGCAGGACGAGACCAACGACAACATCGTCGCCTTCTGGACACCTGACCGGCCGGTCAGCCCCGAAGCCCCTCTGGCCCTCGAGTATGTCCTGCAATTCGGCAATCACCAGATTACCGGGGAACAGATGGGGCGGGTGGTCAATACCCTGGTCGGTGACGGCAGCCGGATCGGCGGCGGGACCACGGAAGGGGCCTACCGGCTGGTCGTCGACTTCACCGGCGGCAGGCTGGACGGACTTTCAAGCCGGGCCAGGGTCACGGCGACCGTCACCGCCCTGGACGACGGGGAGATCCTGGACCACTACGTCGAATACGTGCCGGCGCACAGATGCTGGCGGCTGTCGATGCTCGCCCGCCCCGCGGCCGACAAGCCGCTCTCTCTCCGCGCCTTCCTGCAGAGCGGCGTGGATACCCTGACGGAAACCTGGACCTACAGGCTGCCCGCCGACAACGACATTCGCCCGGAAGGAGACTGACATGCGGGACATCGCCTATGACGACCTTTTTTCAAGAACTTTCGGGTACCTGACGGGGAGCGGGATCCAGCTGACCCGGGACAGGGCCCTGGCGGCGCTGCGTTTGATCGAGGAAATCCTGGTCGCCGACACGCCCGACCCGATACGGCAGGCCGTTGTGGAACTGCCCCGTCGCCTCGAACTTGCAGAGACCCCGATACCCGCTGCCCGCCCGCCTATCCGGCGCAGCAGTATGGGCTACGGTGCCGTGTGATGCTCCAGGCGGCTGGCGCCGGACGGCTGACGGCATCATCGGAAGCGACGGCGACATCGGCACCATGGCGGCGAGCCGCCCTGCTGCGCCGTTCCCTGCTCGCCACGATCGTCATCGGCCAGTGCGGCATTGCCGCCTGGGGGGTGGTCAGGGTACTGCCGTACCATGGCGCCGACCCGATCGAAATCAGCCTCGCCGCCGTCTTCAGCCTGCTCTTCTTCGGCATCTCGGTCGGCTCCTGGTTCGGGATCTTCGGCTTCCTGATCCGGCTGACCGGCGGCGACCGCCTGTCGCCGCTGCGACGGCACCCAGCCGCAAGCCTCGAAGCCGTCCCGCTGGCCCGCACGGCGATCGTCATGCCGATCTACCACGAGCCGATCGAACGGACATTCGCCGGCCTGCGGGCTGTTTACCAGTCGGTCGAGGCGACCGGCCAGCTTGCCTGTTTCGACTTCTTCATCCTCTCCGACAGCCGTGATCCCGAGATCTGGCTGGCCGAACAGAAGGCCTGGCACCAGCTCTGCCGCGAACTTGGCGCGGAAGGCAGGCTGTTTTACCGCCGGCGGCAGATCAACCTGAAGCACAAGAGCGGCAACATCGCCGACTTCTTCCGCCGCTGGGGCAGCAGCTATGCCTACGCTGTCGTCCTTGACGCCGACAGCCTGATGGCGGGCGGGACCATCGTCCGGATGGTCCGCCTGATGGAGGCCGAGCCCCGCATCGGCATCCTCCAGACGGCCCCGGCCCTGGTCAACGCCCGATCGCTGTTCGCCCGGACCCAGCAGTTCGCCAACCGCCTCTACGGACCGATCTTCTCCACCGGCCTCGCAGCGCTGCAGCTCGGCGAGGCGACCTACTGGGGCCACAACGCCATACTTCGCTGCAGGCCCTTCATGCGCCACTGCGGGCTGAAAAAACTCCCGGGCCGCGGCCTGTTCGGCGGCCCGATCCTGAGTCATGATTTTGTCGAGGCCGCCTATATGGCCCGTGCCGGCTACGAAATCTGGCTCGAACCGGGACTGCAGGAGTCGTTCGAGGAATCGCCGCCGACCCTGGTGGAAGACCTGACCCGCGACCGGCGCTGGTCAAAGGGCAACCTGCAGCACCTCCGGCTCCTTTTCTTCGCCCCGAGAATCCGCATGGCCCATCGCCTGGCCTTCCTCAACGGCGCCATGTCCTACCTGGCTTCGCCGCTGTGGCTGGCCTTCCTGATCCTCGCCACGGTCGAAACGACCCGCCTGGTCCTGCAGCCGATCAACTATTTCCCGGCCCGACACAGCCCTTTCCCGGTCTGGCCGGAATGGCATCCCGAACTCGCCCTGGCCCTGGCCTCCAGCACCTTTTTCCTGCTCCTGCTGCCGAAACTGCTGGCCTTCATCGACGCCGTGGTACACCGCAGGCTGGGGGAATTCGGCGGCCTCCTGCGCCTTACGGCCGGCATCCTGCTGGAAAGCCTGATCTCGGCCCTGCTGGCCCCGACCCGCATGCTGGCCCACAGCCGGTATGTGATCCGGGCCCTGTTCAACCTCAGTCTGCTCTGGGCCGGCCAGAACCGCGGCAGTGAAACCGGCTGGAGGGCAACGTTGGTCAACCAGCTGCCGGGCACCATTCTCGCCATCTGCTGGGCGATCTTCGCCTTCAGGCTTGAGGAACGCTTTTTTCTCTGGTCTCTGCCGGTGGTCATCCCCCTGGTCATGGCAGCGCCGATCTCCATCTTCCTCGGCCGCATCAGCACCGGTCAGCAGTTGCGAAGATGGGGTTTGCTGCTGGTGGCCGAGGAACTGGAGGACAGCCACCTGCTCCGGGCTCTGGAGAGACCGCTGACTGCCTGTGTGCCGACAGGGGGCCTGTCATTGTTCGCCGAGGCGGTCATCGACCCGGCGATCAACAGGCTGCACCGGTCACTTGGCCGGCGACGGCGTGGCCGGGCCGGCGAAGAGATGCTGGCACGACTCCGGGATCTCTGCCTGAAAGAAGGTCCGGCGGCCCTGACCACCGGGGAGCTGGCCATCCTCGCCCGCGACAGCGAGTCGCTGGAGTGGCTGCACCAGGCCGTCTGGCTGGCCGACAGGGAGAGCCGCTGGGCGTCATTGCTCCCCAGTGACCGCCTGGGGTAGCACCGCCGGATACCGGCCCCTGCTCCGTCGTCCACCGGCTCCCCCGCCCTTTCCCGTTGAGATTCCGCCGCAGATTGACTACGATACGGCGCACATCCATCGAGGCCCGGCCTCGGGGAGTATCCGATGCGCCATCCCTGCAACCCCGGAGGAAACGTGACACGTCCAAACCTGCTCCCCCGCCTCGTCCTGCTTGCAGCGCTGTGCTCCTTTCTCCTGCCTCAGCAGGCAGACAGCGGGGAAGGCCAATCCTGGCTGCATGAGATCCGCGCCGGCGTCCTCGACCACGATACCGACAACCTGTGGAGCGGCACTTCCCGGGAGGATGGCGTCGATCTCAACGCCGAACTGGTCTTCACCCCGAGCCTGGCACTCTGGCACGGCACCCTCCGCCCCAATCTCGGCGTGTCGGTGAGCGACCGCGGCAACACCAGCAAGATCTACGGCGGCGGCGTCTGGCAGTATCTCTGGCGGAACGGCGTGCTCCTCGACCTCGGCCTGGGACTTGCCCTCCACGACGGCGAGACCGACAATCTCCTGGCGCCTGACCGCAAACAACTGGGCAGCACCCTGCTGTTCCATATCTCGGCCGAAATCGGCTACTGCATCACAGACCACAGCCGGCTGCTGCTGATGTTCGATCACATGTCGAACGGCTATCTGGCCGACCCCAACGAAGGACTCGACACCCTCGGCATCCGTTACGGCTATCTGTTCTGATCCGCAGCCACGGATTTTTTCTGCCTGCCGATTTTCCCGGTTGACCTGTCTACGGCTGCACACTGTATCCTCCCCGGCATTCAAATACCCATTCTGTCCAGGGAGGACGATCATGAACACATTCAAGGCAATGCGGACGACACGAACGGCACAGCAGACGCTCACCGGCAGCCCCGGGGACATTTTTCCGCTGCTCTGCCCGGTGCGGGAATATGACTGGATTGAGCACTGGGCGTGCGAAATGGTCTACACCGCCTCCGGCTTCGCCGAACCCGACTGTATCTTCACCACCGGCTTCCCCGATCCCGGCGGCAGGGACACCTGGGTCGTCAGCCGCCATGAACCGCCGGTCCGGATCGAGTTCATCCGCACCAACAGCCTGCGGATCATGCGCTACGCCATCACCTTGGCGGATCTGGCCCCCGGCCTGACCAGGGCCCGATGGCAGCAGACCATCACCGCCACCTGCGAAGAGGGCAACGAACACATCAGGACCCTGACCGCCGAGGCCTTTGCGGAGCAGGTGGCAACGCTGGAAACCCTGCTCAACCATTACCTGCAGACAGGCCGGATGTTCAGGGGACAACAGGGATAGGAGAGGATGAAGAACTATTCGATCGGCGAGCTGGCAGGGCAGTGCGGGCTGTCCCGCTCAACCCTGCTCTACTACAGCCGGATCGGTCTGCTCCGGCCATGTGGCCGCTCGGCCTCCAACTACAGGGTTTACGGAGAAAAGGAACTGGAGAGGCTGCAGGAGATCTGCCGGCTGCGCCGGGCAGGGCTGGCGCTTGCGGATATCGCTGGCATCCTCGCCGCCGACCCGCGCCTGTCGCAGACAATCCTCAGGCGCCGCCTGGAGCAGATAGCCGGCGAAATCAGACAGTTGCAAGCTCAGCAGCAGATCACCCTGAAATTGCTGCGTCATCCGGATCTCGGCGGCCAGGAACCGGCCGTCGCCCTGACCAGGAAACAATGGACAAGCATGCTGGCGACCGCGGGCCTGGATGAACAAGGGATGCATCGCTGGCATTTCGAATTCGAGAAATCCGCACCCGAAGCCCATCGTCATTTCCTGTTGTCGCTCGGCGTTGACGAGGAGTCTGTCGACCGTATCCGGGCTTGGTCAAGGACCTGGCAGCCGCAGGGGCCGCCGGCGGCACAACCGTAGCCGACACATTTACCGACGGAGTAGGAAGAGATCGCCTTCGATCCACTTCCCCTGTTCGCGACGGGTTCCCTGATGCCGCCGGTCCACCACCGACCAGCCATGCGCGCCGGCAAGCCTCTCGATATAGTCGGGCGAGTGGGCGTAACGGCCGGAAGGCCTGAGGAGATAATCCCCCCCTTCGCCACTGTGTTCGACCGAAAAGGCAAAAAAGGCGCCCGCAGCCGCGCAGCGCCCCAGGGAGGCGAACACCCCATCCAGCCTGCCGACGTAGACAAAGACGTCGGCGGCGACAAACAGGTCATACTTCTGCCCGCAGTTGTCGAGCCACTGGCCGAGGTCCTCGCGCTCCAGCCGGTCATAGATACCTTTCGCCGCGGCCTTCGCCAGCATCCCGGCAGAAATGTCTATCCCGTGCAGTTGTACGGCGAGAGGACGGAAGGCCTCACCGGCCAGCCCCGTGCCGCAGCCGAGGTCGATCGCCATTCCGACCCGCTGTCCATTTCCCAGAGCGGCGGACACCATTTCCTGCAGGACCGTCGGTACGGCATAGTGTAGGTGTTCGGTCAGGTGCCGGTCGAATCGTTCGGCGTAGGCATCGAAGGTCTCCTCGACATAGGCCCGGGGCGCCGTCTCGGTGGTCTCGCCGGAAAGGGCCGCCAGCATGTGGCGGGCCGGGGCGTGATCCGGCCGCAGCTCCAGTAGCCGCCGCAGATGGGAAATGGCCTCGTCTTGCTGGTTCAGGCAGTTGCAGGCCCCGGCGGCGTTGTACAGGGCGTTGACCGACTGCGGCTCCAGTTCCAGGGCCCGGAGGAAACAGGCCAGGGCCTCGTCATGCCGCCCCTGGCCACTGCAGATGACCCCCAGGTTGTTCAGGGCGAGAGGATAATCCGGGGCCAGCTGCAGGGCCCAGCGGAGGTATTTTTCCCCCTCCGCGCCCCGCCCCTGCCGCTGCAGGACCTTCCCCATGTTGTTGAGCGCCTTGGCGTTGCCGGGCTCAAGTTCCATCGCACGCCTGTAGCAGGATTCAGCCGCAGGGATATCCCCCTGCTCCTCCCGGATTGCCCCGAGGTTGAGATGCAGCAGGGCATCATTC
>WBUQ01000182.1 GCA_008933635.1 Desulfobulbaceae bacterium | reverse complement strand
GCCGTGAGCGGCACGGCCGACACCAGGGCGCGCCACCAGTTGCCGCCTTCGCCGCCCCAGCCTAGGGCTGCGGTGCGGCCGTTGCGCACCACGGCGGGCGCGGTCCGCTCCTGCAGAACGGGAGCCGCCAGCTTGCGCTTGGCCAGGGCCTGGACGCGCGCGGCACGCAGGCGCTCCGAGATGTCGTAGGGCAGCTCGTCGTTGCCAGTGGTGAGGCGCGCGGTCACGCGCCGGGCGAAGCGGTCGGCGGCCTGGTCGATCTGGGCGGTGGTGGTAGCGGTGTTCATAACTCGATTCCTTTGGCCTTCAGTGCCTTGCTGAGGGTCTGGATGGCACGGAAACAGTGCGTTTTGACGCTGCCTTCCGAGCAGCCCATGGCGGCCGCCGTTTCTGCCACATCCATCTCTTCCCAGTAACGCATCAAAAACGCCTCCCGTTGACGTGCCGGCAATTCCTGGATTTCGGCCTCGATGCTGCGCAGCACCTGGGCGCGGCGGGTAACGTCCTCCGCGCTCTGGGCCGTCTCGCCATCCTCGGGGCCGGAATAGGCCTCGAGCAGATCAAAATCCATGCCATCCTCGCCCGGTCCCTCGAAGTCGCTCATGCTCGAAAACAGCGCATTGCGCGTCTTCTGGCGGCGGAACCAGTCCAGCGTGCAGTTGGACAGGATACGCTGGAACAGCATGGGCAGCTCGGCCGGGGGCTTGTCGCCATAGTGCTCGGCCAGCTTGAGCATGCTGTCCTGCACGATGTCCAGGGCTGCTTCCTCGTTGCGCACGTGGTACAGCGAGCGCTTGTACGCACGCTTTTCCACGCTTTTGAGAAAGTCGGAGAGTTCTTGTTCCGTTGCCAAGAGAAATCAGCCCGCTGGGAGTCTGTGCCGATGGCGCGATTCGCGCGGCGCGGCACGCCAAGGGGCTGGATTATCGCATTGCGCGCCTATTTTTTCGGGATGATGCGCGCGGCGAGTGTTGCAGTGCGATAATGTTCGCTGCAATTCAAAAGGCAAACGGGTCACGGTCCGGCGCAGCAATCATCTCGCCCATGTCCTTGGCCTTAAGTCCCGCACCGGCCCCACAAGGGCTCCGGCTAGGGGCACCCAAGGTTTTTCGTCAGAGAAATTCGCAAAGGTTGATCATGGAAATCTCCAAGGCTGAAATCGCAACAGCCGCCGCCGCTTCCCACGCCGCCGGCACCCAGGACTTGATGGGTGCGGAAATCCTCGTGAAGGCCCTGCAGGCCGAGGGTGTCCAGTACATGTGGGGCTACCCGGGCGGTGCCGTTCTCTATATCTACGACGCGCTGTACAAGCAGGACAGCATCCAGCACGTCCTGGTGCGCCACGAACAGGCCGCCGTGCATGCCGCCGACGGCTATGCGCGCGCCACCGGCGAGGTGGGCGTGGCCCTGGTGACCTCGGGCCCGGGCCTGACCAACGCCGTGACGGGCATCGCCACGGCCTACATGGACTCCATTCCCATGGTGATCATCTCCGGCCAGGTGCCCACGCCCGCGATCGGGCTGGACGCCTTCCAGGAATGCGACACCGTGGGCATCACGCGTCCCATCGTCAAGCACAACTTCCTCGTGAAGGACACGCGCGACCTGGCGATGACGCTCAAGAAGGCCTTCCACATCGCACGAACGGGCCGCCCCGGCCCCGTGGTGGTCGACATTCCGAAGGACGTGTCGTTCAAGAAGGCGCCCTACGGCGGCTACCCGCAGAGCGTGGAAATGCGCTCGTACAACCCGGTCAGGAAGGGCCACGGCGGCCAGATCCGCAAGGCCCTGCAGCTGCTGCTGACGGCCAAGCGCCCCTACATCTACACGGGCGGCGGCGTTCTGCTGGGCAACGCCTGCAACGAGCTGCGCACCCTGGTGGACATGCTGGGCTACCCGGTCACCAACACGCTGATGGGCCTGGGCGCCTATCCGGCCAGCGACCGCAAGTTCCTGGGCATGCTGGGCATGCACGGCACGATCGAGGCCAACAACGCCATGCAGAACTGCGACGTGCTGCTGGCCGTGGGCGCGCGTTTCGATGACCGCGTGATCGGCAACCCCAAGCACTTTGCCCAGAACGACCGCAAGATCATCCACATCGACATCGACCCGTCGAGCATCTCCAAGCGCGTGAAGGTCGACATTCCGATCGTGGGCGACGTGAAGGACGTGCTGGCCGAGCTGATCTCCATGGTCCGCGAGACGACCACGCGCTCCGACTCCGGCGCGCTGGCGGCCTGGTGGGACCAGATCGAGGGCTGGCGCAAGCGCGACTGCCTCAAGTACGACCGGGGCAACCAGGAGGTCATCAAGCCGCAGTACGTGGTCGAGACGCTGTGGAACATGACCAAGGATGCCGATGCCTACATCACGTCCGATGTGGGCCAGCACCAGATGTGGGCCGCGCAGTACTACCGCTTCGACGAGCCGCGCCGCTGGATCAACTCGGGCGGCCTGGGCACCATGGGCGTGGGCATTCCCTACGCCATGGGCATCAAGCTGGCCAAGCCCCAGGCCGAGGTGTTCACCATCACGGGCGAAGGCTCGGTGCAGATGAACATCCAGGAGCTGTCCACCTGCCTGCAGTACAACACGCCGATCAAGATCTGCTCGCTCAACAACCGCTACCTGGGCATGGTGCGCCAGTGGCAGGAGATCGAGTACTCGGGCCGCTACAGCCACAGCTACATGGATGCGCTGCCCAACTTCGTGAAGCTGGCCGAGGCCTACGGCCATGTGGGCATGCTCATCGAGCACCCCAAGGACGTCGAGCCCGCGCTGCGCGAGGCCCGCAAGCTCAAGGACCGCACCGTGTTCCTGGACTTCCGCACCGACCCCACCGAGAACGTGTTCCCGATGGTGCAGGCGGGCAAGGGCATTACCGAGATGCTGCTGGGGTCGGAAGACCTGTAAGCGGAAGATCGGCCTCCGGCGCTTGTCCATCAAGCGCCAAAAGCTATCGAATAGATAGCATCTTTCTTGACGAATCTATTGCCTGCCGAGCCCGCGCATTACCGTGCGCGGGGGAGGGCAGCGAAAAGAGGAATCTGCACTTATGAAGCACATCATTGCCGTTCTGCTCGAGAACGAACCTGGCGCGCTGTCGCGCGTGGTGGGCCTGTTCTCGGCCCGTGGCTACAACATCGAGTCGCTCACCGTGGCGCCCACCGAGGATGCATCGCTGTCGCGCATGACCATCCAGACCACGGGCTCCGACGACGTGATCGAGCAGATCACCAAGCACCTGAACCGCCTCATCGAGGTCGTGAAGGTGGTCGACCTCACCGAGGGCGCCTACACCGAGCGCGAGCTCATGATGGTGAAGGTGCGCGCCGTGGGCAAGGAGCGCGAGGAGATGAAGCGCATGGCCGACATCTTCCGCGGCCGCATCATCGACGTGACCGAGAAGAGCTACACCATCGAGCTCACGGGCGACCAGTCCAAGAACGACGCTTTCCTGCAGGCCATCGACCGCACCGCCATCCTGGAAACCGTGCGTACCGGCGCCAGCGGCATCGGCCGTGGCGAGCGCATCCTGCGCGTGTAAGACAATCCCATCCGTTTCATCCAACCCAACAACGCATTTCAACCGGAGCCTCCCATGAAAGTTTTCTACGACAAAGACTGTGACCTGAGCCTGATCAAGGGCAAGACCGTCGCCATCATCGGCTACGGCTCGCAGGGCCACGCCCATGCACAAAACCTGAACGACAGCGGCGTCAAGGTCGTGGTCGGCCTGCGCAAGGGCGGCGCGTCGTGGGACAAGGTCGGCAAGGCCGGCCTCACCGTGCTGGAAGTCAACGATGCCGTGAAGGCCGCCGACGTGGTCATGATCCTGCTGCCCGACGAGCAGATCGCCGAGGTGTACAAGAACAACGTCGAGCCGAACATCAAGCAGGGCGCCTCGCTCGCCTTCGCCCACGGCTTCAACGTGCACTACAACCAGGTCGTGCCCCGCGCCGACCTGGACGTGTGGATGGTGGCCCCCAAGGCCCCTGGCCACACCGTGCGCAACACCTACACGCAAGGCGGCGGCGTGCCCCACCTCGTGGCCGTGCACCAGGACAAGAGCGGCAAGGCGCGTGACCTGGCCCTGTCCTACGCCATGGCCAATGGCGGCGGCAAGGCCGGCATCATCGAGACCAACTTCAAGGAAGAGACCGAGACCGACCTGTTCGGCGAGCAGGCCGTGCTGTGCGGCGGCGCCGTCGAGCTGATCAAGATGGGCTACGAGACCCTGGTCGAGGCCGGCTACGCTCCCGAGATGGCCTACTTCGAGTGCCTGCACGAGCTCAAGCTCATCGTGGACCTGATCTACGAAGGCGGCATCGCCAACATGAACTACTCGATCTCGAACAACGCCGAGTTCGGCGAGTACGTGACCGGCCCCGAAGTGATCAACGAGCAGTCGCGCGCCGCCATGCGCAATGCCCTCAAGCGCATCCAGAACGGCGACTACGCCAAGATGTTCATCCAGGAAGGCCGCCTGAACTACCCGAGCATGACGGCCCGCCGCCGCAACACGGCCGACCACAGCATCGAGGTGGTGGGTTCGCAACTGCGCGCCATGATGCCCTGGATCGCCAAGAACAAGCTGGTTGACCAGACCCGCAACTGATCCGGCACTCGCCGCGGCATCCGCAAAGGCCACTTCGGTGGCCTTTTTCGTTGCCGGGCCGTCCCGGGCGGGCCGGTGCCGCGCAACGGCTACACTGCGTCCTTTCCCCGCGCCGGCTGCGGGGCTGGATACTATAAAATCAATAGCTACTCGCGCATGATGGATGTGCGCTGGAGGTCTGTGGAATGCATGACGGTAACGAGTCCGCCGAAGAGACGGGCGTGGTGGTGCGCAAGCGCCGCAAGGGCATCTACATCCTGCCCAACCTGTTCACGCTGGCGGCGCTGTTCGGCGGCTTCTACGCCATCGTCATGGCCATGAACGACCGCTTCGACATGGCGGCCGTGGGCGTGTTCTGCGCCATGGTGCTCGATAGCCTGGACGGCCGCGTGGCGCGCATGACGAACACGCAAAGCGCCTTCGGTGAGCAGATGGATTCGCTGTCCGACATGGTCTCGTTCGGAGCCGCGCCCGCGCTCATCGCCTACGAATGGGCGCTGCAGGGGCTGGGCCGCTGGGGCTGGATCGCTGCCTTCGTGTACTGCGCCTGCGCCGCGCTGCGCCTGGCGCGCTTCAACGTGAACACCGGCGTGGTGGACAAGCGCTACTTCCAGGGCCTGCCCTCGCCGGCTGCGGCGGCCCTGGTGATGGGCTTCATATGGCTGCTCACCGAGGCCGGCGTGCGCCGCGGCGAGGATTTCTGGCTGACCTGGCCGCAGGTGACCTGGGTGATGTTCGCGTTCACGCTCTACTCGGGCCTGACCATGGTGACCAACGTGCCGTTTTACAGCTT
>WBUQ01000020.1 GCA_008933635.1 Desulfobulbaceae bacterium | reverse complement strand
TGCCGGTTTTCCGACCCATGTCAAGTTGAGCCCTCCTCCCGACAACCCTATCGATACCCTGCTGCTAAACGGAGCGGAATGCGAGCCGTATATCACCTCAGATCACCGGCAGATGCTGGAATACGCTGCTGATATTGTCGAGGGGGCGAAAATTATCCTGAAGATCCTCGGCATCAGGCAATGCCAGATCGGTATCGAGAGCAATAAACCGGACGCGATCCTGGCGATGACCGAGGCGGCCCGTGCCGGTTCGACCGCCGAGTATTCCGTGACGGTGCAGGCCCTGAAGGTGAAATACCCGCAGGGGTCGGAGAAACAGCTGATCCAGGCCATCACCGGCCGCAAGGTGCCGGCAATGGCCCTCCCCTCGGCGGTCGGGGTCGTGGTGCAGAATGTGTCGACGGCCAGAGCCACCCGCGATGCGGTGGTCCTCGGCAAACCGCTTTACGAAAAGGTTGTCACCATTGCCGGCAAGGGAATTGCCAGGCCGGCCAATCTGCTGGTCAAGGTCGGGACCAGGGTTTCCGATATCGTTCATTACCTTGGCGGTCTGAAACCCGATCTGGCGAAGGTTATCATGGGGGGACCGATGATGGGATTTGCGGTCTCCAATCTCGATGTTCCGGTGACCAAGACGACATCGGCGGTGCTTTTCCTGGCCGACGACGAGGTGGATACAACACCGCACTCCCAGTGCATTCGCTGCGGCTGGTGTCTCGAAGCCTGTCCGATGGGGCTTGAGCCGAAGGAAATCGGCATCTATGTCGAGGCCAACCGGCCTGAGGACACCGCCCAGTTCGGAGTGTTCGAATGCTTTGAATGCGGCAGCTGCGCCTACGTCTGCCCGGCGAAGCGGCCCCTGGTCCAATTTGTCCGTCTGGCCAAGATGAAGGCAAAGAGATAGGAATCAAAGGTCATGAGGTTACCGGAACAGATTACCGACACGCCCGGAACCTCCAGTTTGAACAACGTTTCTGAAGGAGATACGCCATCGAACCGCTAGCACCAGAAAACCAGTCATCTCCCGCATTGCGAGAGTGGAAGGTCTCCATCTCTCCCCATGTGAAGAGCCATGAATCGGTTGAAAAGATCATGTGGACCATCGTGGCCTGCCTGATACCGCCGCTGCTTCTGTCTGTCTTCGTCTTTGGTATCCAGGTCCTGCTCATCACCGCTGTTTCGGTCGCCAGTTGCGTGGCGGTCGAGGCCGCCAGTCAGAAACTCCTCGGCCGGCGGGTCACGGTCAGGGACGGCAGCGCGGTCATAACCGGCATGCTGCTGGCTTTTGTCATTCCGCCCGGGGTATCGCCGCTGCTGCCAGTACTCGGGGCCGTGATGGCGATCTACATCGGCAAGCACATCCTCGGTGGCATCGGCTATAACATCTTCAATCCGGCACTGCTGGGCAGATCCTTCCTGCTGGCGACTTTCCCGGTAGCGATGACCTCGGCGTGGCTACCGCCACTTCAGGATATGGCTGTCTTTTCCTATCTCGGAGAAGGAGTCAGTGCCGTGTCGACTGCCACACCGCTTGCGGTCATCAAGGAACAGGGCATGGCCGCCTTTACCGAGATGTTCGGTGCGGGAACCTCCCTCTACGGGTCTTTTTTCATGGGATGGCGACCCGGCTGCATCGGTGAGACTTCCGGCTTCCTCATTGTCCTTGGCGGATTGTATCTGATCTACAGGGGATATATTACCTGGCATATTCCGGTATCGGTACTGGGGACAATCGCCCTGCTGTCCTGGATCTTCGGCGGCGAGACGTACTTCAGCGGTGATCCGCTGCTGGCTATCCTCACCGGTGGCGCCCTGCTTGGCGCCTTTTACATGGCCAACGATTATGTGACCTGTCCGACCAACAAGGTTTCGCAGCTGGTCTATGGCTTCGGGATCGGCGCGCTGACGGTGATGATCCGGCTCAAGGGCGGATATCCTGAGGGCATCTGCTACGCCATTCTGCTGATGAATCCGCTGAGCCCGGTCCTCGACGGCTGGTTCAAGCCGCGGCGGTTCGCTCCGCCCCAGGGAGGTAGCCGATGAAAGATATATTCACTATCATAATCCGGCTGACAGTCTCCTGTATCCTGGCCGCCACGGTCATGGGCTCAGCCTTCATCGTCACCAACAAGGCCAAGAAGCACAACGAGCACGTCAACGAACAGAAGGTTCGATATGCCCTGCTCGGGTATTCGGCGGACAAGCCGATTCCCGACAGCATGGCTCTGCACGAAGTGTACCGTTATATTGTTTCCGATAAACAGAGCCAGTACATCGGTTATCTGCTGTCGGGGAAGGAGGGATTCATCTTCCTCACCCTTGATCTTTCCGGAAAGGTTATCGACAACAAATCCGTGGAGGTAGATGAAGCCAAGGTCCTTGAGAAGGAGGAACGTGACAAGGTGGTGAATGGGATCGTCGGCGCGGGCAAGGATGCGAAATTCGCCGACCAGACCATCATCGTCACCAACAATGGCGAGCGGATCGCCTATCTTCTCGACGGCAAGTTTACCGGTTTCAAGACCTTTATCGGGGTGATGCTGGCCACCGACCCGAAATTCACCCTGCTTGGTCTCGAAATACTCGAGCATGAGGAGGATCCGGGGCTTGGCGCGGAAATAGAGCAGGATTATTTCAGGAATCAGTTCAAAGGGAAGACATTTGAGCAACTGAAGGACCTTGATGTAGTCAAGGAGCCGTTGCCTGATGAGTATTTTCAGGCACTGGAGGGCGATATTGCTGCGGAAGATGCGGCGAAGATTCTGAAAAAGTACGGGGATAAAGATATCTATGCCCTGACCGGTGCCACCATTTCCAGCCGTTCGGTCAACAACGGCGTCAAGAGCATCGTCAAAAAATTTGCCTATCGCCTCAATATTCTGGATACCGCCCTGGCGGAACAGAAGATCGAGGTTGCGTTCTAATCATTTGAGAGGAAGTTCACGTGGCAAACGATAAATCAAGCATGCAGTTGATCGCTCGCGGAATCCTCAGTGAGAATCCGATCTTCAAGCTGGCCCTGTCGATGTGTCCGGCCGTCGGGATTTCGACCACGGTGATAAACGGCGTGATGCTGGGCATCGCGGTTCTCTTCGTCCAGGTCTTTTCCAGCGTCACCATATCGCTGTTCAAGAACAAGATTCATCCGCGAATCCGTATTCCCACCTACACCCTTACCATCGCCACCTGGGTTACCGTCATCGATCTGGCTCTGGCCGCCTATCTCCCTGAAGCCTACGCCAAGATGGGCATTTTCGTCAAGCTGATCGTCGCCTTCGCCATTATCACCATGCGGCTGGAAATGTTCGCCTGCAAGGAATCGGCGCAGGACTCCTTCTGGGATGGCCTCGGCATGGGACTCGGCTTTCTGGTCGGCATGGTGGTCATAGGTCTTGTCCGGGAGCTTCTCGGTTCCGGGGCGATTCTCGGTTACGATGTCCTTGGTTTCAAACCTCTCCTGTTCTTCATCCTGCCCAGTGCCGGGTTCTTCGTGGTCGGCTTGATGATGGCCTTTTTCAATTGGATCGAGCTTGCCTACAAACAGGCGAAGGGGAAGAAATGATGATACGCAGACACTTCACATACTGGACCGCGGTCCTGCTGTTCATTCTGGCTCCGGTCCTGCTCCAGGCTGCGGAACTGGCGAGTGGACAGAAATTCGGGGCGGAGAACGAAATCATCCTCACCTACCATGCTCCGGTCGATAAGACCACGATGCAGGATGGAGGGATGTATACAGTGTTCGAGGAATCTGATCCGGATATCCGGCTTGAGGTTCAGAAGGTCGGAATCTCCGGCGATGGTCGAAGCGTGTCCCTGCTGTTCGCTGAACCGCTCAATACGGCCAAGACCCATGTCGTGTCGATTCGTGATGCCGGTGGCGCCGAAATTGAAAGCCTGAAGGTGGCAAAGTCGTATATCGGCTATCTCTTGTCGATTTTGATTTCCGCACTGCTGGTCAACAACTTCGTGTTCACCAAATACCTTGGCCTGTGCGTTTTCTTCGGCACTTCGAAAAGGAAAACAACCGCCAAGGGGATGGGCGTGGTATTTACCATCGTCATGGTTGCTTCGGCGCTGATGAGCTGGTTCTTCTACCAGTTCATCCTCATTCCGTATGGACTCAATTTTCTGCAGATCGTCGTCTTCATCGGCCTCGTGTCGCTGACGGTACAGGCGGTTGACACCATCCTCCGCAAGGTCAACCCGATCCTGTTCAACTCCTTCGGAGTTTACCTGGTACTGGTTATCGCCAACTGTGTCATTATCGCCGTACCGCTGATCATGGCCAACAACAATTACAGCGTGTTTGAGACCTTCATGCTGGCGTTTGGTGCCGGCGGTGGCTTTCTGCTGGCCCTGTATCTGATGAGCTCGGTGCGGGAGCGGCTGGAACTGGCCAACATCCCAACGACCTTCAAAGGCCTGCCGATCGCCTTTATCGTCGCGGGTCAGTTTGCCATGGCATTTCTGGGTTTCTCCGGTCTGCAGCTCTTCTGATCAGAGATTTCCGCATACTCAACGCATGGAAGTGAGAGTGACAAGATTATGGATCCGGCATTGATAAAAATTGCAATAGGCGGTGTGGTGCTATTGGGGTGTATTGGCCTTTTCTTTGGTATCGGCCTTGCCATTGCCGCCCACAAGTTTGCTGTCGAAAGCAATCCCTTGATAGAACATGTCCTGGAATCTCTTCCCCTGGCCCAGTGTGGCGGGTGCGGTTATCCAGGCTGTGAGGGGTACGCCATCGCCGTTGTTACCGATCCCGATGTCCCGCCCAATCTCTGCTTTCCCGGCAAGGAAAAGGTAGCGGCAGTAGTCGCCGAATTGACTGGCAAGAAACTGACCGCGGTGGAAGATCAGATTGCTGTCATCCGGTGTTCACGGATCGAGGGGCAAGTCGCACAAAAGCACCGCTACATCGGCTTTTCCACATGCACCGCTGCCAACCTTGCCTTCGGCGGACCGTCCAACTGCCAGTATGCCTGTATCGGACTTGGCGAGTGTGCTTCAATCTGCCCGTTTGATGCGATTACCATGGTTGATGACTTCCCTATTGTCGATCCCGACAAATGCGTCAGTTGCGGTGCCTGCGTGCGTGGCTGTCCCAAGAAGATCATCGAAATCCAGACACTGAAGGCCCGGGTGTATGTTCCCTGCTCGACCCAGGATTCAGGGAACAAGGTCAAGGCGGTCTGCGAAGTAGGTTGCATCGGTTGCAAACTCTGCGTCAAGGTATGCCCGGCCAAGGCAGTAACCTACGAGAACAACAAGGTCAAAATCGACCATAAGGCATGTATCGCCTATGGGCCAAGCTGTGAAGAAGTCTGTGTCGCCAAATGTCCGCGCCAGATTTTCAGGATTTATCAGGGCCCCCGAGTGATCGCCCGTAAGATTGAACAAGGGCTGAAAATGGCAAGCTGATACACCTGCGGCAGTCAGTTCGGTTCAGATGCGAAGAGGGAGACACCGTTTAGTCGGTGTCTCCCTCTTTTGCTTTCATCTGCCTGAATGATTTCAAAAACAGTTGACTGAACGATGACAGGGCAGGTGTCGGTGGATTGTCTGGAGCGCCTGAGAAATCCCCATTTCAATGTGTGGACCGATTCCAACCGGATCGCCGGCATGGCTGTGAAGAGCAAACCACAAGACTCGGAGCGGAGAAGGAGGGCCGATGAAGTCGCATGTCATCGCAGCTGTGATCCCCGATTTTGTCCTCAGCGCCGCTTCAACACATGTGTGGATGACTCCAGCGGCTGGAGCGCTGTGACGTCGGGCGCGAGCCGGCCGCTGCCCTTTGTCCGGTATAGGGACAGTCGCCGTAAGAGGGAGAAACTCCCACCCGGATTGGCCGTTTTAAACCGCAGCATCAGAAGATTGCCGGTCAGGATCAGCAGCACACCGGCAGCAGCCGATCCTGTCCAGTGGTAATCCTCCCAGACCGTGGAGATGGCAAGGGCGACGAGAGGAAAGAGCAGGGTAGCATAGGCGGCACGATCGGCACCGATTCGGCCGATGAGGGACAGGTAGCAGCCAAAGGCGATAATCGAACCGAAGATTGCAAGATACAGCAGGGACAGGATGTAGCTGACGGTCGTTTCAAAGAGGAAGGGTTTCTCGGTGAGCCAGGCGGCTCCAAGCATCAACAGGGCGCCATATCCCATGCCGATGGCGTTCGTTTGGACGATCGGGAGATTGTTCTTCTGGTTGCGGGCCGACAGGATATTGCCCAGCGAAGCGAAGTAGGTGGCCAGAAGACTGAGGAACACGCCATAAAGACCGCCTCCCTCAAGCGCAAAAGAAGTGATCTCCGGCCTGAAGACCAGTACGATACCAAAGAGGCCAAGCATGCCTCCTGCCATGACTTTGCGGTCCAGTGGCGATTTGAGGAATATGGCTCCGTTGACCATGTTCATCAAAAGGACCGTCGAGAAGATGACGGCGGCTAGACCGCTGGCAATCTGCTGTTCGGCGAGATAGAACAGCAGGTAGTTCAGCGAAAACAGCATGACCCCCTGTAGCAGCATGAAACCATGCTGGACGAGGGTGAATCGCATTGGCAGTCGGCCAATCCAGCACCAGAGCAGGAGCAGAATGGCAGCCAGGCTGAAACGGTAGCCGACGGAGAGTGTCGGATCGACAGCACCAAGCTGGAATTTGATGGCAATCCAGGTCGATCCCCAGATCGCGACTGTGACGATGTAAAAAAGAACGTTTCGCATGTTTTTCCGGACAGGATTTCGGCAGATCTCGTCAAAGGCTGTGTGGCGGAGAGCCATATGCCGTTAGAAAGCCGTAATGTATCCTTTCACCGGAAAAAGTACAGGCACAGATCGAGAAATAAATAACAGGTGCAGTTATCCGGGATACTGGAATGCTGGCGACTGTGCCAGTTGGCCAAGAATCGTTGGAACGTTCGTTTCGCTGTCCGTTACTGGGATTTGGCCTGCTCCTCAAGAGCCTGGTTATGAGCGTTCTGCATGCCGGAAACGGCGTCGGCCTGTTCAATCGGCGTCTTGATTGCCTCGGCCGCCTCTTTGCCGACCTGCTCGGCCTTGCTGCTGACCGGTTCCGGTTCTGTCTTTGGTTCATTTTCGGAGCAGCCGGCAAGGAAAAGACTGCCGATGAAAAGCAGCACAAGAACAGGACGTGGGTTCATGGTGTAGCCCCGGTAGGAGGATCGGGGATTGAATTCCCCGCCCGGCCGGCTCCGGGAGGAGTTTTGCCGGATGTGTTAATCCTGCGCAGTGCCGGCATGTAGGTTTCCAACCGGACATGCTGCTGGAAGAAGGGACGAAATTCATCCTGGCGATGGCTGACGTAGAGGATGGTGCAGATCTGGCGGTCGGCGATCCGGTCGAGAAGATCGAGGAGTTTTTTTCGGTTGCCATCATCAAGACCCTGTGTCGGCTCATCGAGGACTAGCAGGCGGGGAAGCTTGATCAGGGCTCGCGCGATCAGCACCAGCCGCTGTTCGGCAAAGCTGAGTCGGCGAAAGGAGAATGAGGCCTTGCCGGTGAGGTTGAGCCAATCAAGCCAGTGTCGGGCCTGTTGTTCCTGCAAAGCTGTAACCCGCCGGTACAGGCCAATGGTATCGAACAGCCCGGAGAGCACGACCTGTCGGGCGGTACCGGGGGCACGATAGTTCCGATGCAGTTCGGGCGAGACGATGCCCATCCGGTATTTCAGTTCCCAGATCGACTCGCCGCTGCCGCGCTGTCTGCCGAAGATACGGAGATCATTGGCGTAACATTTCGGGTTGTCACCGGTAATGATCTGCAACAGGGTTGATTTGCCGCAGCCGTTCGGCCCAGTGACAAGAGTATGGCAACCGTCATGAATCTGGAGATCGAGACCTTCGAACACAGTGAACTCGCCGAAACGGGCGAATCCGTTGCGCAGGCTGATGATCTCATTTTTCTCGGAAAGCGGGAGCGCGGTGGTGCGGATTCCCAGCTTCTCGAAGTCGGTGTCTGCATAACCGTTGCCGGTATCATGGACGTGATCGATCTGATGGATAACATCCGACCTTCGTCCCTGGAAAACCAGTCGTCCGCGATGGAGGACGGCCAGGTGGCTGCACCAGTGAGGGATGTCATCCTTTATGTTGACGGTGACCAGGATCTGCACCCGGTGATCGGGGAGCGATGCCAGGGCTCTGTCCAACTCGGCGCAACCGATCTTGTCGAGGCCATCGTAGGGATTCTGGATGATGAGTTGTCCGGCACCCCGCAGGATTTCCCGCAGGAGGATCAATTTACGGCTCTGTCCGGAACTGAGCTGACGGTAACCTTTATCGAGGGAGTCAGTCATGTCGAAGGACTCGACCAGGGGCGATTTTTCGGAGTTCGGGGGGAGGAAAGCGCGGGCTGGTGTACCTGGATCGGGAAAATCGAGGTAGTCGCTGTCGTCCTTGCGGAGTTCCTCCTCGTAGATCTCCTGCTGCGTCTTGAACGAAATTGTTCCCATATTTTCCGGCAGGACAAGTTCACCCGCTGCAGGGACGATATCCCCGGCCAGCACGGCAAAGAACGTATCGATTCCCGAATCGTTCGCTCCGTAGACACACCAGGATTGATCCGGGGCGGTCGCAAGCGCGGTTATCTCGAGCAGTGGATGGCTGAGTTTGCTGATCCTCATGGATGCAAAGGTTGCATTAGAGATGGTTGAGGTCGCTCATGGCAATAACGGCGAAACTGGCCAGACTGCGCTGCGACTGTTCAGTCGACAATACCACAGCGCACCAGCCCCGTCCATTCCCAGCCTGTTGTCGGGCGAAACTGAACGGCTGGGTGGAAGTCTGTTCTCACATAGCGGCGGGGGAGGTGCGCTGGAGGGCTATTTGAATACCTCGATCAGAAATTCGGTGAAGCGCTGCCAGGATTTGCGATCCGCATCTTCCCGGTACCGTTCGCTGCCGAACACCGTAAAGGCATGCGGGGCGCCACTGTAACTGATCATTTCATGGCGAATTTGCTGTTTTTCCAGTTCCTGTGCGAGAGTGGCGAAATCCTGCATGGTGACGCTTTCGTCGGCGGTTCCATGCAGAACGAGGATCTGTCCCCGGGTCTTGCTGTAATTCTGACCTTCAGGAGTAGTCAGGCCGCCATGAAAAGAGACGAAGCCAAGCAGGTCCGAACCGGAACGGGCCATTTCCAGCACAGCCGCACCACCGAAACAATAACCTGCGGCAACCGCCTTCGTGCTGGTGACGCCATTGTCTCTGGCTGCAGCGAGGCCGGCATCGAGCAGGACCCGCATTGTATGGCGGTCCTGGTAGAGCGCTCCGGTCAGGCGTTTCCTGTCTTCCACCGCCGCAGGCCTCACCCCGGCGCCGAAGAGGTCAGCGGCGAATGCGTTGTAGCCGAGCGCTGCCAGCATATCCGCCCGCTTCATTTCGTAGTCGGTCAAACCATCCCAGTCATGGATGATCAGGACCAGAGGGGCGTCCATGGAGGGGCTGGCAAGGTATCCCTGGTACGCTGTGCCATTGACAGTGTAGTTGACGTTTTTCGTGGTGACTGCACTGACAGTTGTCGTGCAGAAAAGAAGCATCATAGCGATAAATACGGAACGCATGGCGGACCTCCTGGGGAGATGACGACGGGGAAGGGTGGGCCACGACGCAATCTCTCGAGGGAGAGTGCACCACCACGGACGCTGCGTCCGGCCCTGGCTGCGGTTGAAGGAATAGCGAGACGATTTCTCCTTCTGAGGCAACCATAAGGACCGGCAAGAAAGAGATCAAGGGCAGGTTGCCGCCTTCGCGTAGACCTCGATTGCCGGAGGGTGACTGGGGGGGCTGTACGTTTCTGCGGCAACTGGCAGGATTATTCCGCACCTTCGATGATCACCTGGCCACGGGAGGTGAATGAGATGCCCTGCTGGCTCTTGGTGCCGATCATGATCGATTCGATGATGGGCTGGTTGATCGCCTTTTCGGCGTGCCAGCGAACATGGAAGCTGGCGCCGGAGCCACCTTCTGCGTCAGATTCCTTGATGACGATACGGGTTGAGGAAAACGGCTTGATCACGAGTGGATGCCGCATGTATTCGCGCAGCAGTCTGCCTTCCGAATCAAAATAGCCGACGCGGGAGACGGTCATCGACGTTGATGGATCGGTATTCCGTATGCTGAGGGTGACGGCGAGCAGGAAGGGCTGCTCCCGATCACCCATATAGATGTGGCTGTAGGCAGGCACATAGACCATCTGCCCTTTTGACAGCGGGAAATTAATCTCGGCCCGGACCGATGGAGAGAACAGGACGACCATGACAACCAGGGTCATTACGAGATGGAACGGGTGAAAGCGGGAAGGCATCATTGCAGAATCTCCGTGGAGCGAAGGTGGCGCCGCCGGTGGTCCGGGCAGTCAGAAAATGTCTTTTCTTTGTAGCGCTTTTTTGAGAAGATTTGAAAGGAAAAACGGTACGGGTGAGGGGGCCAGCAGTTGATCCGTCACCGGGCGGCTGTCCACGTGGAAAACCGGCTGCGGGTTTTCGGGACGCCGGGTCGAAGTACTTTACTGGAGCCGACGATGGAAAAACGGAGATTCAGCCGCATTGGCTTTGCCATGGCGGCCATGCTGACAGTGGAGGAGAAGCTGTATGTGTTTGATCATGTGAAAAATCTCAGTATCGGCGGTTGCATGTTCGAAACCAGAGACCAGTTCAAGCCTGGTCAGCCGTGCCGGCTATGGATCCCCCTGGAACCGGCGGACCCGGAACTCGGAGTCGAGGTGTTCGGTGAAGTTGTCCGTTCCGATCAGGGTCATGTCAGTCTGCGGTTCACCAGAATCGACCCTGACAGTCTTTTTCACCTGCAGAATATCCTTCGCTACAATTCGGAGGATGTCGATCGCATCGAAGGCGAGATTGACAGACATCCCGGTCTGGTTTGACCATGGCTGTCTCACGGTTTCGGCTGAGGCAGGCCCGGCGGCAGGACAGATGATCTTGCGTGAATTGTACCGAACGGGCTGATTCCTCTCCCGTATCTTATGCGTCGCGCGGGGTGCTGGCCGCGGACGTTGCGCGCAGCAGCCCGCTGGCGAGGCGACCTTCGATGTACAGCGACAGTGCAGAGATCGCATGGTCGCATGTGGTGAAGACAGGTACCCCGTTATCGGTCAGGCTGTCCCGCAGGGGGTTGTACATTCGGCCGCCGTCAACAACGGTGACGATTGGTTTGTCGGTCTGGCGGACAAGGTCGATCATCAGCTGCCGGATGCTGTTCGGTGCGTTCATGTCGTAGAGCGAGCGGGCCGTTCCGGCAAGGGTGGATGTCGAGGGTGAGAGGGGATCGAGGCTGATGACGAGGGCATCGACGCCATCATCTTCAATGAGCGCCTTGGCGATCTGGACATGGGCTTCATCGTCGGCGGCGGGAGTGATATCGAGCGGGTTCCGCAGAGTGACCAGTTCGGCGAGTCCTTTCTTGTCGAGGATGGCAGCAATTCTGCCTTCGGTTGCCGCTGAGGGGCGGGCCAGCTGCATGTGGTAGTCATCGGAATCGATTGAATCGGCCATGCCGACAGCCTCGAAACCGGCACCGCTGACGGCGGCCAGGCGATTACCATCGATCCGGCGATCATGCAGGTATTCGGCGAGCAGGAAAAGGTTCTGGAATTCGGTGAAATTGCCGGCGACCATTGCCCCCGCCTGACGTACGCTGCTTTCGCAGACGACATAGTCCCCAGCCAGCGAGGCGGTATGGCTGCTGGTTGCCGCCTTTCCTTCCGGAGTCCTGCCGGCCTTGTAGAATATCACCTCCTTGCCCGCGCATACTGCATCACGCACCGCCCGGCAGAAATGAAGGCCGTCGAGATCCTGGAAACCTTCAGCGTAGACGGCGATGACATCCACCTCGGTCGAATTCTTGAAATACTCGAGCATATCGCCGAGGCTGAGGTCGGTCTGGTTCCCCATCGAAATCATATAGGCTGGCCGCAATTCAGGACATTGGTGGCTGCGATTGAGCATGAAGGCGCCGCTCTGGCTGACCAGGGCGGCGCGTCGAAACGACGTGCCGCGTTCTTTGGGCAGTTTCGCCTCCGGGATGAACCAGGTGTCGTAGCGGCCAGGTCTGGAGATCACGCCCATACTGTTGGCGCCGAGGAAAACCGGCCCGCCATCGCCGCGACCATGGCCGTCATGAATGGCGGCAATGACCTGCTCTGCCCGCTGCCGGCTGTCGACCGTCTCCCCCAGGCCGCCGGGTATCAGCAGGACGCTGTCGGCCGAGTCGAGGGCGATGACTTCCTCGATGAGGGTGGGAACCCGGGCGGCATTGATGGCGACGACAAGGAGGTCCAGCTTCTTGTCCAGTCTGGCAAGGGAGGGAACACAGGGGATACCGTCAATCAGTTGTTCCTGTTCGTGGACGATGACAAGATCTCCCCGCGGGAAACCCTCCGCGGCGATGTTGTCGAGGATGATTCTTCCGAAGTTGCGGCGGGAGGCGGAAACGCCGATGATGCCTATATTGGCGGGATGGAGCAGTCTGTCGATCTTTTCGACGGGGCGGCGGGAGAGAACAGCCTTGTCCACGGAAAAACGACAGAGGCCGTCAAGTGGAACCATCAGGAAATCGGTGAAGGCGAAGGGGTTGATTTCCAACTCCTCGATGACGAATGGTGTTGCCACGTTGGTCGGTGAATAGTAGTTGGCCATTTCGATGAAGGAGGCGAAGCATTCGATCAGCTGCTCGTCGGTGACGATCCGCCGCTGTCCCCGGGTCAGGCCAGCCAGCTTGCGGTAGGCAATGGTGCGGGTGAACAGGCGAAAAAAGGAGAGGCCGTCATGCATCGCCGTCGATCCGGCCACCACGGCCTGGCCTTTGCGGAACCGTCTGGCATACAGTTCCGTATCGGTTCCTCCCAGCCCGGCGCTGATGATCATGCCGAATTCCCTGGTCCGGCGCAGCCCGACGATCAACTCGTTGCCGAAGGCGCTGGAATCGGGCGGCATATACTGAACCTGCAGGATGCCGTGAAGGTCTCCCCTGATGGCGGCAAGGAGTTCGTCCGGCGCGAGATGGGCATATTCCGCAGGGGCCGAATCCGGGTGCTGTGCGATCCAGCTGCAGTAATTTTCCGGCACCTCGTGCAGCATCCGTCGCATCGCTGAGCGGATGGTGTTCGGTGATTTTTCGACGATGCGGACTCCACCGATCTCGGTCTTGTGAACAATAGTCGGCGAGACGATCTTCAGGACGGTTTTGTCGCCCGGTAGCGCAGTCAGTTCTTCATCGGTCAACCGAAGGCCGATTGGGATGAATCGAGTCCTGGGAGTGGTCTCTGCTCCTGACAGAGAGAGCAGATCATAGATTTCGAATTCAAAGAGGGAATGGCGTTTCTCAGCGGCGGCCGCGGCCATCAGTCTGGTGATTGATTCGAATTGTATCGGTGGCGGCATGGGATCGCTATCAGGTATCAGGAGGAGATGCGGTGATAGGTGATGACGGTGAACGGTTCCCGGCCGGTATGCCTCTGCCGTGCCGTCTCCTGAAAGACATGCGGATCGATTTCGGGAAAACTGGCATCTCCGGCAACCTTTCGATCAAGGACGGAGAGAATGATCCCCGTGGCAAGCGGCAGTGATTCCCTGAATACCTGGGCCCCGCCGATAATGAAGACCCTGGGGTGACCGGAACAGTGTTCGAGGGCCTCTTGCAGTGATCGGGCTATCGTCACTCCTGGGTGCTGAAAGCGGGGGTCGCGGCTGAGGACGATATTCTCCCTTCCCGGCAGAGGCCCCGGCAGGGCATTGAAGGTCTTTCTTCCCATGACGATGGGGTTTCCCATGGTCGTGGTTTTGAAAAATCCGAGTTCTTCCGGGATGTGCCATGGTGTGACCCCGTTTTTCCCGATTATGCGGTTGGTTGACATGGCAGCAATAAGCAGAATATCCATGCTGGGTATCTGGTATTGAGGAAAAAGGTATTGAATTTAGATATTTTTCTATTTAATAATACTTGAAATATACATTTTCCCTGCCAGGAATACAACAGAGAGGAATTCTTCCGGAGGTCGGTAATGAAATTGATGTGCCCATATTGCGGGCTGAAGGGAACCGCCAATGACGCCCTGCTCGACAGGAATGTGCGGTGTCCACAGTGTCAAAAGGTATTCAGGTTGCAGCAGACGGATACCGTCGCTCCGGCGTCTGGTTCCCCGGCAATGCAGGCGGGCAGCGTCGGCGTACAACCTCTGGAGGGAACAGGAGTTATCGGCAGATCGGACATCGGTATCTGTTCAGTCTGCGGTTTTTCGCTCAGCACCAATTTCCTTGAGACAAGAGGCGAACGGGTTTTCTGCCGGATATGTCTGCCCAACTGAAAAACTGTCGGATCGATTTGGTTTTTCCGTAGCCCATGGCCCATGGGTTGAAACGATAATCGAAATCAGGACAACCGTCCTGTCGGGAGATCGGCGATGAAAATGCATTGTCCACACTGCGGAGTCAAAGGCTCCGCGGATGATTCGTATATCGGCAGGAAGGTCAGGTGCCCGAAGTGTGATACGGTATTCCGGTGTCAGGACGATCGCGGCATCATAGAAATCGATTCAGAATCCGCGTGGCCGACCGATTCCCATGTTGCCGGCGAGGTCCCTGCCCCTGTCGAACCCTCCGAGGTCATCGAGAGTTCGGCAGAGGCAGCCCAGGACGTTCCGCCTGCCGAAGCGCTGACCCCGGATCAGGAGGTGGAACCTTCACCGCCGGAGCACGAGCCGGAACCGTTCCCAGAGGCAAACGAAGTGGACCGGGAAGCGATCCCGGAGGAGGCGCCTTCGGTCGCAGCAATGGAGGAGGAAACAGTCGAGGAGGGTGAAGCCCGCGAAGTTATTGATACTGGCGAGAAGGATGCAGAGATCACCTCTGAATTCGTTCCGCCGGAATCGATGCCGGCTGCAGCCGGGGAGGAACCTGACGTCTCAGCAGAAACCGCCCGGATAGCCGAGCATGAAGAACCCGACGAAATTGGGTCCGAATCTGATGTGGAACCGGAACTGACCAAGGATGCAGGGGGCGATACGTCCCCGGTGGAAGCACCTCCTCTCGCAGAGGAAGATCTTGTTGCCAAAGCCCAGGATACTTCGGCCTCTGCTGTGGGAGACGAACCAGAAGCGCAGGCGGCAGTCGCTGCCGTTTCCCCCCAGGAGATTCAACCAAAGCCCGGCTTCACAGTCGGTGAGGCGCTGACTGAGGCCTGGCAGCGTACCAAAGGCGCCAAGGGTACAGTCTGGGGTGCGATGGGGGTCATGTACCTGGTCATGCTGGTGCTTGGATTCGGACTCGTTTACCTGCAGATGTCATCCGGGCTTTCTCCGGAGAGCACGGGTGGAATATGGTTGGAAATCGGGATCAATGCGTTGACCTCTGCAGTCTCGACTCTTTTCACCGCCGGCTTGATGTATATCGGCGTCTGCCTGGCTGCTGGAAAGAGCTGCACATGGAAGACGGTTATCGAAGGTTTTCCGGTTGCCGTGCAGTTGCTCATCGCCACTATCCTGATGTCTCTGCTCATTGTCAGCGGGCTGATCCTGCTTGTCCTGCCGGGGATCTATCTGGCTGTTGGCTATACACTCACCCTTCCTCTGATGCTTGACCGTCGGCTTGGTCCGTGGGAGGCGATGGAGAAATCACGCAAGGCGATCCACAAGGTGTGGTGGAAAGTCTTCGGCCTTTTCCTTGTCATGGGGCTCATCACCATGGTCTCCGCTATTCCATTAGGCATCGGCCTGATCTGGACCTTGCCGATGAACGTCGTGCTGTGCGGCGTGGTGTATCGCTATCTGTTCGGAGTCAAGGCCAGCAAGAGCTGACAGCTCATGGCTGTTCGCCGGCGACATGATTGCCTAGGCGGCAACATCCTTGAAACAAGATCAGGCGCATTTACCGGTCCGGACGGAGGTGCGCCGCGAAAACGCCTGGATCTCTCAATTCATCAAACTGAATGAGATATTTGAAGGAAGACAGCTCATGGCTGGATCGTGGTCGTAGGTAGAGACGGGGGGCGACCTTCCCTCGCCTTCATCCACCTGCTGATGGTGCTCTGTGCGGCCCTGGTTTCGACCTCGTTCACTGTGGGCGCAGCGATCACCGCCGGCCTCGATCCGGCGGTCCTGACTCTTGTCCGGTTCATCATCGCCGCCTGCCTGCTCGGGCCGTATGTTTCCTTTCGTTTCGGCCTGCAATTTTCCTGGTCCCTTTTTGGTCGGTCGGCCCTGATCAGCCTCTGTCTGGTGATATTCTTCTTTTGCATGTTCCTTGCCCTCAGATTCACCAGCGCCCTCAATACCAGTGTCATTTTCACCCTTGTGCCGTCGATCGCCGGACTCTATGCCGTCTTTCTGGTCAAGGAAAGATTGGCGAAACGCCAACTGGCCGCTCTCGTGGTCGGAATGATCGGGGCGATATGGGTTATCTTCAGGGGGGAACCCGAGCTTCTGCTGGCGATGGCCTGGAACAGGGGCGATGTCATCTTCCTTGCCGGCTGCCTGGCGATGGGCCTGTATACGCCTCTGGTCCGCCGCCTCCACCGGGGCGAATCGATGATCGTAATGACCTTCTGGATACTTGCCACCGGCAGCATCTGGCTGCTGCTCCTTTCCGGCCGCTCCCTGCCAGACATTCCCTGGGCGGATGTGCCTCTGTTTGTCTGGGGTGGCATCTGCTATCTGGCATTCTTCACTACGGTCGTCACCTTCTTTCTTACCCAGTACGCCATCGCCTACCTCGGACCCACCAGAGTCATGGCCTATTCCTATTTCTATCCCGGAATGGTGGTGGTTATCGATCTGCTTCTCGGGCACGGCCTTCCGGACCCCAGGGTGCTGCCGGGGGTTGCCATCGTCATCGCCGCCATGCTGGTCCTGCAGTATGGTCGGGAGGAGACCTGACTCTGCGCAGTTCTTAAGGTCAGTCCGTATCCTACCTTGATGGCGTTTGTCTTCTGCACAGCATGCAAACGGGAAACATCTTTACTTCCGCTGGATGCCGGGACCGGGGGAGCTCAGCTCTCCTGGCGGGAGACGGTGATGACACGCTGGGCGAGGTCGAAGGCCTCTGGTTCGCTGGCAAGGCGCGGGAGCCGCTCAGCCGGCGGCCCTTCCGGTGCAGGTGTTCCGGGTGGCGGGTCAGAGGACGCTTGCGGAAACCACCCCTACCGTGGGGATTCCCCACGTTTCTCGGTGAGGTTTCCGGCGAGTTGCAGGATAGCCTGGTTGGCAATGATCAGGCCGAAGATGCCGGTGAGCGTCGGCAGGCTGCCGAGAACCCGTCTTTTGCGCCCTCGACCGGCATAGGGCGATGTCGCAGTCTCCTCTTCCGGTTCCCGGTAATCGAAATCGACATCTTCAACTGAATAGACACAGCGAATGCCACGCCCAATCCCGTTTTTCTTTAACTTTTTCCGCAGCCGTTTGGCCAGAGGGCATTTTCGGGAGTCGAAGAGGTCCGCGGAGCGGATCAGTTCCGGGTCGGTGCGCAGGGCGGCACCCATCGAAGATAGAGTGGGGACGTTCCGGACATAAGCGGCTGCCAGGAGCTGGGCCTTCGGGTTGAGGGAATCAATGGCATCGATCAGCAGATCCGGCTCAGGGGTGAGGATCGGGCCGGCGGTAAGGTCGTCGGCGAAGATTTGCAGGGCCTCGACCTGGCAGTCGGGATTGATGGCCAGAACCCTCTCCCGGGCTACTTCGGCTTTGGGAAGACCAAGGGTGGAGGAAAGGGCGAGAATCTGGCGGTTGAGGTTCGATGGCTGAACTGTGTCGAAATCGATCAGCCGCAGATGACCGACCCCGGCCCGCGCCAGACCTTCGACCACATGACCGCCGACGGCGCCGAGCCCGACCACCGTCACGAAGGCTGCCTGCAGCCTGGCAAAACGCTCCTCACCGAGGAAGCAGCGAATCCGCGTAAATCTCTCCATTGTTCCAGATCTGTCGGGTGAAATCGTCGAGGTTCATGTGGCGGAGCTGTGCCGCCTGCCGATAGAGGTCAGCAATATTCGCCGGTTCATTATACGGGGTGGTGGCAGAATTCTTCAGGTCCGCCGGCAACTGGTCGGGGGCATCGGTCTCCAGCAGGATGTGGTCGAGCGGTGTTGCACAGAAAACCCGCTGCAGCGTATGCCGCTCGCGGTCGATGAGCCTGGCGGAGAAAGAGATCCAGCATCCCAGTCGCACCAGGCGGTGCATAATTTCGAGGGAGCCTCCGAAGGAATGGATCATGAGCGGTGGCAGATCACCTGTTTTCGCCAGCCGTTCCAGCATGTCAAGCAGTCGACCCCAGGCACCGACGCAGTGGAGGACTGCCGGCCGCTGGTATTCTCTTGCCAGTTCAAGTTGGACGGCGAGAACGGTTTCCTGGCTGGCCACTGGAATCCGGCATTTCCCGTCAAGACCTGCCTCGCCGATACCGCAGCGGTTGGTGGCGATGACGGCTGCCAGTCTCTTGTTCCAGGAGGTTTCCACCGAGGCCGCATACCAGGGGTGGATGCCGATGAAGGGAATGACTGCCGGGCATGCCGCGCTCAAATGAAGCACCTCCCGCCAGTCCCCTTCGCGGGTGGCGTTGCAGAGCATCCGGCTGACCCCGGCTCCCGCCGCCCGCAGGAGGATTTCAGCACGGATCCCTTCGAAGCGTGCGTCCTGCAGGTGCAGATGGCTGTCGAGCAGGCAAAGGTTCACCATCCTATTCGTTCCAGGAGAAGAGCGCGGCTGCGAAAGCCAGGCAGATGACGGTTGACAGCAGGAGGAGGCCACACTCAAAACTGACATCGTGAAAGGTGCCTCCTTCGTTCATTACGCGCCGGGCAGCTGTGAGCAGATGGGTGAGGGGCAGCAGCCGCGACAGGTCCTGGACCCATGCCGGCGATCCTTCGAGCGAGAACCAGACCTCGGAGAGAAACATCATCGGCCAGCTGATGAAGTTGAGTACACCGCTGGTAAATTCCTCGCTGGTGCCCCGTGCCGCGAGGATCAGACCGATCGAGCAGAGGTTCAGACCACCGAGGGAAAAAATGAGCATCAACAGCGCCAGTGAGCCGTGTACCTGGAAATCGAAAAGCAGGTCGGCGCCGATCCAGACGACGCAGAGGGTAAAGAGCAGGAGGAAGATGCGCGACAGCATCTGGGCCGTGAGGAATTCAAGGGCGGTGAGCGGGGTTGCGCGCAGACGCTTCAGTGCCCCGTTCTTCCGATAACGGACAATGACATACCCGACACCCCAGAGAGCCGAGAACATCATGTTCATCGCCAGAATGCCGGGCATCAGCCAGTCTATGTACCTGATTTGCCCACCTCTGGTTACACCTTTTTCCGGCACCTGCCGGCCCGCCATGAAGGACGCGAGGTAGACACGCTCGGCTAGGGAACTATCCGGCGAGGATGGGTTGATCCAGTAGGCGTGCCTGGACGAATGGGCGTCGATCAGCAGATCGATCCGGTGGCGGCTGAGCAGATCTTCACCCTCCGTGCGGTCGGCAACCGGCACCAGGACGATATGCCGGTCGCGGCGGAATGCCTCGGGCAGCATGCTGCCGGACAAATCGGCCGAGACGGTTTCGCCCGGAAAGACCCCGACCTGGAATTGTTTGAATTCTCTGCCGTTGAAGAGGATGCCGAAGCCGACGATGATCAGGAAAGGGAAGGCGAAGTTCCATCCGAAGGCTGCCCGATCCCGAAAGAATTCGGCGTTTCTGGCGACAAGGAGCGCCCATATCCGTCGCAGGTTCATTCGCGCAGCCTCTTTCCGGTGAGATGGAGAAACACATCCTCGAGGTTGGGCGAATGGATCGAGATGCCCTGCAGGTCGATCCCGCATTCCATCAAGGCGTTCAGTCCCTGGTGTATCTCCTCAACATGGATGACCAGCGTATCGTCATCGAGTTTTTCAGCTGCCAGCGGCAGGGCCTCAAGCGGGCAGCTGCAGTTCGCGCACGGCAGCAGGATCGAGTTCAGGCCGCCATGGCGCTTGATCAGTTCGGCGGGGGAGCCGGAGGCAATGATCGTTCCCTGATCCATTATGGCGATTTCGTCGCAGAGGTATTCTGCCTCCTCCATCGAGTGGGTAGTGAGGATCAGCGTCCGGCCTTCGCTCTTCAGTTCGAGGACGATTTTCCAGAGATTGCGGCGGGATTGAGGATCGAGACCGGTTGACGGCTCGTCGAGAAAGACGAGCCTGGGCCGGTTGACCAGGGCCAGGGCCAGCATCAGTCGCTGGGTCTGACCGCCTGACAGCCGGTCATTCCGTCTCTTCCTGATTTCACTGAGATCGCAGCGTTCGATGATCTCCTCGAGACCAGCGGGACGATGATAAAGGCGGGCGAAAGTGGCCAGGGTTTCTTCGACGGAGAGAAAATTCAGCAGCGAGGTATGCTGGAACTGGATGCCGACGTCCTCCCGGAAGGCGTTTGTGCGGGGTGAACCATCGAAAAAGATTTCGCCGCTGGTGGGCTTGAGGATGTCCTCGATGATTTCGAGTGTGGTGGTCTTGCCGGCACCGTTCGGGCCGAGCAGGCCGAAGCAGATCCCGGGGCGGACGCTGAACGATATCCCCCGCACGGCCTCAACCGTGGAGAAATGCTTGCGGAGATGTATCACCTCGAGGATGGGATGCATGGGGATGGAGATGTCGTGTTCGTGTTCCGGTGGCGGACGAAGCTGTCCAGCATAAGCGATTATGCGTATATACCATATCCGGCCGGGGAATAAACCGCCAGGACAGTTCCACCTGTCGTCCGGCCATTCTTGGCGGGTGTAGAAAAGAAACTTGACACAATATCGATAATCATATACATTTAGTAATTATTCTTATAAAGGAATAGAGATGCAATTGCGGATGACCAACCAGCGAGAGATTATTCTCGAAGAGTTGAAAAGAAGCGGCAGCCACCTGACTGCCGATGAACTCTACGAGCGTGTGCGACGTCTCATCCCGAGGATCAGCCTGGCTACCGTCTACCGCAATCTCGAGATCCTTTCGAACCTGGGGATGGTTGCCAAACTTGAGGTTGGCGGCAGGCAGAAACGCTTCGATTATGATGTGAAGGAACACGATCACATCTGTTGCGTGATCTGCCACCGGATCGATAACGTCGAGTTGAACAGGGAACAGATCCCCGTGGAAACGGCAAAAGGGCGGTCAGGGTATACCATTACCGGCTATCGCCTTGAACTTGCCGGCATATGTCCAGCATGTCGTGAAAAAATAAACAAGGAGATCAAGGAATGAAATGCGGATGCGGATGTGCGTGCAGCAGCACCAGCTCATTGTCGGATGAAGAGAAACGGATTCTGGCCGCCATGGAGGAGTGCGGCGGGCCATGTGGCACGAAGGATATAGCCGCAGCAACCGGTTTTGAAGCCAAAAGCCTCAGCAATAAGATCGCAGGCCTGAAGAAGCAAGGCTATGTCGATAGTCCGGTTCGCTGCAAGTATGGCATCACCGATCAGGGACGGCAGGTTCTGAAGGCCTGATCCGCTTGCCGGAAAGGGGGGCAAGGAGGCCCTGGATGCTGGCGCATCCAGGGCCTTTTTCCGTCAGTGCCATCGTCAGGACTGCATCAGCCGGCGAAGAACATAGGGCAGGATCCCGCCATGACGGAAATAGAGGACATCGATTTCCGTGTCGAGGCGGCAGATCGTCGTGAAGGTGATGGTGCTGCCGTCATCGTTAGTGGCGACAACGGGCACCTCGCCGCGCGGCGTCAGGACCGCCAGTCCGGAAAAGGAAAACGTCTCGGTGCCTTTCAGGCCGAGGCTGGCGCAATTTTCTCCCTCCCTGAAAACCAGCGGCAGTACGCCCATTCCCACCAGGTTGTTACGATGAATCCGTTCGTAAGATTCGGCGATGACCACCCTGATTCCGAGCAGGTATGGCCCCTTCGCTGCCCAATCCCGGGATGAACCTGCACCGTATTCCCGGCCTGCAAGCACCAGCAGCGGTACTCCTTCGGCTTGGTATTGCATGGCTGCCTCATGAACGAAGACGAGGGCATCGCCCGGCAGCTTGCGGGTATAGCTGCCTTCCCCTGAGGGGGTCAGCAGATTCCTGATCCGGATGTTGGCGAAGGTGCCGCGCATCATCACCTCGTGATTGCCGCGCCGGGATCCGTATGAGTTGAACTGGGCCGGCGGGACGCCATGCTCGGTCAGGTAGACGCCGGCGGGGTAATCTCGGGCAATTGCTCCGGCTGGCGAGATATGATCGGTGGTGACCATATCGCCGAGCCGCAGGAGCACCCTGGCACCGGAGATGTCATCTATCGGCGGCGGCTGCATCGGCAGGCCGTCGAAATAGGGGGGCCGGCGAATATAGGTGGATTCCGGCAGCCAGGCATACGTGGTGCCTTCATTGGCCGGCAGCATGTCCCAGAATTCGTCGCCCTGAAAAATATGCCGGTACTCATGGGCATATGCCTCAGAGGTCACATGGGCAGCGATGAGCTGTTCGATTTCGCTTTCAGCTGGCCACAACTGGCCCAGGAAAACCGGTTTGCCATTGGGGTCGCAGCCGACAGGTTCGGTGTCGGGATCAATATCGATCCGGCCTGCAAGGGCGAAGGCAATGACCAGAAGGGGAGAGGTGAGGAAATTGCTCTTGACCCGTTGGTGGATCCTGGCCTCGAAATTGCGGTTGCCGGACAAGACCGCCGCAACGTTCAGGCCATGCTCTTCGATCAATCGGTCGATCTCTGGGTGCAGCGGACCGCTGTTGCCGATGCAGGTGGTACAGCCGAAAGCGGCAAGATGGAAACCAAGGGCCTCGAGGTACGGTGTGAGGCCGGCCGCATCGAGATAGTTGGTGACGACCTTCGATCCCGGGGCAAAGGATGTCTTGACGTGGCGAGGAACTTTCAGTCCACTGCGGACGGCGTTACGGGCGAGCAATCCGGCACCGATCAGGACATGAGGGTTTGAGGTATTGGTGCAGGAGGTTATTGCTGCGATGACGACGCTGCCGTCACCGATCCTTGTCGGCAATCCTTCGATATCGCAGGAAAATTCGCGACGGTTGATGGCGAAACAGGCGTCATTTGGCGGATCGCTGCAGCCGGATTCCTGGTGGAAGGTCGATATTTCCTGCGGCCTGAGCTCCTTCTGGTACTTGCAGCCGAGAATGCCGGCAAATTTCCTCTTGACCTCGGCCAGGGGGATACGATCCTGCGGCCTGGCGGGGCCGGCGAGGCAGGGTGTGACCGCCGCGAGATCGAAGTCGAGGATGTCGGTGTATACCCGTTCACTGTCGGCGCCCAGATAGTAGAGCCCGACCTCCCTGGCATAGGCGGCGGTGATCTCCGCCTGCCCATGACGGTTGGTCAGCCGCAGATATTCGATGGTCCTGTCGTCGATCGGAAAAAAGCCAAGTGTTGCTCCGAACTCCGGCGTCATGTTGGCTATGGTCGCGCGATCAGGAATGGAGAGACTGGCCAGGCCGGGACCGAAGAATTCAACGAATTTTTCCACAACCCTGTACTGGCGCAGGCGCTCGGTGAGGGTCAGGACGATGTCGGTGGCGGTGATTCCCTGCCGCGGGCGGCCAAGCAGGCGGACGCCGATCACCTCGGGGATGGACATCGAGTAGGGTTGGCCGAGCATCACCGCTTCGGCCTCGATCCCGCCAACGCCCCAGGCCATGACCCCGATGCCGTTTATCATCGGGGTGTGCGAATCGAGACCGACGACGGTATCCGGATAGAGGAAGGCGCCGTCTTCGCGCTCCGCCACAATGACCACCCTGCCGAGGTATTCGAGGTTGACCTGGTGGCAGATGCCGGAATTCGGAGGGACGACCTTGAAATTGGAGAAGTTTCTCTGCGCCCATTTCAACAGGGCGTACCGTTCGCCATTGCGTTCGTATTCCTTGGCGACATTGTGCCGCAGACTGTCAGAGGTGCCGAAGTGATCGATCTGGATGCTGTGATCGACGATCAGCTCCACCGGCACCTGCGGGTTGACCCGACCAGGATCGCCGCCGAGGTCGCGGACTGCATCGCGCATCGCGGCGAGATCGACGACGGCCGGGACTCCGGTGAAATCCTGCATCAGCACCCGCGCTGGATGGTAGGGTATCTCCACCGGGTTGTCATACCTTTTCCGCCAGCCGGCGATGGCATGGAGGTCGCGGTCCCGGACGACAATCCCGTCGTGTCGGCGTAAGAGGTTTTCCACCAGAATCCGGATGGAGAATGGCAGCCGTTCCAGATGGCCGAGACCGATGTCAGATATCTGCCTGAGATTGTAATAGCGATAGGATCTGCCGTTGATACTGAGCTCTCTGAGGAGGGAAGTGGTGGCCATGGGCTGCTCCGTGGTCAGTGTCTGGTGGATAGATCTGTAAGGTTGTCAGTGACAAAATAGAGGTGAAGCGGTATAGAAAATTCTCGGCAAGGCCCTGTCTGTCAATATGTAGCTGCTGTAATCCAGTGTACAGGAATTCTGCCGGCAGGACAGGGAAAAGAAAAGGCAGGGAAATATTATCCCGCAAATTTAATCGCAACAGGCAGTAATCCATGCGATGTCTGTCTCGATTCGGAAGAGTCAGTTCATTATGCAGACTATCGGGAGAAAAGTAGCGATCCAGGCGGTGCTGGGCATGATGATTGCCCTGACCATGTTGTTGCCAGGTTTTTTTTTCAACCAGTTCAACGACATGCAGGTACTGTGGTTCCGGGACAAGTATTTCTGGATGTTCTGGGGGTTCGGTGTTGCCCTCTGTGCCTGTCCGAGTTTCCGGCTGGCTGCAGTTGTTCTCTCGGCGCTGGCGATTCTTGAACTGACGCAGTTCGGCAGTCTGGCCTTTGATCACGAGTACATCACTCCCTTCGCCATCGGCCTGATGCTGGTCGAGCACCTGGAAGTGGTTGGAACGGCGGCGGCCAATTCCGTCCACTTCCTCTATGTGCCGGTGGTCGTTCTGGTACCGTATCTGCTCTGTCTGCTGCTCCTCTACCGGACATGGCATCTGCCGGTCAAGAATCGGTGGTTCATCGTTGTCGTCATAGCCTTTCTGCTCTTTCCGCTGATTCGGATCAAGACCCACACCGACCGTAACGATATCGTCAATTTTTTCCCCACGGCCAAAAATCCGACACTGATCAACACTCTCAACTCCTACTCATTGTATTTCGGCGTGCTGCTGCCCGAGAGTGTGTTCGCTCAGACGGCAAAGTTGGAGTTCCCGGCGTATGAGGTACGGGAGACGGCCATGTCGATGGCACCGATGACCGTAGTGGTGGTCATGGGGGAAAGCCTGACCCCGAATCATATGTCACTGTTCGGGTACGGCCGCAAGACAACGCCGTTTCTCGACAGTCTGTCATCCAGTCCGGATTTTTATTTCGGCAAGGGCTTCTCGGCTGCCAACGCCACCCGGTCGACCTTGCCGATGTTCTATACCCTGCAGTATCACCCTCTCGACGAAAGCCGCTTGCGGCAGCAGGATACCAATCTTTTTCAGCTGGCCAAACAGCACGGATTCACCACCTACTATCTGTCCGCTCAGAACAGCAATTGCCTGAACGGCGTCAAACTCGGTCCGATCGATGTGATGGTCACCTCTGACAGGCAGCCGGAAGTGTTCGAGCAGGACAAGGATGAAGGGCTGTTGCGATTAGTCAGGGAAATCCCGTCCGGCGGCAAACGTTTCATCGTCGTCCATCAGCGCAATGTCCACCTGCCTTACCAGGAAAACACCGAGCATCGTCCGGACTTCCAGCGTTTTCCTACGCAGGATCTTCCTTTTGCAGAGGCGAGCACCAATGCCTACGACAATGCCGTTCTCTACGCCGACTACCTGTATCGCGAGCTGCTGGCTGAATTGCGAGAGAAATCGAGAGGATCGCTCTATGTCTTTTTTACTTCTGACCACGGGGAAAATCTGGGGGAAAACGGGCACTGGGGTCATGACCAGCTCGACCTGGTCTCACCGCTGGTCCCTGTCATGATGTATGCCGCCGGAGTCGATCCCGGATTCATACGGGAACAGCGGGAAAAACCGCCAGTCACCCACTATCAGGTCGGTAAGATCATTGCCCGGGTTCTTGGCTACGATATCCGCAATCCGGCCGAGGAGAGTGGCCTGGTCTATGTCAACGGCGTGGCATCATTCGGCCGAAGCGGCTATATGCAGTTTTCTCTTCACCGGGACGGTACGCCGCAGAATCTGCAGGTGATCCATTCGCCCTCACAGACGATAGCCGCAAAGCACCAACAGGGACAGAAGATCTCTCAATCCATCCCCAGGTAGGCCTTCTGCACCAGAGGGTTCATCTTCAGGTTGGCGGCTGAATCGTTGACCACAATTTCTCCGGTCTGCAGCACATAGCCGCGGTGGGCGATCGAAAGGGCCATCAGGGCGTTCTGTTCGACCAGAAGGACGGTTGTTCCCTTCTCGTTGAGGGTTTTGATGATGTCGAAAATCAGCTCCACCAGCACCGGAGCCAGCCCCATCGACGGTTCGTCGAGCATCAGGATGCTCGGGTTGAGCATCAGGCCGCGGGCGATGGCCAGCATCTGCTGTTCGCCACCTGAAAGTGTGCCGCCATACTGGCTGACGCGTTCCTTCAATCGTGGGAAAAGGGTAAATCCGTATTCCATGCGTTCTTCGACCGCCTGGCGATCAGTGACGGTAAAGGCCCCCATTTCCAGGTTCTCCTTGACTGTCAGCTTTGGGAAGATCCCGCGACCTTCCGGCACATGGCCGAGGCCGGCGAGGACGATCGCATGCGGGTCCATTTTCGATATATCCACGCCATTCAGGGTGATGCTGCCGGAAGTCGGATGCATCATGCCGGAAATGGTTCGCAGGGTAGTGCTCTTGCCGGCGCCGTTTGAACCGATCAAGGTGACGATCTCCCCTTTGTTGACATCGAGACTGATGCCTTTCAGGGCATGGATATGTCCATAGTGGCTGTGGACGTTGTTCAGGGAAAGGAGGCTCATGACAGTTTCTCCTCGTGCTGTCCGGCGACTGCCCCGCGGCCGAGATAGGCTTCAATGACCCGCGGGTTCGAACGAATTTCCGCTGGAGTTCCTTCGGCAATCTTTTCCCCGTAATCCATGACGATGATATGTTCGGAGATGTTCATGACTACCCGCATATCATGTTCGATCAGAAGGATGGTGGTGCCGCGGTCGTCACGGATGCTGCGGAAGAGTTTCGTGACATCCTCGGTCTCCTGGGGATTCATCCCGGCGGCGGGTTCGTCGAGGAGCAGCAGCAGCGGATCGGCGGCCAACGCCCTGGCTATTTCAAGGCGACGCTGAGCTCCATAAGGCAGATTCTTTGCCAGTTCGTTGCCGACGCCCCTGAGGCCGACATAGTGCATCAATTCGACAGCCTTATTCTCGGCTTCCGCTTCTTCATTCTTGAATCCTTTCAGGTGCAGCAGGGTGGCGATTGGCGACTGGCGGAGATGAACATGCATGCCGACCAGGATGTTCTCGATGACAGACATTTCTCCGAAGAGACGGATGTTCTGGAATGTACGGCTGATGCCGCGGGCGGCTATCTGATCGGGGCGAAGTTTGAGCAGGGATCGACCATTGAAGTTGATCTCGCCGCCATCCGGGCTGTAGATACCGGTCAGCGTGTTGAAAAAGGTTGTTTTTCCAGCTCCGTTTGGCCCGATGATGCTGACAATCTGTCCCGGTTCCAGCTTGAAATTGACTTTGTTGACTGCTGTCAATCCGCCGAAGACTTTCGTGATATCGATAGTTTCAAGAAGCGCCATCTGAATTGTCGTCCTATTGTTCTGCCGTTGCTTGGTCCGAGGCGAGCCTGCGTTTTCGGCGTTTGGCAGGAATCAGGCCGCCCGGCCGGAAAATCATCATCAGGATCAGGATCAGGCCGAAGAGCAATCGTTGATATTTCGCCGGGTCAAGTTGGGTGGAAAGGTCGCGCCAGGCAAAATTTATCAGCGGGATGACGGCGTCGCTCTGGCGAAGTTCGCTCAGGTACAGCGAGAATCCCTGCAGGATCTGGAGGTTCAGCAGGGTGACGGTTGCCGCACCGAGGATGGCCCCGGGAATGCTTCCTGAGCCACCCAGGATGACCATCGACAGTACGCCTATCGACTGCATGAAGGAGAAGGATTCAGGGCTGATGAAGGTCCGACTGGCTGCCAGCAGGACACCCATTACTCCGGCAAAGGATGCACCGAGGGCGAAGGCTGCCAGTTTCATCCTGACCAGCGGGATACCCATGGCGATAGCCGCCGTCTCATCCTCCCGGACGGCAGTCCAGGCCCTGCCGATCTTGGAATCGTCAACTCGTCTGGTCACGAAGATGATGACGATGATCACCATCAGGGCGAAAAAATAGAACATCACATTGTACAGGTCGGCAGTACTGGCCTTGTGCCCGATCATACCACCGAAGACATTGTTGAACCATTCGACCACAGTCTCCGGCATGGTCGGACGCTGTATCGGGGTTATGCCCTGCGGACCGTTGGTGAAATTCAGCGGTTTGTCGAGATTGTTGGCCAGCACCCGGATGACTTCTCCAAAGCCAAGGGTGACAATGGCGAGGTAGTCGCCGCGCAGGCGAAGAACAGGCAGACCGAGCAGGATGCCGGTGAAGGCGGCGACAATGATTGCCAGAAACAAGAAGAGATAAAAGGCATCTCCCGGCAACAGAAAAGGCAGGTTCGAAGGCTGTGTGCCCGGAGCGAAATGGAGAACGTAGAACTGCTGTGAGCCGAAGAAGGCCCACAGGTAGGCTCCGACGGCATAAAAGGCGACATAGCCGAGATCAAGCAGACCAGCGAAACCGACAACGATATTCAGACCCAGGGCGAGGGCGGCGAACACGCAGACCTGGAAAATGACTTCCAGGTAGAAAATGTTTCGCACTCCGACGATCGGGATAACTATCAAGGCGAGGATAGCGCCGACGATGATTTTGAAACGGATGTCGGCTTTGAAATAGTACAGGGAGAAAAACGAGGTGATCAGCACCAGGAAGGCGATGCTGGAACGAGGGGTCGAGTAGACCATGGCAGTTCCCAGAACAATATGTGCCAGGATGATGGCGTAGGGCCAGTAGCCGCGGTTGATCTGTTCAAAGAGCTGCCGGATAGTCATGGATATCATGATTCCCTCCTCCTTATGCCTTCTGTCCGACGTTTTCACCCATGAGACCCTGCGGACGGAAAATCAGGACGAGGATCAGGATGCTGAAGGCGAAGATATCCTTGTATTCGGAGCCTGCGGCACCCATGGTGAAAACTCCCATATAGGAACCGGCGAAGGTTTCCAGCATCCCGAGGACGATTCCACCGAGCAGGGCGCCGGTAAGGTTGCCGATACCGCCAAGAACTGCAGCCGCAAAGGCTTTCAGGCCAGGAAAGAAACCGACGAAAGGATCGATCCTGGTGAATTTCAGCGCGTACAGGACGCCGGCGGCGCCACCGAGCAGCCCGCCGACGAGAAAGGTAATCGAGATGATCCGGTTGACGTTGATCCCCATCAGACTGGCTGTATGGCGGTCCTGGGCGACGGCACGGATGGCCTTGCCGATTCTCGTGGCGTTGACGAGGTAGTTGAGACCGATCAGCATCAACATTGCCGCGACAATGACGATGATCGACTTGATCGATATGCCGAGGTTGATGTTCGTCGCGCCGAGGGCCAATTTGCCGAAATTGAGCCGCTGGTCGAAATTGCCGAAGGAGGGGAAAATCCGGTTGAAATCTCCGGTAGTCAAACCTTCCACCAGGCGAATGACATCCTGCAGCAGGAAGGAGACACCGATCGCCGAAATCAACGGCACCAGCCGGGAGGCTCCCCGCAGGGGGCGGTAGGCCACCCGCTCGACCGTCACCGCCAGGCCTCCGGCGGCCACCATGCCAAGGAGGATTGCGAGGATCAGCAGCAGGTATGACATGCCGATCGATGCACTGCGCAATAGGCCGCTGCTGTCCATGGCGATGAGGAATTCAACGCCGATAAAGGCACCGACGGCAAAGATCTCGCTGTGGGCGAAGTTGATGAATTCCAGAACGCCATACACCATCGTATAGCCGAGAGCGATCGCTGCATACACGAAGCCGATGGTCAGTCCGTCGATCACCACCTGCGGCAGATTTATCAGGGTATAGGTATACAGGGTGACGTTATACTTGTCCTGGAGGGCCAGACCGACGGCGGTCTGATCGAGCACCAGGGCTAGCATAAGCGCAATGCCAGAGAGAGCGATGGCGCTGCCCAGGGAAAAAACCATGAGCTGACCCAATGGCCGTATCAACTCGTTGACGTTGATAGACTGAACAAATCGATTCATAGGGAATCCCTAATGAAAAACCTTCCGGTCCTTTCTGGGTGGAAAGGACCGGAAGGAAAGGAGCTGAGGAAGCCTTATTGCTGCGGAGGAGCGATATCGAGGGTCTCGACGATGGAGTTTTCGCTCCACTTCGCCGGGTCAGCGGAGTTGACCTTGATGACGAAGTATTTGGCAACGATCGGATCGCCGATGTTGTTGAAGGTGAAAGTTCCGGTAATGCCCGGGAAGTCCTTCAACTCACGGATCGCTTTGGCGACTGCTTCACGGGTCGGGGTGGCATTGCCACCTGCTTTTGCGGCATTTTCGATGGCCTTCAGAACGATGGCCATGCTGTCATAACCCTGGGCTGCGAACGGCTGGGGATCGGAGTTGAATTTCGCCTTGAAGTCAGCGATGAACTTTGCTGTGCCGGGATAGACAGCAGCCGGGCCGGAAACGGTCGAATAATAGGTGCCGCCGCCATCGATGAGAGTCTGGCCGGCGATCTTGGTGGCGTCGGAAGAATCAAAACCGTCGTCACTCAGGAAGGTTCCGGCATAGCCGCGTTCGCGAGCCTGCTTGAAGAGAACGGCTGCCTGGGAGTACATGCCGCCGAAATAGACGAGATCCGGGCTGCCGGCGAGGATCGGCGAGAGCAGGGCGTCAAAGTTGGCCTTCTCTTCGGTGCCTTCAAAGCCAAGCACCTTGAGGCCTTTTTCTTCCGCACGTTTCTTGAAGAATTCGGCGATACCCTGGCCGTATGCTGTCTTGTCATGAATGACAAAAACACTCTTGGCACCCAAGCCAAGGGCGAAATCGGCGCCGACCACACCTTGGACGTCGTCACGTCCGACGATGCGATTTACTTCCAGGTAGCCGCGGGTAGTGACTTTCGGGTTGGTGTTGGCAGGTGAGACGTTGGCCAGGCCAGAGGTGTGGTAGACCTCGGAGGAAGGGATCTGGACCCCTGAGTTATAGTGACCGACAACGGCTAAAATAGCCGGGTCGGAGACGATACGCTTGGCGTTGGCGACACCGGTGTCAGGATTCGCCTGGTCGTCGAAGGGGGCGAGTTCGACCTTGAATCCCATGTCAGCCAGGGGCTTGCCGAGTTGTTCCAGTGCCAGTTCCGCACCTCTCTTGATGTCGACGCCGACAACCGACTGATCGCCGGAAAGCGGCGACTGGGTGGCTATCTTGATGGACTTGGCATCGGCTGCCAAGGCCATGCCGCAGGTAGCCATGGTCATGCTGGCGGCGACAAACAACGATAACGCTTTCGACATGTGATTGAACATACTCCCTCCTTCTTTGAATGAATCAACAGATGGTTTCGGTTCACCCATTGGCATGGGTGTGGGGGAAAAGCTCCCCACAGCCTTTCCAATCAGGGTGTATTGCATTACAAGTCTACACAGCATTGGTGCATTCCGGAAGTGATGCTACCTTATTCATGTTGGAAAGGTCAAGCAGAGTATTGCTCGGTGCCGTACAAAAAAAAACTGCGACAATATTGTAACTTCCAAGTGCCTGACGGTCATCCGGTGCCGAAGGAGATCGCTGGGGTGCGAAGAGCTCGAAGCTGTGTTTGAAGGAATAAGTCCTTGACAACGATAATGGCAAATTGTACTTAAAAATGAAGGTGTTAATTAATAATGCGTGGCTGGTTGGATGTGTCCGGGAAAACGTGGTCGTGTTACGGCGATGCCTTGATGACATCCCGCTGGTGCTGAAAAGCGAAAAGGAGATGAGATGGCTGAGCAACCAACCGTACTGACACCTGAAGTGGAAGATGTTGAAAATGACGGCAAATCCCTTGTAGTTGCTGAGGACAAGCTCCCTGAGCAACTTCTGCTGATTCCGTTGCATGACCGGCCGATGTTTCCGAAGATGATGGGACCGATCATCATCGAGGATCCGGCACTACAGCAGGCCCTGATGGATACGGAAGACAAGACGGCGCCGCTGTACCTCGGCCTGCTGCTCACCCGTCCGTCGGAGGACTCTCTGCCGCGCAGCCCGCAGAGCGGAGATGATTTCTTCAAGGTCGGGGTGGTAGTCAGGGTGCTTCAGGTATCTGTAGCCAAACAGGGAGGGGCGCCAATGCAGCTGCTGGTCCAGGCCCTCCAGCGTTATGATGTCGTCAGCATCGTCAGGGAAGAAGGCGTCTTCCGGGCCGAGGTCCGGTACTGGCCGGATGGCAAGGTCGAGAATACGGAGGAGATCAAGGCGTATTCGGTGGCGATCATCGATTGCATCAAGGAACTCGTCAACCTCAATCCGCTGTTCAAGGAGGGGTTGTCGTTGCTGATCGAGCGCATCAATCTCAGTGATCCGAGCGCGCTCGCCGACTTCTCGGCCTCGATGACCACCTCGTCCGGGGTGGAGATCCAGGAGATCCTCGAAACACGCGAGGTCCGGGTGCGGATCGAGGCGGCGCTGGTCATTCTGAAGAAGGAGCTGGAGATCACCAAGCTCAAGGCCCAGATCTCCAAACGGATCGAGGACCAGCTTTCCAAACAGCAACGGGAATTCTTCCTGAAACAGCAGCTGCAGGAGATCAAGAAGGAACTGGGGCTGGCCAAGGAAGACAGCGAGAGCGAGATCGACAAGTTCCAGAAGCGGTTGAAGAAACTGGTACTTTCCGACGAGGCCCGGGACCGGATTCAGGAGGAACTGGAAAAATTGCGGCTGCTCGGCCCGTCTTCCGCCGAATTCAACGTCTCCCGGGCCTATCTCGACTGGCTCACCGTTCTCCCCTGGGGGGTCTACACTGAGGACAGCTATGACCTCGACAAGGCGGCGGAAATCCTCAATCAGGATCATTACGGCCTCGAGGATGTCAAAGACCGTATCCTCGAATTGATCTCCGTCGGCATCATAAAAGGCGACATCTCGGGGTCGATCATCCTGCTGATCGGTCCCCCAGGTGTCGGCAAGACTTCGGTCGGGCAATCCATCGCCAGGAGCCTGGGACGCGAATTCTACCGTTTTTCGCTCGGCGGGATGCGGGACGAAGCGGAAATCAAGGGGCACCGCCGCACCTACATCGGAGCGATGCCGGGCAAGTTCCTCCAGGCGATCAAGACCTGCAAGACTGCCAATCCGCTTATCATGCTCGACGAGATCGACAAGATCGGGGCAAGCTTCCACGGCGACCCTGCCTCGGCCCTGCTCGAGGTGCTTGACCCGGAGCAGAACAAGGATTTCCTCGATCACTACCTCGATGTCCGATTCGACCTCTCAAAGGTGCTGTTCATCTGTACCGCCAACCAGATGGAGACCATCCCGGGACCGTTGATCGACCGGATGGAGGTGATCCGTCTGCCTGGCTATATCATGGCGGAAAAGGTCGAGATCGCCCGGCGTCATCTCATTCCCAAGCAGCTGAAGAATCACGGCCTGACGAAAAATCAGGTGGCCTTCCCGAAAGCGGTGCTGACCGCCATCGTCGAGGGATACGCGCGGGAGGCCGGAGTCCGCGGGCTTGAGAACTGCATCAAGAAGATCATGCGCAAGGCGATCAAGGAGATCGTCAAAGAACCCGAAAAGACGTTCAAGGTTCACTCCAAAGATCTCACTGACCTGCTCGGCAAGAAGTTGTTTACGGAGGACAATGCCTTCAATAAGCCGCGGATAGGGGTGGTGACGGGGCTTGCCTTTACCAGCATGGGTGGGGCGACGCTGCATATCGAATCGATCCCGGTGCCGACGGGGCAGCCCGGGTTCAAGCAGACCGGTCAACTCGGGCAGGTGATGGTCGAATCCTCAGAGATCGCCTACAGTTATGTCCGCTCGCTGCTCCAGGACAACGAGAAGGCCAAGGAGTTCTTCAACAAGAACTTCATCCATCTCCATGTCCCGGCCGGGGCAACACCCAAGGACGGGCCATCAGCCGGCATTACCATGGCCTGTTCCCTTTACTCGCTGGCGGTTGGAAAACCGATTCAGGCCCGCACGGCGATGACCGGCGAGCTCACTCTCAGCGGCCTGGTGATGCCGATCGGCGGGGTGAAGGAGAAGATTATCGCCGCAACGCGGGCCAAAATCGCCCAGGTCCTGCTACCGAAGGAAAATCAGCAGGATTTCGAGTTGCTGCCGGCGTACATCCGGGAGGGAATCACTCCGCACTACGTCTCGACCTTCAAGGATGTTTTGAAGATCTGCTTCAAGTAACGTCACGGGATAACAGCGACCCGGCCGCAGGATCGGGTCGCTGCACTTATCAATCAGGCAGCAGGTCGTAGTAGTAGGTGAGGATATCGGTGCGGGTGACGATGCCGATCACCTCGCCCTCGTGGACAACCGGCAGATGACCGATATTGTTGGTGACCATGATCTGAGCGGCCTTGGTCGGTGCGACGTCCGGGGTAATCGTGGTGATGTTGCGGGCCATGAAGGCCTTGACCGGACTGTCCCACTGCCTCTCCTGCCTGATCTTCTTGAAATCCCAGAGGACGATGATCCCCAGCAGTTCGCCGTTGTCGACGACCAGGACACCTCTGATCTTCTGTTCGGCCATGATCGTGTGAACCTCGCGCATGGTGGTGTCGGGCGGAACGGTGGTGACGGGGAAGGACATGATGTCGGAGACTCTGGCAACCTCTTTCTGGTCTTTCTGAATCTGCTCGATTATGGCCTTCTTCAACGCCTCCGGGGTCAAGTCCTGGAATTTCACCGTCGCCGATCCAGCCCCGGAATGCCCTCCGCCACCGAAATTCTTCATCATCAATCCGACATCGATACGGTCGATACCGCTACGGGCGATGATCATGCTTCGCTGGTCCGCCTCGTTGACAAATATAACGAAGGCGGCGTCGACATTGATAATCTTGCGGTACATGTTGACGACATTGGCCATGGTCATCACCTTGCCGTCAAGTTTGACGATATTGACCGCTATCGAGTGATCATTGATCTTCAACTTGTCGGTTTGCTTCATCAGTTCGAAGAGGATCTCCTTCTGGTTCTCTTCGTAGGGAGGATTCAGAAAAAAACCGGCTACATGGAGGTCGGCACCGTTTTCCAGCAGGAAAGCGGCGGCATGGGCGTCCTCGGCCCTGGTGGAGGGGAAGGTAAGGTGGCCGGTGTCTTCGTAGAGGCCGATCAGCATCACCGTTGACGCCAGCGGCGACAGGCTCATGCCCCGTTTCCGCATCTCCCTGACCATCAGCGTGATGGTGGCGCCGGCAGCCTCATGACATGCCCAGTGGGCGTCGATATCGCCGCCGTTCATATGGTGGTCCCACAGGTGGATCTCGATATCCTTGCGGTTCTTCAGCTTATCCATCCGGTCGAGACGCTGCCACTTGTCGGTATCGACGACTACCAGCGTGTCGATCAGGGCGTGCTCGACCTCATGCGGCAGGATGATATTGAAGGCGGTCTTGTGGGTGGAAAGAAATCGCGCGACATTGGGGTTGACCATCTTGGGGATCACACCGACGGCATCCGGGTAGAGCAGGGTGCCGGCGATGACTGACGCCAGAGCATCGAAGTCGGTATTCTTGTGGGTGGTTATGATCTGCATGTGGCATGAAAAGATGTGGGTGAAGGGGAGCGTGAACCCATAAGCAAGAGGATACGGTCGGGGCCCTGGTTCTGTCAAGCAGGACCTTCTCTTCCGGTTCGGGTGCCGGGGAGAAGGTCTGCGCCATTACTGCCTGAGGAAGTTGAGGGCCGAACCGGCCTTGAACCAGGCGATCTGCTCGGCATTCAGTGAATGCCTGAGTTCAACGTTCGATACTGAACCGTCAAGGTGGTGCAGGATCAGACGGACCGCGCTGCCGGGTGCCAGTTCGGTCAGCCCGAGGAGGTCTATCCGATCGCCCTCCCGGACCAGTTCGTAGTCCGCGGGCACCGCGAAAGTCAGCGGCAGGAGGCCCTGCTTTTTCAGGTTGGTTTCATGTATCCGGGCAAACGATCTGGTGATCACCGCCAGCCCGCCCATGTGACGGGGGCTCATCGCGGCGTGCTCCCGGGACGAGCCCTCGCCATAGTTGGTGTCGCCGACCACGACCCAGTTTTCTCCAGCCGCCTTGTATGCCCTGGCGACTTCATTGTAAGGCTGCATTTCCCCGTTCAGGTGGTTGACTGTTTTGCCTGCCTCGCCGGTGAAGGCGTTGATCGCCCCGCTGAACATGTTGTTGGAGATGTTGTCGAGGTGGCCGCGGTAGCGGAGCCACGGGCCAGCCGGCGAAATATGATCGGTCGTGCACTTGCCCCTGGCCTTCAGCAGCAGGCGCAGGTTCATGAAATCAAAGCCGTTCCATGGTTTGAACGGTTCCAGCAGGGCAAGCCGTTCGGAATCCTTTTTGACTCTGACTTCGATGTCTGTCCGGTTGTCGGCCGGTGCGAGGTATCCCTCCGCACCGCTGATGAAACCTGCGGGAGGAACCTCATTGACTGTCTCCGGCGGGGTCAGCGTGAAGAGGCTGCCATCCGCAGCCTTCAGCTCGCAGGAGAAGGGGTTGCGGCTGAAGGTGCCGTGGATCGCATAGGCCATGCACGTTTCAGGACTGGCTATGAAACAGCAGGTCTCAGGATTGCCGTCATTGCGTTTCGGGAAATTGCGGTTGTACGAGGTGATGATCGAGTTCGGCGTACCCTTCTCCAAACCCTCGCGGTTCCACTGGCCGATGCAGGGGCCGCATGCGTTGGCGAGGACGGTCGCCCCGACAGCCTCGAGCCGGGCCAGCTGGCCGTCGCGTGCGATCGTTGCCCGGACCTGCTCCGAACCCGGGGTGATCAGGAGCGGAGTTTTCAGCCGCAACCCTCTCTCGGCGATCTGGCCGGCCATCGCTGCGACCTTTTCCATGTCTTCATAGGAGGAGTTGGTGCAGGAACCGATCAGGGCGTAGGAAACTTTTTCCGGGTAGTTGCCGGCGGCGATGTGATCGGCCATGCCACTGACGGTGGCCGCCCGGTCCGGAGAGTGCGGGCCGACTATATGGGCTTCGAGATGGTCGAGATCGATTTCGATAACCTCGGCAAAATAGCCTGCCGGGTTGGCAAGGACTTCCGGATCGGGCCGGAGCATGCCCGCGTAGGCGACCGCCAGTTCCGCTGCAGCCTTGCGGCCGCAGGATTCGAGATAGCGCTGCATATGGCTGTCGAAGGAAAACAGCGAGGTGGTGGCGCCGAGTTCCGCCCCCATGTTGCAGATCGTGCTCTTGCCGGTGGCCGAGATACTCGCGGCCCCCTCACCGAAATACTCGAACACCCGGTTGGTGCCGCCGGCACAGGTCAGCTCGGCCAGCAGCCTGAGGATAATGTCCTTCGGTGCGGTCCAGCCGTGCAGCCTCCCCCTGAGGTGGACACCGACGACCCGGGGATGAAGAACCTCCCAGGGCATGCCGACCATCACGTCGACCGCGTCGGCGCCGCCGACACCGGAAGCGAAAGCACCAAGGCCGCCGGCATTCGGGGTGTGGGAATCGGTTCCGAGCATCATCAGGCCGGGAAAGGCGTAGCGCTCGAGGACGACCTGGTGGATAATGCCGGCGCCCGGCAGCCAGCAGCCGAAACCGTAGCGTTGGGAGGCTGAGGCGAGGAAGTCGTACACCTCGCGGTTTTCGATCCGGGCGCTGGCGAGATCGGCAGCGGCCCCTTTGTGAGCCCGGACCAGATGGTCGCAGTGGACGGTGACAGGCACTGCCGCCTCATCCTTGCCGGCCAGCATGAACTGGAGGATCGCCATCTGCGCCGTCGCATCCTGCAGGGCCACCCGGTCCGGCCTGGTCTTGATATACGAGGTTCCGGCCACCAGTTCCGCATCCTGCGGCGTGTCGAGGTGGCCGTAGAGGATCTTTTCGGTGTAGGTAAGGGGGCGGCCCAGCCGTTGCCGGACAACGGCGATGGCGGCCTCCATTCTGCGGTAGACGGTTTCGATATACTGGACGGTCGAGTCGATGGCGGTCATTGTCAGGTCTCCTGGAAACGATAACGGCCGTGCAGCGGCAGCAGGGCCGTTTCGAGAGTGTCGGGGGGTTGGTGGGTCACGCGGATCAGGCCCGGATCTGTTCCTCTTTGATCATCCGGTCGATGAAGTCAAAAATGAACTGACGCTGGGCAGAGGTGGCGTAGGCGGTACAATGGCAGTGCAGGTTGCTTTCGCTACGGACGAGGAGTTCGCAGCGCATTTTGTCCCGTTCAACCTCAATGGCTACATGGAAGGGGCCGCAGGGCTGGTGTTTGTGCTGAACCGGGGAAAGCAGGTCGTCCGGCAGAGTCAGCCAGTAGAGACCGATCATCGGCCCATGTTTCAGACTTCGTTTCAGGTAGGAGTCGATATTGTCCCGCTCCATTGGCGACAATTCATCAATAACTATCTGGTGCATCGTGCGTTCCGGGTTTCGGTGAATGTTCAGGGGGCAGTACAGTCAGGTTCGGCAGGATCCCTCGGGAGAGCCGGGGCAGCAGTCGCCGGGTCGGGAAACCGATCCCAGCCGGCTAAGGTATCCGCCAATCAGAAAAAATGCTATAAAAAGTCGGCGGCAATGGCCGACAGCGGGCTGCGCTCGCTCTTGCTGAGAGTCACATGTCCATAGATGGCGTGGCCTTTCAGTTTCTCGACGGCATAGGACAGGCCGTTTGATGAAGAGTCGAGATAGGGGTTGTCGATCTGGTTCGGGTCACCGGTCAGGACCATCTTGGTGTTCTCGCCGGCCCTGGAGATGATGGTCTTGACCTCGTGCGGCGTCAGGTTCTGCGCCTCGTCGACGATGACGAACTGGTTCGGTATCGAGCGGCCGCGGATGTAGGTCAGGGCCTCCAGTTCGACCTCCTGGTTCTTCAGCAGCTGGTTGACCTTCTGCTGAACCGTCCCTTCATCGGTGCGGTGCTGCAGTCGCATCAGATACGTCAGGTTGTCGAAGATCGGCTGCATCCACAGGCTGAGCTTTTCATCCTTGGTGCCTGGCAGGTAGCCGATATCCTTACCCATCGGGATGATTGGCCGTGAAACCAGCAATTTCTCGAAGAGCTCGAGATGGACGACCGTCTCCAGGCCGGCCGCCAGGGCGAGCAGGGTCTTGCCGGTTCCCGCGCGGCCGATCATGGTGATCAGGTTGATCTCAGGGTTGAGCAGCAGTTCCAGGGCCATCCGCTGTTCCTTCGAACGGGAACGGATGGTCCAGGCGCTGTCGTATTCGGGGTTGAGGTGAACCAGCAGCTGCGGCGAAACAGCCCGCCCGATACCGCTGTGCTTGGGGTTGTTCTCGTCTTTGAGCAGGACAAACTCGTTGGTGAGGAAATCGCCGCCTTCAATGGCCAGATTGTCCTCCCGGTGGAAACGGTCGATCAGTTCCGTGGCGACCTGCAGTTCCCGCCAGCCGGTGTAGAGGGTGTCGAAATCGCATTTCTGCTTTTCGAAATCCATCACTTCGATGCCGAGGGCATCGGCCTTCAGCCGCGAATTGATATCCTTGGAGACGAAGATCACCCGTTCTCCCTGGCTGAGCAGGGCCTTGGCCACCGCCAGGATGCGGTTGTCGGGCACGCTCATGTCCATGAAGGTGCCGTGGATATCGTCGGTCTCGACGGTGATCTTCAGCGTGCCGCCGTTCTCCATCGGCACCCCGTCCTTCAGTGAGCCGGTGGTTCGCAGGCTGTCGAGTTTGCGGATGACCTGCCTGGCGCTCCGCCCCAGTTCGTCGTTGTGGCGTTTGAAGCTGTCAAGCTCCTCGATGACGGTCATCGGCAGGACCACGCAGTTGTCATCAAAGGAGGTGATCGATTCGGGGTTGTGGAGGAGGACGTTGGTATCGAGGACGAAGTGCTTCGGTTGCGATGGGGTCATACGTCGAGCCAGGTTGAGTCAGTATTCAGGTTCTCACAGCCGTCCTCGCGGACGACCACCATGTTTTCCAGCCTGATTCCACCCCAGCCGGGAAGATAGACGCCGGGTTCGACGGTCACCACCATGCCGGCCCTGAGCTGTTTATTATTGAGAGCGGAAAGCCGGGGATCTTCGTGGACGGCAAGCCCGACGCCGTGGCCAAGAGCATGGCCGAAGGCCTGGCCGTATCCGGCGTCGGCGATGACGGCCCGAGCGGCCCGGTCCACCTTGCTGGCCCTGACTCCGGCCCTGATCGCCCGCATCCCGGCCAGCTGGGCCCGTCGTACCAAACGGTGCAGTTCGAGGAATTTTGCATCTGCTTTGCCCGGAACGAAGGTCCTGGTCATGTCCGAGCAGTAGCCGTCCAGGATCAGGCCCATGTCGACGGTCAGCGGCCGGTCCTTTGCGATCTGCATTGCCGATGGGACCGCATGGGGCAGGGCGCTGCGTTCGGCCGAGGCGATAATTGACGGGAAGCTCGGCCCTTCGGCGCCTTTTAAACGCATGGCCGCTTCGATTGCCAGCGCCGTTTCGATTTCGGTCTGCCCGGGGCGGATAGCGGGGAAGATCTCCTGGAAGACCTCCTCGTTGAGAGCCACCGATCGGCGGATACAGGCGATCTCGTCATCATCCTTGATCAGCCGCATCTTTTCCACCACGCCCTTCAGGGGAACGGTTGCGATTCCGGCCTTGCCGAGCAGCTCGCCCAGCCTCGCCGCCGTCGCATGCAGGGTGTAGTGGCTTTCAAAGGCGAGGCTGCTGATGCCGAGATCCGGCAGCAACTGCGGCAGCAGCTTCAGCAGGCCTTTGGGGTAGAGCAGCACGGTCGCCCAAGGGACGTCCTGTTCGGCCTGGAGCCGGTATCGAAAATCAGTCAGCAGGTGGACGCGGCCCCGGGCCGGGATCAGGAGCAGGCCCGAGGTCTCGCCGATGCCATGGTCTCCGCCGGTATAGCCGCTGAGATAGCGCCGGTTTTCCGGTTGGGAAACGAGCAGGGCATCGACCTTCTGCCGACGGAGGATTGCCTGCAGTTTGTCGATCCGTTTGGCATAGTTCATTTGGATGCTTGCCGGGGGAGTTCGTGTTGGGGGTGCAGGGACATGTCCTAGCGCAGGCGATCGATAGCCTGTCTGATCATCTCCTTGCGCTGCTCGAGGGCCTGGGAGTACTGGCTGTTGAGATCGCTCAGCATCCGTGCCAGTTCCTCGCGGTATTGCGGGTGGAGGGCGGGATTGATGGCCGCACCCTGGGTTGGCTGGCCGCCCCGGCGGGCCATCTGCTGCCCGAGCTGGGCCCTGATCGCCTCTTCAAGCTGCTGGGTGGTCTGCTCCTTGTGCTGGCCGTATTGCTCGAGAATCTGCTGGAGTTCGGAACAGACCGGGGAAAGCTGGCTGCCGGCAAGACTGAGCACCGCCTTGAGGGCGAGAAGCCCGGTGGTCTTCAGTTGCTCGTCGCGGGGCAGGGTGACATTGCGCAGCAGGGTCTCCATCATCCCCCGGCGGATTGCCCCCTGTTCTCCCTGGTTCTGCTCCGCAAGTGCCGCGGCGAGGTCGGCAATCTTGCCGTTGAGGAAATCGGCCGCCAGGCGCATCCCGGTCCTCTTGGTATCCTCGTTGTCGATCTGGACGTCGGATGCGGCGGCCATCCGTGCCGCACGTTCCATAACCATATCCATCGTGCTCTTGATTTCTGCCATATGCGAACCTGTCTGTCGAAGGGTTGAATAAAGTGGAGAATATGCGCCAGAATGTACAACAGCGAGGGTGGGAT
>WBUQ01000181.1 GCA_008933635.1 Desulfobulbaceae bacterium | reverse complement strand
GGTTGACGTTGACCCCGATGCCTACCGGCGCCGCCCGGAAGACACTCTCCAGATAGGCCACGCTCTCCTTCAGGTCACGCTCCCAGCGCTTGCGTTCGATGACCTGGGCCACCTGGCCGGCGACCGATGAGAGCAATTCCATGTCCTCCTCGTCGTACAGGTCCGGGTCGGTATAGCTCTGCACCGACATCACCCCGATCATTTTCTCGCCGGTCTGCAGCGGTACCCCGAGCCAGACCTCGGCCACCGTGCAGGAAGGGATCTCGAGTGCGCTGCTGCTGTGGCGGGACAGAACCTCGGCCCGACGTGCGAGCAGTGGGCGGCCGCTGCGGATGACTTCGCCGGTCAGCGATTCCTTCCGGCTGAGTTCGAGGACATCGGGGTACTGCGAATCGACGGTGTCGACGCAGTAGGGAAAAGTCAGGGCGTCGTTCTTCTCGTCGTAGAGGGCGATGAAGAAGTTGGTGGTGTCAATGACGGAGCCAAGAGCAGCATGAATGGCGACATACAGATCCTCGAGCACCTTCGCCCGGCTGACCGTGCTCGAGATGGTCAGCAGCACCCGGTTGATCTCGGCCGATCTGGATCTCTTTTCGACTTCCCGGCTGAGTTCCGCGACCGTCCTTTCGAGTTCCTCGTATGTGGCCTTCACCGTTCGTCCTCGCTTTTTTCAATCTGCGGATTGCCGGGAACAGCGGCGACTACTTCTTTTTTTTGATTCCGTATTTCTTCATCTTGTACTGGAGGAGGCTTTTGGTGATGCCGAGCCGGTCGGCAGCCCTCGCCTGGACGAAACCGGCATCTTCGAGGGCCTCGACCAGCATCTTCTCCTCCACGGCGTAGAGGACGTCGTTGAGCGAGGCCGACTCCGGGATGATCTGGTGGAGATCCAGCTCCCGGCTCCAGGCCGCATGGTTGTCCATGTTCACCGATTCCGGCTGGACATCCTCGGCATCGATGCAGTTGTTGTCACAGAGTATCGCCGCCCGCTCGATGGTGTTCTCGAGCTCGCGGACATTGCCCTCCCAGGGCAGGGTCATCAGCAGGCGCAGGGCATCCTTGGTGATGGTCAGGCCTGGCCGCTGCAGTCTGCCGGCAAACTTGTCGATGAAAAAATCGACGAGCAGCGGCATGTCGTCCATCCGCTCGCGCAGTGCCGGCAGGTTGACATGGATGACATTGAGCCGGTAGAACAGGTCTTCGCGGAACCGTCCCTGGACGACCTCTTCCTTCAGATCGCGGTTCGAGGCGCTGATGATCCGCACGTCGACGGTCAGGGTCTTGGTACCGCCCACCCGCTCGAAGCTCCGCTCCTGGAGGACCCGCAGCAGCTTGGCCTGCAGGGCCAGTGGGATCTCGCCGACCTCGTCGAGGAAGATGGTGCCGCCGTCGGCCAGTTCGAAGCGCCCTTTGCGCATCGCCACCGCCCCGGTGAAGGCTCCCTTCTCATGGCCGAACAGTTCGCTCTCGAGCAGGTTTTCGGCCAGGGCGGCGCAGTTGACGGTGATGAAGGCCTGGGCCTCCCGCGGGCTGTTCATATGGATGGCCTTGGCCACCAGTTCCTTGCCGGTGCCGCTCTCGCCGGAGATCAGCACCGAGGCCGGGGTCGGCGCCACCTTTTCGATCAGCTCATAGACCTGGAGCATCCGCGGATTCTTGCCGACCATGCCGCTGAACCCGGACCTGCCGCGGATCTCGCTGCGCAGCCGGGTATTCTCGCGTACCAACGAGTAATGCTGGGTCGCCTTCTGGATGGTGACGATCAGTTCGTCGTTGGAAAAGGGTTTGGCGAGATAACTGAAGGCGCCGGCCTGCATCGCCGCCACCGCCTTCTCCACCTGGGCGTAGGCGGTGATCATCAGCACCGGCAGCTCCCTGTTCAGTTCCTTGACCTCCCGAAGCAGCTGCATGCCGTCCATCTCCGGCATCTGCATGTCGGTGATGACGAGATCAAGATCGGCGTCCCTGACTACCTGCAGCCCCTCCCGGCCGTTGGCGGCGGTAAAGACCTCGTATCCTTCGTCCCGCAGCAGTTCAGAGAGGACGATCAGGTAATTCGGTTCATCGTCGACGATGAGAATGGAGTACATTGGTGTTCCTTTTACGCGATATTCAGCTGCCGGAGCCATACGGCAGGAAATGGACAATGGATGATACTTCCTTGACGCTCTTCGATACTATCAGCAACGGTACCGGATCACAAGTACTTCGCGAACCGGCGGAAACCTGCCGGCCATGTGCCGGCTTCGACCTGCCGGTCACGCTTGCGTCAGCGATGCCGGAGCGGGAGACGACAGCCCCTGCGGCTGAGCCGGACATGAACAGGCATTTCATCTCAGGAAAGCGGCCGAGCAGGGTCCAGGCCAGGTCCCGGCCTCACCTGACGAAACCCCTCCTGTGCCTGACATCGCTCTCCATCAGCGGTCATTCTATATAATTCACCAGGGAAACACAAACCGCAGAACCGGACGGACACTCACTGACAATTTCGCCTGCCCGCACACCATGGCGAGCAGAGAGGCGCCTGCAGCGGCTGACCGGACATCGACCGGACCGCATCACCTGCCGGCGACACGCGCCTTCATCAGCTCAAGAAGATGATCAGGCACCTTGACATTGCCGCCGCCGGCAAGGGTTGTGCCGGGCCGGATATCGCCGTGGAAATCGCTGCCGCCGGTGATCACCAGCCCATGGATTCCTGCCGCGGCGATGATCTTCCGGCGGGCTTTCTGCGAATGGGTCGGATAGTAGCCTTCGACGCCGTCAAGGCCGATCTCCACCAGGGCATGCAACAGGTCCGGTAACCGGTCGAGTCCCGGATCCATCTGCTGGGGATGGGCGAGGACGCTGATGCCGCCGGCGGCGCGCAGCACGGCGATCGCCTCTTCGGCCGTCGGCACCGGCCGGGGGATGTAGGCGAGGCCTTCGCGGCCGAGGTATTTTTCGAAGGCCTGCATCATGCTGCCGACAGCCCCCATCGCCACCAGCAGCCGGGCGATATGCGGCCGGCCGGTCTGGCCGCCGCCTGAAACGCGCCGCAGTTCCTCGCTGTCAACCATGACACCGAGCCTTTCGAGACGGTGGAGAATCTCGGCGTTGCGCTCCTCCCTGCCGCGCTGCAGGCGGGACAGCATGGCCTGCAGGCCGGGATCGCCGGTATCCATCAGGTAGCCGAGGATGTGCATCGCCGTCCCCTGGTGCAGGGCGCTGATCTCAAGGCCGGCGATCACCTCCAGCGGCTGGCCGTCGGCCGCCTCCTGCGCCGGCCCGAAACCGTCGACGGTGTCGTGGTCGGTGAGGGCGATGGCCGTAAGCATGCGCCGGCCCGCCAGGCCCACCACCTGCGACGGAGTCAGCGAACCGTCGGAAAAGGTGCTGTGGATATGGAGATCGAGGGACATGATGGGATGCCAGCCGGCCGTGGAGAGGGAAGAAAAGTTGTCGTCACCTGCAACTGACACTACTCACTGGCCGGCATCAAGGCAAGGGGAGAGTGACGCAGGCCCGATCGGTCGGTCCGGGCCGAAATGTCTCGTCAGTGTGTTTTTTTCCTTCAGAATTCCGCCCGTTGTCCGATAGAGTGGAAAACATCGCTTCCTTCAGGAGACCTCCATGCCGATCCGCCTCATCCCGCTTGTCCTGCTCGTCCTCGCTGCCGGCTGCAGCCGGATTCCCGGTCCGACCACCCACCCCTTCACCCAGCAGCGCAAGATGCAGGCGGTCGAGCACTGGGGCGTTTTGGCCGGCGATGTGGCATCACGTCTCAACCGGGAACTCGTCGTCTACGACTACCTGGACACCCCGGTCTTCGTCAAGCAGACCTGCGGCGACGACGCCACACCCTGCCAGCCGAACCAGACCTCGACCTTCAACGAGGCCTTCCGCGACCTGCTGATCACCAACCTGGTCAACTACGGTATCCAGACACGCAGCACGCCCGACGAACGGGCCCTGACGGTCAACTACAAGGTCCAGGTGGTCTACCACCGCGGCACGCGCATCCGCTCGTATTTCCCCGGCACCTTCACGATGCTCTCGGCCGCCGTTCTCGTTCTCCGCGAGGCCCCTGATGAACTGATCGCCCTGGCCGGTGGCGGGTTGCTCGATCTCGTCAATTCAGCCTACACCGATTACGGCCACTACGAGATCCTGATCACCACGTCGATCGTCAACGCCGGCCGCTACGTCTTCAGGACCTCGGACATCTACTACATCAACGACGACGACTTCTGGCAGTACCAGGAAAACATGGCCCAGCCGGGCATCATCCAGCTCACCGGCCCGACCGCCGCCATCGACCAGCCGGCCCGGAAGCAGCAGGCTGCGATGACAGAGATGGCGCCGGCAGACAGTGCGGAGGCGGACATGCAGACCCCGCCGGAGTCGATCGTGATCCCGGAGCAGGAAAGGACCGTCATCGAGCCGGCCCCGCTGGAGGTGAAGCCGGAAACCGCAAAACCCGACGCCGACATCTGACCGCAGGCGCCGTCCTGCCAGACCAACCCTTTGACCACGGAGCGCGACCATGATCGCGATGATTGTCCGAACCTTCCTGCTGCTTGCCTTCGTCGCCGCTTTCTCCGGCTGCGCCCGGTTCAACTGCACCCGGCTCGAGTCCCTGCTCGGGGCAGAAACCGACCTGATCGCGTTTTCCTACCGCATCGCCGACAACCTCACCGAGAGGGCCCTGCCGCCGCTGCAGCCCCGCAACCCGCAGATGCCGGTGGTGGTCACCACCTTCGTCGACAACAACAACCTCCGGCAGACCTCCCAGTTCGGCCGGACCATGCAGGAACACATCGCCTCGCGGCTGGTCCAGCTCGGCTATGCGGTCAAGGAGATCAAGCTTGCCGGCAGCATGACGATCGAGGAGCAGTCCGGCGAGACCATCCTCAGCCGCGAGCTGAAGAAGCTGTCCGGCAGCCAGAAGGCCCAGGCCGTCCTGGTCGGCACCGTTTCCTACACCAATCGCACGATGTATATCTCCACCCGCCTGATCAACCCGATCTCGGCCGACATCATCGCCTCGGATGATTACCGGCTGTGCATGGACGACCACATCCTGGCGATGTTCGGCCTTGAGCGCTCAACCGGCAGCGAGATGATCGAGGAACCGGGGCAGCCGTTCAAGGTCCCGTTCTGACGGACGGACAGGGCAGCCCGCAATCCCCCGGCAACTCTCTTGCCGCTGGACTTTTTCCCGCATTTCTGCTCTATTGACAGCGTTACGGATGGTCGCCGTTCAGGCGAGCCGTTCCCCAACCGCGTCCCAGCCCGATACGAGAATGCGCCGATGCTGCTACGGCCTCACTGCCGCCCCCTGTTCTTCCTGCTGCTGATGACTGCCGCCGTGGCAATGTCTCCCGCTGCCGCCGGCGCCGCCGCCCGGATCCCGACCAGCGAGGTGTCCCAGGAGGTGGTGGCCCGGATGACCCCCGAGATTGGCCAGGCCTTGCGGGAAAAGGCCCTTGCGCTCGGCGCGCCGATCTTCATCCGGATCTTCAAGGAGTCGAGCCAGCTGGAGGTCTTGGTCCTGCGCGGCAACCGGTTCGTCCTCTTCAAGACCTACAGCA